>NZ_VFOX01000001.1:2453270-2759929 GCF_006716345.1 Microbacterium saperdae
CGCACCGGGGACCGATGGCACCTGGGTGGTGGCAGGAGAGTCGAGGCCGATGCGCTTGAGCGGGATGCCGTGCCACAGCTGCACCACGAACGCACCGGAATTGGCGTAGCGATTGACGTCGCCGAGGCCGTGTGTGACCACGAGCACCCCTGCGCGTGCCGTCGCCCACCATCCGCGCAGTCCGTTCTTGCGTATCGTGCGGATGCCGAGAGCGGCGGCCTCACGATCTTCGCGTGCCGTGGACGTGAGCCAGATGGTGTCGTGCCCGACGGCCGCGGCGTGCCGCTGCAGCGCGAGGGCGCCGTCGCCGATGCCCGCGCCGCATCCGAAGACCCAGCGCCGTCCGCGAGGAACGAGCAATGCACCTATGCGCCCGACGGCATACAACGGGATCCGGAGCAGCTTGGCCGCATTGCCGGTGCCGAAAGAGAAGGACGCCACCTCGCGAGCCTATCGCGGAGGTGGCGCCCTTCTCTGTGAGGAAACGGGTCAGCCGGCGAGTTCGCCGAGCGTGACCTCCGCCTCGAACTCTTTTCCGCCCCGGTTGTACGTCACGGTGGCCGTGCTGCCGGCGGCGGCCGCCCGCACCTGTGCGGTGAGGTCGGTGGCACTCGTGATCGGGACTCCGTTGAACGCGGTGACGACGTCATCCGCCTTCAACCCGCCCTGCTTCGCCGCTCCGCCGTCGGTGACCTCGGCGATGTAGGCGCCGGAGACGACCGCACCTTCGACCGAGGACGCGTCGCGCACGGAGGCACCCAGCAGTCCATGTGTCGCCACACCGTCCGCGATGATCTCCTCGGAGACCCGCTTGGCGATGTTCGACGGGATCGAGAAGCCGACGCCGATCGAGCCCGACTCCTCCGAGTTGCCCGAGCTGGCGATCGCGACGTTGATCCCGATCAGCTCGCCCTTGCTGTTGACGAGCGCGCCGCCGGAGTTGCCGTGGTTGATCGCGGCATCCGTCTGGATCACGGCGATCGAGATCGAGTCGCTGCTCTGCTGCTGACCGGAGCCGGGGAGGTCGAACTGGAACGGTCCCTGGTCGCCGTCCTCGGGGGTCTGCTCCTGGGGAGCATCCTCCGAGCTCGAGTCGGGCAGAGCCGACGATGCGATCTGGATGCTGCGGTTCAGCGCGCTGACGATTCCGGTCGTCACGGAGTTCGCGAGTCCGAGAGGTGCGCCGAGCGCGACGGCGGTGTCGCCGACGTTGAGCTTCGACGAGTCCGCGAAGTCGATCGGCGTGAGGCCCTTGGCGTCCTTGAGCTTGATGACGGCGAGGTCGTAGATGGGGTCGGTGCCGACGACCGTCGCCTCGTAGATGTGTCCGTCCGAGGTCGTGACGCGGATCGTGGGATCGGCCACCGCGCCACCGAGCGTCACGACGTGCGTGTTCGTGAGCACGTAGCCGTCGTCGCTGATGATGACGCCGGAGCCACTGCCCGCCTCACTGGAGCCGGCCACCTCGATCGTGACGACGGACGGCAGCGCCTTGCTGGCGACGGCCGTGGTCTCGTTGACGGAACCGGGGTTGTTGACGGTGACCGTCTCGGGGCCTGCGGCGACACCGGTGGACGGCGAGTTGCCGACGGCGTTCCAGATCGCGCCTCCGCCGAAACCGGCCACACCGCCGACGAGCGCGGCTGCGACCACGAGTGCCGCGATCTTCACGCCACCGCGCGGCTTCGCGTCCTTCACCTTGGCGGTGCCGGGCAGCGCGTCGCCGACCGCGAACGGCGCGCCGAGCGGAACGGTGCCTCCCAGCGGCTGGGTGGGCTGAGCAGCCGACGCGTCACTGTGGATGCCGAAGGCGGCGCCGGATGCTGCCGCCGTCGCCGGGGCTGTCGGTGCGGTGAACTGCTGCGGCGCCGACGGGACCGGCGGCAGCGGGACAGGACCCGCCGCCTGGGACGTGAAAGTCGACGGGACGTCATGCCCGGCGGCTGTCGGAGCAGATGCCTGCCCCGGGACCGGTGCGACCGGATCGATGGTGATGTCAGCGGACGCGTCGGGCGCCGGTGTGGCGGCGGCTCCTGCGACCTCGGTGGGCGGCACGTCGGGTGCCGAGTGGTCGTGGGTGTTGTCTTCGTTCATGGTGTGTGCTCCTTCAACAACGCTCCCTCAGACTGCTCCCCATGTCTGTGCGTTTCTTATGGCGAAGGTGAGTTTCCCCTATGGCCTTAGCCTGTTGTTCATGAGTGTCGTCCCGGGCGCATGGCGCCGCACCGCAGCGGGCGCCGGCCTGCTCTCGAGCGACGGAGCAGTCGCACCCACCATCTTCGCAGAGATGTCCGCGGCAGCGGCGAGAACCGGGGCCATCAATCTCGGCCAGGGGTTCCCGGATGAGGACGGCCCCGCCGAGGTGCTCGAGGCGGCGAGGGCAGCGATCGCGAACGGCGCGAATCAGTATCCCCCCGGGCGCGGCATCCCCGATCTGCTCTCCGCGATCAGCGAGCATCAGCGGCGCTTCTACGGTCTGCAGGTCGACCCGGAGCGCGAGATCATCGTCACCGCGGGAGCGACCGAGGCCCTGACGGCCACGCTCCTCGCACTCATCGACGGCGCCGACGACGAAGTGGTCGTCTTCGAGCCCTACTACGACTCCTACGCCGCGGCGGCGGCTCTCGCAGGTGCGACGCTGCGCACCGTGCCCCTGCGCGCACCCGACTTCCAGCCCGATCTGGAACAGCTCGCGGCCGCGGTCACGGATCGCACACGCATCATCCTGATCAACGATCCGCACAATCCCACGGGGGCGGTGTTCCGTCGAGAGGTGCTCGCGGAGATCGTGCGGCTGGCCGAGAAGCACGACGCGATCATCGTGACCGATGAGGTCTACGAGCACCTGGCGTTCCACGCCCCGCACACCCCGATCGCCACGCTGCCCGGAGCAGCCGCGCGCACGCTGACGATCTCATCGGCCGGCAAGACCTTCTCAGCCACCGGATGGAAGATCGGCTGGGTGCACGGCCCTGCCGACCTGATCACGGCCGTGCTGACGGTGAAGCAGTACCTCACGTACGTCAACGGATCGCCGTTCCAGCCGGCGATCGCCGTGGGGCTGCGCTTGGACGACTCCTTCTTCGACGGCGCGGCCGCCGTACTCGCCCGCAAGCACGAGATCCTCGGTGCCGGACTCCGGGCCGCCGGATTCGACGTGCTCGCACCGGAGGGCGGGTACTTCACCGTCGCGGATGCGACCGCGCTCGGCGGTGCGGATGCGGCGGCCTTCTGTCGCGCCCTGCCCGACCGCGCCGGGGTCGTCGCGATCCCGCTGACGGCCTTCGTCTCGGATGTGCGTCGCGGAGAGTATTCGGGACTCATCCGTTTCGCCGCGTGCAAGCGCGTCGAGGTGCTGGAAGAGGCGGTCTCCCGCCTCGCGGTACTGCGCAGCTGACGGCTGCCGTCAGCGCGGCACCACGGCATACCTGCGCACACGCAGCGAGGGGTTGGCGGATCGCACGTGGTCGATCACGCCGCGTTCGACCACGCCGACAGCGATGCCCTCTGCCACTCCGACCCCGGCGAGCACGACACCCTGCGGATCGACGATCTGCGAATGCCCGACGCCGATGGGGGCAGGGTGGTCGGCGGCGATCACGTACGCGGTGTTCTCGATCGCCCGTGCGGCGAGCAGCGTGGTCCAGTGGTGCTCCTTGAGCGGCCCCCTGACCCACTCCGCCGGCACCACGAGCGCATCCGCCTCGGCATCCATCAGCGCGCGCGCGACCTCGGGGAATCGGAGGTCGTAACAGGTCATCAGTCCGAAGCGCAGACCGCCCAGCTCGAAGGTCGCGGCGACGCCGACATCCCCGGGTTCGACCCACTCCGACTCGGTCTGACCGAAGGCGTCGTACAGGTGCTGCTTGCGATACACGGCGAGCAGCCCGTCACCCCGCACCGCGACGACCGCGTTGCGCACCCGATGGCTGTCCGAGGCGCACTCCGCGAGCCCCGCGACGATCACGACCCCGTACTCCCCCGCCAGGGCGGTGAGCGTCGACACGAAGTCGCCGTCGAGCGTCTCGGCGTTCGCCGCAAGGCTCTCGTCCATCGGATCCACGAAGTAGCTCGCATACTCGGGGAAGACGATCAGTCGGGCGCCGCGCCCTGCCGCTTCCGCGACGAGGGCGGCGATGCGTTCGAGGTTGTCCGCACGGGACGCAGTGGGCGCGAACTGGCAGACGGCGACGGGGACGGCGGAGCGCTCGGACATGCTCCTCATCCTCCCCCATCCCTGCGTCGCCGTCTCGATTCGCGCACTCCCGAAATCCGTGTTAGGTTATCTCTTGTGCCGCGGGGTGGAGCAGTTCGGTAGCTCGCCGGGCTCATAACCCGGAGGTCGCAGGTTCAAATCCTGTCCCCGCAACGAGAATGCGACACAAGAAGGCCCGGATCCGCAAGGATCCGGGCCTTCTGCTTTCCCCCGTGGATTCTGGGTCGGAGCGAACGGCCCATCGGCGAAGGGTCACGACACGCCGTACGCGAGCCCGTCCGCTCGGCATGTTCTGACCCCTCAGGCGGTGAAGACACGCACATCGCGCAGCGCCCACACACGCGAATGGGCGCCCCCGAGGAGACGCCCATTCGTCATCGACACCGTCGGATCACTTCCCGGCGGCCGCCTCCAGCTCCAGGAGCTTCTGGACGGCCGCGGTGAGGCGCTTGTCGGCCTCGCCGAACTTCTCCAGGTCGCCCGCTTTGAGGGCCGCGTCACGGTCGAGGAGGGCCTGCTGCGCGGCGGAGAGGGCCGCTGCCTGCTCATCCGTCGGCTGCGTCGGCGTCTGCCCCGCGTCCGGATCGGTCTCGGGATCCGTGCCCGGATCCGTCTCCGGGTCGGACGGCTCGATCTCCTCATCGCCCCCTGTGGCTCCGGAGTCTCCGCCGAAGAGGGTGTCGAGTGCATCGGTGAGCGTGTTCTCGAAGGCGACACGGTCACCGAAGGCGACCAGCACCTTCTGCAGACGCGGGAGCTGCGTGCCCTCGGAGGACTGCACGTAGACGGGCTGCACGTACAGGAGACCGCCACCGACAGGGAGGGTCAGGAGGTTTCCGTAGATCACCTGCGACTCACCCTGCTGCAGCAGGTTCAGCTGCGGCACGACCGACGTGTCCGAGTTGTACGTGTTCTGGACCTGACCTGGTCCAGGCACGGTCGTGTCGTCGTTGATCTCGAGCAGGCGAAGCTGGCCGTAGCCCTCGCCCTTCACACCCTTCTTCGACCCCGCGTCGGAGTCGACCGCGAGATAGCCCATCAGGACGTCGCGCGTGCTTCCCGCACCCTGGGAGGCGGGGATGAAGGTGGAGAACATCGAGAATCGCGCCGAGTCCTGACCGGGCATCTTCATCGTGAGGTAGTACGGCGGCTGCAGCATCGCGTCGCTGCGCGGATCGTTCGGCGTCTGCCACCGGTTGTCCTGCTGAGCGAACGAGTTCGCGTTGTCGATGTGGTAGATCCCGAGCACGTCGCGCTGCACCTTGAACAGATCGGTGGGGTAACGCACGTGGCTCATGAGTTCACCGGACATGTCGCTGATCGGCTTCACGGTGGACGGGTAGACGTTCTGCCACGTCTTGAGCACCGGGTCCTCGTCGTCCCACGCGTACAGCGTCACCGAACCGTCATACGCATCGACAGTCGCCTTGACCGAGTTGCGGATGTAGTTGATGTCGTCGATCGCGAGCGTCGGGGTCGGCACGTTCGAGTCGGCGATCGCCTCGGAGAGGCTGACGCTGGTCGAGTACGGGTACGTCGCGCTCGTCGTGTATCCATCGACGATCCAGACGATCCGGCCGTCGACGACGCTCGGGTAGGGATCGCTGTCGAGCTCGAGGTACGGGGCGACCTTCTGCACGCGGGTCTTCGGGTCACGGTCGTACAGGATCTGCGAGTCCTCGTTCACCAGGTTCGAGAACAGGATCTGCTCGGACTGGAACTTCAGCGCATACAGCAGCTTCGTGAAGGTGTCACCGATCTTCGGACCACCGTCGCCGTTGAACGTCGTCTTGGTCTCGTTGGATCCGTCCTTGCCCCGCGGGTAGTCGATCTCGGCGGGTGCCGACGACTCCGGCGCACCGACGATCGAGTACTCCGGGGAGTTCTCGCCGAAGTACACGCGCGGCTCGAAGTTCTCCCGATCGGTCAGGAAGCCGGCCGAGGGGATGCCCCGCTCGAGGAACACCGGCTCGCCGTCGGTCGTGCGCTGGTTGCCCGCCGCCGCCACCAGGCCGTAGCCGTGGGTGTAGACCGCGACGCGGTTGTTCCAGTTGTCGCCGTCACCGAGCTTGGTGATGTCGAGATCACGCACGGCCACGACGGTGTCCTGCATCTCGCCATCGATCTCGTAGCGATCGACGTCGAGCGTCTCCTCGAACTGGTAGTACGCACGGTACTGCTCGAGCTGACGAACGGTCGGGCTGATGACCTTCGGGTCCATGATGCGGATCGACGCCGTGGTGTCGGCGTCCTCCCGGAGCTGCCCTGCTTCGGCATCCGTCTCGGCCTGGAACGAGGTGGTCTCGAGGTCTGCGACGTCGTAGGCCTCCTTCGTGCCGTCGATGTTCCGCTGGTAGTACTCCGCCTGGTAGGCGTTCTGGTTCGGCTTGACCTGGAAGGTCGTGACGACCCAGGGGTAACCGACGCCGACGACCAGCGACGCCACGATCAGCAGCGCGGTCGCCGCAAGCGGGAACCGCCAGCGTCCGATGATCGCGGTGACGAAGAAGAGCACGGCCACGAGCGCGGCGATGATCGCGATGATCGCGAGACCGGGGATGGTCGCGTTCACGCCCGTGTACGCGGCACCGGTGATGCGGTCATCCGGGGCGACGAGCGTCTTGTACCGGTCGAGCCAGAGGCTCACCGCCTGCACGAGCAGGTAGAGGCCGGCGATCACGGCGAGCTGGATGCGCGCGGACTTCGAGATGCGCAGCTCCCCCTGCCCGATCTGCACGGCTCCGTAGAGGTACGACACCAGGGCGGTGACGAGCAGGCTCAGCAGCAGGATCGCGGAGACGAACGCGAGGAGCATCGAGTAGAACGGCATCGCGAACATGTAGAAGCCGGTGTCGATGCCGAACTGCGGGTCGACCGTGGAGGTCGCCACGCCGTTGGCCCACAGCCACACGGTCTTCCAGTTGCCCGCGGCGGCGAAGCCGGCGAACAGGCCGAAGAAGATCGGCATCCCCCACATGGCCAGACGCCGCAGGGGCTCGATGACCTCCTGATAGCGGTCGAGCTGAGAGCTCAGCCGCACGTAGACCGGTCGCAGGCGGTATGCCAGCTGGATCACCACGAACAAGGGGACGGCCATCGCGAGGAAGCCGACGACGAACATCACCGCCGTCGCGATCCATTGCGTCGTCAGGACACCGGTGAATCCGACCTGGTCGAACCAGAGGAATTCCGTGTACAACGATGCGAAGACGAAGAACACCGCGATCAACGCGGCAATGATCACCAGTGAGATGCCGAGAATACGTCGGGACGTTCGAGGCGTGGCCGGGTTCTGAGCTGAGGTCGAGGTCACTCCCCCATCCTAGGCATCCCTTACTGGACGAGGGCTGTCATCCCGGTCACGGGGAGGTCACGACGCGGCACATGCGGGCAGCGCGGCGACGTCGCCGTCCTCGGCGATCACCTCGAGCGCGTCGAGGGACTCCTCCAGCGTGGACGTGCGGATCACCTGCAGCCCGTCGGGCACATGGCCGACGACCTCGTCGCAGTTCGATGCCGGCGCGAGGAAGTACTGGGCTCCCGCATCCCGCGCCCCGTACAGCTTCTGTCGGATTCCGCCGATCGGACCGACGGTGCCGTCCGCCTCGATCGTGCCGGTCCCCGCGATGTTCTCCCCGCCGTTGAGCTCGCCCTCGGTGAGGGTGTCGATGATCCCGAGTGCGAACATCATCCCCGCGCTCGGGCCGCCGACGTTGTCGAGCTGGATCGTGACATCGATCGGGAAGTCGTAGTCGGTGCGCAGCGTGATGCCGATCAACCACGTCGTGACGTCACCCTGCGTGTGCTTCTCCGGTGTGATGGAGACGCTCTTCTCCTCGCCGTCGCGGAGCACCGTGAGCGCGATCGTGTCGCCGCCCGCATCTTGGATCGTCTGCCGCAGCTGCTTCGCCGAGGTGACGTCGGCGCCGTCGATACCCGTGATGACATCGTCCGGCTCGAGCAGCCCGGCGGCCGGCGTGTCCTCCACCGCCTCGACCACCACGACCTCGGCGCCGGTGTCGTAGCCGAGCTCGTTGAGGGCCGCAGCCGTCGCCTCGTGCTGCGAGTCCACCATCAGCGTGGCGTTGCGCTCATCGCGCTGCTCGCTCGTGACACCCTCGGGGAACACCGAGTCGAGTGGCACGACCGCGCGCGAGGAATCCGTCCACGCCAGGGCGAGCTCGAACCAGCTGGGGGTGCGCTCGCGATTGCCGACGACCTGGACCGTGGTGAGGTCGAGCGTGCCCGCGGTCTCGAACGTCTCCGCACCGTCGATACGGATCAGCGGCACCTGCTCGCCATCCGCTCCCGCCGCAGTCCCGAGCGTGTCGTAGACCGGGCCCGGCCTCTGGATCACGTAGGGCGTCGGGAGGAACGTGAGCACCACCAGCGCGATGAGCGCCACGATCAGCGCCCAGACTCCCAGCCCGAGCTTCACAGACCGCGTTCGATCCACAGCATTCCTCCGTCGTTCGCGAGCGGCGTACAGCGATTCGCCCATGTCGGGGTCACCTGCAGAAACCTGTGACTAGCGTAGATCCCGCAGGCTTACGGCGTACTGAGAGGGCGATCGACATGGCTGACAACGACCCCACACCCGAGGACTTCCAGGAATTCCTGCGGAAGATGCTCTCCGGCCAGGGCGGTGGCGACATCGACCCGGAGGCCCTGCGTGGCGCCTTCGAGGGCATGGAGGGCATGCAGTTCGACCCCGCGATGATGCAGACGATCATGTCGCAGTTGCAGGGCGCTTTCGGCGGCGACCCCTGGGAGAACGCGCTGCGGCAGGCGTTGCACATCGCCAACCGCGACGGCCAGGGCATCACCGACGGCTCCCGCACGTCGCTGGTGGATTCCTTCGCTCTCGCGAACCTCTGGCTCGGCGAGGCGACCACGATCTCCGAACTCGCGGAGAGCCCGACCGCGATGACCCGCGGCGAATGGGTCGAGAAGACGCTGCCGGTGTGGAAGGAGATCGCGGGACCGGTGTCGACGAGCATCGCCGACGCCCTCACCAGCGCGCTGGACACGCAGGTCCCCGAGGACATGCGCGGCGTCGTGCAGGGAGCGGGCAAGCTCATGCGCGGCGTGGGCGGCTCGGTGTTCGCCGCGCAGTTCGGACAGGTGCTCGGCAATCTCGCCCTCGAGGTCGTCTCCGGCGGCGACGTCGGCATTCCCGTGCTGCCCGCCGGGGTCGCCGCGGTCATCCCGCAGAACCTCACGGCATTCGGCGAGGGGCTGGAGATCCCCGAAGACCAGATCGCCCTGTATCTGGCGACCCGGGAACTCGCCTACGCCCGTCTGTACCGGCACGCCAAGTGGCTCCATCTGCACGTCATGGCTCAGATCACCGACTTCGCCCGTGGTGTCACGGTCGACGTCGATGCGCTGGAGGACGTCGCGAGCCGGCTCGATCCTTCCGATCCGGAGGAGCTGCGCAAGGCGATCGAGGGCGGTGCCCTGCTGCCCGCTCAGACGGAGGCGCAGCGGGAGTCGCTCGCCCGTCTCGAGAATCTGATCGCCACGATCGATGGCTGGGTCGACGTCGTCACCGCCGAGGCGACATCACGCCTGCCTGAGAGCACGCGCATCGCCGAGGCCGCGCGACGTCGGCGTGCGGTGGGCGGACCGGCCGAGGACGCGCTCGGCGCCCTCGTCGGACTGAAGCTGCGCCCCCGGCGCCTCCGTGAGGCATCGGCGATGTGGAAGGCGGTCACGGACGCCGTCGGCATCGCGGGTCGGGATGCGTTGTGGGACTACCCCGACCTGATGCCCACCGCGGAGGACATCGACGACCCGACAGCCCTCGTGGCCCGTCTGCAGGCGACCGCCCGCGGCGAGCAGCCTGCGGCCGATGAGTTCGATGAGGCGCTCGCTCGTCTCCTCGACGGCGACGACTTCACCGGCACGGGATCGGACGAGAGTGCCTCCGAGGACGGCGACGAGCCGGGTCCGACCGACGACGAACGCCCCGAGGGCGACCGCCCCGTCTGAGCGCGCACAGCACGACGGCTCAGCCCTCCTCCCCTGATCGGGCGGAGGGCTGAGTTGTCCACGGATGCACCATCTGCCGCCCGTGACCCGCGTCGTGTGTTCAGAATCGGGGAATGTCACCGCTCTCCTCCCCGACCTTGACGCGTCTGGACCCCGAGGTCCCTCTGCTGTGGAGGGACGACAGCACCCTCCAGTTCGGCGAGGCCGGTGACGTCCGCGTCACGGTCACTGCGGCCTGGGTCGAGCTCCTGCTCGGACGGATGCGCTCGGGCTTCCGCCGTTCCGCGTTCGACGTCGTCGCGCACGGCGTCGGCGCACCCCGACGGGAGGCCAGGATGCTGCTCGCACAGCTCGATTCCTTTCTCGTGGATGATGCGCCACCTCCGCGCGCGGCGTGGGTCGAGACGCTGAACATCACCGACGGACGCGCCGCACATCGGATGCGGGAAGCCCTCACCGATGAGGGCATCGCCTCGGGGAACCGCTCGTCGCCGGACGATGTCGCCGTGGTTCTGGTGCAGGGGTCCGCCGCGGCCGTGCAGTTCGCCCGCTACCTCAGGGACGACACGCCCCACCTGCCCGTGGCGTTCGAGCGGGGGGCCGTGACGGTCGGCCCGTTGATCCGGCCCGGCTCGTCACCGTGTCTCGCCTGCCGCGATGGACATGAACGCGACCGTGACGACGCGTGGCCACGGCTGCACGCGCAGCTGATCGACCGCGATGCCGGACCGCTCCGCGCGGCGATGGTCGCCGAAGCGGCTGCGCTGGTGGCGGCGCTGCTGCGCGTCGACGCAGACGCGGGTGCAGTGGTCCGTCTCAGCGCTGACGGTTCCCGCGCGTGGCGTGCGGTGACGTTTCACGCAGAATGCCGGTGCCGCGCGCTGTCGTGCCCATCTCAGCCAGGAAGCGGGACGGAGCCCGTTCTCCTCGTCCCGCGGACCGCGACCAGCTCAGAGCCAGGGTTCGCGCTGCGCGCGTGACACCGACGTAGGCGAGACGTCGTTCCTCGTCGATCGACTCGAAGGTCGTGGCGTACGAGATCGGCAGCGCACCCTCCGCCCACCCCGCCAAGTGCACATGGGGCCATTCCAAGCCCTTCGCCGCATGCAGGGTCGACAGCGTGACGGTGCGCATGGTCGGCTCATGCTGGTCCTTGGCCCGGGCCATCAGGGCGTCGCTGAAGGAACGCAGGTTCGCTTCGGGTCCTGCTTCCTCGGCCAGACGCAGCAGGGCCCTGCGCGCTTCCCAGCCGTCGCGCTGAGCGCCTCCCGCCTGCGGGGGATCATCCGTGAGACCGAGCTCGCGCAGCACGCGCTGCACACCGGGGAGGAACCCCTGCTCGGTCGGAGCGATCGCCGCGGCGCGCAGCGCCAGGATCGCCTGGCGGACCTCGGGCATCGCGAAGAAGCGCGTGCCGCCGAGGACCGTCGTCGCGATCCCCTCTGCGGCGAGCGCCTGCTGCAGCACCCCGGACTGCGCGTGAGCGCGGTACAGCACGGCGATCTCCGCCGGCGACGCACCCGCCGTGATCTGGGCCGAGATGGCGGCGGCGATCCCCTGGGCTTCCTCGGTCTCGGTGTCGTACGCCGTGACGGTGGGCGCGTCCGCGGTGAACTGCTCGCGCGCGGGGACGAGCTCGAGAGCACCTGGGCGCCCGCGCATCAGCGCATTCGCCGCGGTGAGGATGGGCGCCTGCGAACGATAGTTCGTCTCGAGCCGCACCACCGTGGCATCCGGATGGGCGCGCTCGAACTCGAGCAGGTAGCGCTGTTCGGCGCCGGCGAACGAGTAGATGGTCTGGCTCGCATCGCCGACGACGCAGATGTCGTGTCGATCTCCGAGCCAGAGCTCCAACAGCCTGTTCTGCAGCGGCGAGACGTCCTGGAACTCGTCGACCGTGAAATGGCGATATTGCTCGTGGACGGATGCGGCGACACGAGGCTCGGCTTCCAGCATCCCGGCGCACGCCAGGAGCACATCCTCGAAGTCGAGCTGGCGACGCTCGTCCTTCAGCGCTTCATACCCGCGCTGGAGCTCGACGAGCTGCGTGGCGTCCACACCGGTGACCGCGCGCCCGAGCTCGGCATGCTTCTCGATCGAGAGCATCGAGACCTTGCGCCACTCGATCTCCGACGCGATGTCGCGGAGTGTCGCGGTCGAGCGTCGCAGACGGAGCCCGTCGGCGACCTGTCCGAGCATGCGCACCTTGTTGTCGATGATCGACGGCGCGGGAGAGCCGGCGAGAGTGGGCCAGAAGAAGTTCAGCTGAGCGAGCGCCGTCGCGTGGAACGTGCGTGCCGCGACGCCTTCGACGCCGAGCGCACGGAGACGACCGCGCAGCTCACCGGCAGCCTTGGCCGTGAAGGTGACGGCCATGACGCGCCCCGGTGAATAGGCGCCGGTGTCGACGCCATGCGCGATGCGGTGCGTGATCACCCGCGTCTTCCCGGTTCCGGCACCCGCAAGCACGGCGACCGGACCGCGCAGCACGGACGCCGCCTGCCGTTGCCGTTCGTCGAGTGCGTCGAGGGCGCTCACGCCCGATCCTCGAGCCAGTCCACGATCAGTGCTCTGGCGATCGAGGCATGACCCGGCAGACCCACGGGACCGTCGCCGACGAGTGCCGTGCGGATCTCCGCCCTGGTGAACCAACGCACGTCGATGATCTCCTCGCCGTCCGGGCGTGCCGCCGACTCCTCGTCGACGACGGCGCGGAACCCGATCATGAGCGAGCGCGGGAACGGCCAGGCCTGAGAGGAGACGTAGCGGAGCTCGGACAAGCGCACCCCGGATTCCTCCTCGAGCTCGCGGTGGACCGTCGATTCGAGGGACTCCCCGGCCTCTGCGAAGCCGGCGAAGCACGAATACATGCGCCCGCCCCAGTTCGCGTTCGCGCCGAGCAGGAGCCGTTCGCCATCCACGCTCTCGACCGCGACGATCACGGCGGGGTCGGTACGGGGGAAGTGCTCGCGCCCGCAGGAGAGGCAGCGCCGTGACCACCCCGCCTGACGCAGTTCGGTTCCGCCTCCGCATGTCGGGCAGAAGCGCGCGTCGCGGAGCCAGCCTGCGACGGCGATGGCTTCGACCAGGAGCTCGGTCTCTCCGGCGTCGATACGGCCGCCGAGGTCACGCAGCCCGAGCCAGATCTCGTCGGGCGCCGTGTCGACGCTCTCCGTCTCCGGCGGGAGCGCGGCGAGCAGCAGCGACGTGCCGTCCTCGTCGCGTCCGAGGAGCGCCCACGTCGCCTCCCCCACCTCGTTCGGCGAGACCCGGAGCAGAGCGGAATCGACGACGCGGACGCGTCCGTCGCGCACGACGATCGTGCGGGTCTCGGTGTCGGCGCGCAGTCGATCCAGCACCCCGGACTCCTCGCGGAGATCGGCGGCGCGGTCGAGAGATGAACGGCGAATGGTCATCGACTCCCTCTCTCACGGGCGTGGCGGAGGCGGGACCGCCCCTGAGCCGACCTACCCTAAGGGCATGGGACGCTCTCCATTCACTCTAGCCGCGGCAGTGACGGCTGCACTGCCCGGGGCGGAGGTCACGGGCGCTCGCGCACTGACGGCCGATGCTGACGGACGATTCGACTCCGCCGTGGCCACCTTGGCCGACGGACGTGAACTCGCCATCCGGATCGCCGACGACGATGAGACCGCACGCGAGCTGGCGGCGGAGGCTCTGGCGCTCCGTGCGCTCACGGCGGGAGCGCGCGCCATGCTGCCCTTCGACGCCCCGGAGTACATCGGCGAGACGCGCGTCGGCGAAGGCCGCGCACTCGTCACCGGCCTCCTCCCCGGGTTCCAGATCGAGCCGGCGATGGTCCCTCCCGGCCGCGGCGCGGCTGAGTCGATGGGTGCGGCGATCGCGGCGGTCCATGGACTGCCGACGTCGGTCGTGCGTGGCGCCGGACTTGTCTCGAAGTCTGCGGAGGAGAGCCGGGAGGAACTGGCGCGCCTGGTCGACGAGGCCGCCGCGACCGGACGAGTGCCTGCGCGCCTCACTGTGCGTTGGCGACAGGCGGTGAGCGATGACGACCTCTGGCGCTTCGAGTCCACCGTGGTGCTCGGCGGCGTCCAGTCGACGTCCTTCCTGTTCGACGACGATCCCGAGCGCGGACCCGAGGTCACCGGCCTGGTCGGCTGGCACGGACTCGCCGTGGGAGACCCTGCTCTCGATCTCGCGTGGTTGTCGGCGGCGCCTGACGCCGCGTCCGATGTGCACGCCTCCTATTCAGGCAGCCTCGAACGGGTTCCCGACGCCGCGCTCGAAGTGCGCGCACGCCTTCTCGCTGAACTGGAGTTCGCGCGCTGGTTGGTCCACGGCGACTCGATGCGTCGCAGCGACATCGTGGACGACGCCGCAGCGCTCCTGGAATCCCTTGCCGATGGGCTGCGCGACGACGATCTCAGTGTCATCGCCACCCTCGGAACCGGCGTCGATTCGGCGATGGACGCGTTGGATCGCGTCCCCGTCGAGGCAGGTTCCGCGATCGACACCTCCATGCAGACCGATGCCTACAACCCCGACGAACTGTGGCTCGACACGAACGCCGACGCCGACCGAACCGGTCCTGTCCAGCCGCTGCCGTCCTCGACGAGAGACGGAGACGGTGACGCCGACGCGGCCCGCCGGGCGGAGATGCTCACCATCGAGACCGAGGACCTCTCCGGAGTGAGCGGACTGTTCGCCGGCACGACAGGTGCCGCAGGGGCGCGCGAGGACTCGCACCCCCTTCGCTCCCCCGGCGCTGACAGCGATTCCGACGAAGAATCCGCGACGGACGATGAAGCTCAGCGCGCCGCGCGCGCCGCGCTCCAGCGTTGGAAGAGCTCCTCCTCGGAGTAGATCCGGTCGTCGCGGATGACGAGGTCATCGCCGACGTAGTAGAGCGCGACGTCGATCTCGTCGAGCGGAACGTCGAAGCGACGGTGATACGCGAGTCGGTACAGGGCCAGCTGCAGCATGCGCTCCTCGCGCTCCTGCGCCGTCTTCGGAGCCTTTCCCGTCTTCCAGTCCACGATCTCGATACGACCACCGCGGTCCGCTCGGCGGTACACCGCGTCGAGCTTGCAGATCACGATGTGCGCTCGACGATCGGGGTCGGACTCGATGTCGGCGATCCCTGCTCCCAGGGCGAAGTCGATCTCGATCTCCACGGCGATCGGGAGCAGCGGCCCCCACTCACTGCGTTCGAACGTCTCTTGCAGGGCAGCGAGGTCTGCTTCGTCCGATGCTGTGACCGAGGGTTCTCCCGAGAACGCATCCGGTGCTCCCGACGACGATTCGTCCTCGTCGAGCTCCCACAGTGCCTCATCGACCCGGCTGCCCACCCCGACCAGCTCGGAGCGACGTTCCACCCAGGCATGGAACAGGGTGCCCAGGCGCGTCTGACGATACGGTCGTTCGGGCATCGGCCGGACGACCGACGACAACGTGCCGGAGAAGTCCGTCACGTAGTCCTTGAATCGGGAGGCCGGGACGCGGGTGGGGGCGACGGCGTCCGCCCCTCGCAGTCGGGCGGCGCGCTCGGCGAGCAGTCGCGCGAGTTCCGGAGAAGGCTCGAGCACGTCCGCGTGCATCGCCGCGCTTCGAACCGCCTCTGCCGCTGCGGTGACCACCCTGCGGCGTCCGCCCAGGGGGTCGAGGGGCCAGCTGAGCGTCGATCCCGGACCGTCGTAGGGATTCTCCGCCGCGTCGACCGGCTCGATGGCATCGAGCCCCAGTACCTCGATCGCCTCCACGAGATACGGGCTGGGCATCCGCGGGGACTTCTGCCCGGCCCAGTGCGAACCGCTGAGCAGCAGGTCCGTGCGTGCGCGGGTCACGGCCACGTAGGCCAGACGGCGCTCCTCCTGCTGCTGATACTGCCGATACTCGTCCTTGAAGCGCTTGAGCGCGCCGCCGTGAGGGTTCGCCTTGGTCACCCCTCCGGACAGCGAGGACTGGGCGAGCGCCTGTCGCTTCTTCGGATCGCTCTCTCCCTCCATCGCCGACTCGGGGTCCCAGCGGAATGCCGGGAGCGCATCGCGGTCACCACGCAACGCGAACGGCACCACACCGAAACCGAACCATCCCGAGGTGTCGGACACCCGGCCGGGCAGCTCATCGACGACCAGCCGGACGACGGCCACAGCATCCCACTCGAGCCCTTTGGAGCCGTGGATGGTGAGCAGTTGGACGACGCCGGGTTCCGGCGGCTCGGGGCGCGGCATGAGCTCGTCCGTGCTCTCGGCCTTGGCGAGCCAGGCGAGAAGACTGCCGATGGTCCCCCGATCGTCGGCGGCGAGGAACGCCCGCACCTCGTCGGAGAAGGCGCGCAGCTGCGTCGCAGCGATGCGCGCCGGGCCCCGCGTCTCGTTCGCCGCCAGTTCGATGTCGAGTCGCAGCTCGAGCTCGATCAACCGGATCAGCTCGGGGATCGGTTGCGATGACGCGCGTCGCAACCGCTCGAGCATCTCGCCGGCGGCGCGGATCCGCTGCCGTCCCTGCGGGGTGATCCCCTCGAGCATGCGATAGTCGTCGCGCACCGCCCGGACGACGTCGACCGCATCGACGATCGAGACCGCTTCGTCTGCACCGCGTGAAGAACGCAGACGGGCACGCACCTCCTCGGGCAGCGGCATCATCGCGGTGTCGCGCTCGGCCAACGTGCGTCCGAGGTCGTAAAGCGCCGCCATGTCGGCCACGCCCACCCCGAAGCGCGGCCCGGTGAGCAGACGGATCAGCGCCGAGCCCGCGGTCGGATCATGCACCACACGGAGCACCGAGATGACGTCGACCACCTCTGGAGTGGCCAGCAACCCACCCAGACCGAGGATGCGATGCGGGATGCCCCGCGCGGCGAGCGCGGCGGCGAAGGTCTGCATGTGCCTCTTGGAACGGAACAGGATCGCTCCGGTATGCGGGCGTGTGCGCCCCGGATCCGCGTCGTGCTCGGCACGACGCTCGGCGAACCATTCGGCGACGTCGGAGGCCTCGTCGTCCACCGTGAACGGATAGCGCACGGTCACGGCACCGGCGTCGGCTCCCGGTCGAGGATCGAGCGGTGGGACATCGAGCTCCGGCCGCTGCAGAGGAGCGAGCACACTGTTCGCGATGTCGAGGATGCTGCGGTCGTTGCGCCAGCTCGTCATCAGACTGTAGGTCTGCGCGTCTCCCCGGCTCGAGAAGGAGCGGGAGAAGGCATAGAGGTTGTCGGCACTCGCTCCGCGCCAGCCGTAGATGGACTGATGGGGGTCGCCGACGGCCATCACCGCGGCGTCGCGGAAGAGCTCGGCGAGGAACTTCGTCTGGATCACCGAGGTGTCCTGGTACTCATCGAGCAGCACCACACGGTGCAGTTCCCGCAGTTCTGCGCGCACATCGGGCGCCGACTCGACGATGTCGTAGGCGCCGCCGACCTGATCGGCGAAGTCGAGCACGCCGCGCCGCTGCTTCTCGGCGATGTAGTCGCGCACGAGGTGGGTGATCGTGGGCAGACTGAGCAGGTTGGTCGCCGCCTTCTCGACGTCGCCGTTGCCGCGGTACGGCTCGAAGGCCAGGGCCTGGTCCCGCGCGATCCGCTCGGCACGATCGAGATCCACGCGGTGGTCGAGCGCGTCGCCGGCGAGGCGCTGCACCGCATCGATCACGGTCCCGAGCGCATAATCGATGCCTTCGAGCTCCGGCAGGTCGGAGCGGAGCACGACTTCGCGCGCCAGGATCCAGGACGCGGCCTGGCTGAGCATCGCCACGTCGGGATCGCGGCCGATGCGCGCCGCGTGCTCGCGCACGATGCCGTCGGCGAAAGCGTTGTACGTCGAGACGCGCGGCCGGATCATCAGGTCCTCGGCAGAACGAGCGGCCGCAGGATTCCAGCCGGTGCCGTACGCGGCCGCGAGCTCGTCGAGCACCTGCGTCCGCACCACGTCGCGCTGCCGCCCCGGCGAGGCGTCGTCGACACGTCGCAACGCGCCGGAACGCACGATCTCCGACAGATGCGGCAACAAGCCTCGTCGGCCGTACTCATCGATCAGGGCGAGCCGTGCGCCGATCCGCTCGGCGAGCTCACCCGCCGCCTTGCGCGTGAAGGTGAGCCCCAGGATCTCGTCACGGCGCACGTGGCCGTTCGCGACCAACCAGACGACGCGGCCCGACATCGTCTCGGTCTTGCCGCTCCCGGCGCCCGCGACGACGAGGGCGGGTTCGGGCGGGGCTTCGATCACGCGTTGCTGCGCCGGGGTCGGAGAGGGCTGTCCCAGGGCGGCGGCGACATCCGTCGCCGAGATGCCGTACGTCCCCTCCCAGCCTGTCACGCGCTCACCGCCGGGACCGTGTGGATGCGGCAGGGGTGCACACGTCGCTGCGTGTCCGCGCAATGCGACTCGACCTGCGCCGTGAAGCTCGAGGCCGACATCCCTCGGGCCGCATCAGCCACCCGCTGGAGGAACGCGGTGCGTGCCTCATCATCCAGAGGATGCTGGTGCGCGACGCGATAGTCGCTCTTCGCCAACGTCTTGGAGACGATGACGAGCCGGGCGCCGCTGAGCGCCGCGGGCGCCGCACCGTCGATCAGTCCTTGCTGCACGGCGACCTGGTATGCGGCGAGCTGAGCATGCTCGAGAACCCCGGAATCGGACTCGGGGTCGGTCTTGCCCGTCTTGAGATCGACCACGACCGCTCGTTCACCGTCGGCGCTGCGACTCATCTCGACCCAGCCGCGACCGCGGGCGTGAGCGTGCTCGCCGTGGCCTTCGGGGTATGCCTCCACCCGGTCTATATACCCGCTGACGATCGCGCGGGGGCCGATGTCCTGCGCATCGACCGCGCGGACTTCGGGGGCACGGTCGTCGTCGCCGAGCGCGACCGCGAAGTCGAAGCGCGCTTCGCTTCCGATCACTCGCCCGCCGTCGGCGCGTACCTCCCCCAGATAGCTGTGCAGACGATCGACGAACAGGTCGGCGCGCCTGCGTTCCTTTCGTCCGATCCACTCGGTCTCGAAATCGAGCTCCGGCCAATGCTCGGCGACGATCGCGCGCATGCGGTCGAGATCTCCGTCCGGCACCCGTTCCATGGCCTCGTGCACGATCGTGCCGATGCCCGCGGTGGGCGGCATCACGGTGTCGCCGCCGAGAGCGGACACCACCCAGTTCAGACCGCACTCCTCGTACGACTCCATCTTCGACGGGGACACCCGTGCGCCGTCGATTTCGAGATCCCGCAGCGGAGCCTGCGTCGACGACGGCGTGACCCCGTACCAGTCCGCGGGGTCTGCACCGGCGACGCCTTCGCGCGCCAGCACGGCGAGCTGCTCCGCCGCGTCCTGACGCACCGGCTCGGAACGGGAGGTCGTGAGCGCACGTCGGTGACGCCCCACGAACCCGCGCAGCGTGAGTGGATGCTCCGCCGAGGCGTGTCTCTCGGGCGGCTCCGGCGCCGGAAGAAAGCCGAAGAAGGGGCTCGGCGTCAGGTCGTCGTCGTCCACCGCGGTGATGAGCAGCCGATCGCGCGCACGGGAGACGGCACGGACGAACAGTCTCAGCTCATCGTGGAGCGCGCTGCGGCGCCGGTCGAGGGGCGTCGGCGCCTCGATGAGCGCCCCGGTGCGGCTCGCTGTGAGAGCGTCCGCGAGCCGCCAGGTCTGGAGCATGCCGCCGCGCAGCCGCACATTGGGCCAGACCCCGTCCTGCACGCCCGCCACCACGACGGCGTCGAACTCGGTGCCGAGGGCGGTCGCGGGCGTGAGCAGCGTGACTCTGCCCGGACGGTCCGGCGTCGAGAGGGAGTCCTCCGGCACCTCGCTGTCGAGGATGTCACGCACGAACACCTCGGGGTGCTCGTTCGGCGTGCGTTCGACGAACCGCTTCGCCGCATCGAACAGGGACACCAACGCGTCCAGGGCCCTGGCCGTCTCCGCTCCGGCCGGCTGCATCGAGATCTCCCGCCAGGCGATGTGGAGCCGACGACCGTCCACCGCGCGCGCCTGGTCCCACACCCGCCAGAGCAGATCGTGCACGGTCTCACCAGCCGCGGCGGCGGTCTCGAGTGCCGCGATCGTGTCGGCGAACCGCGCGGCGGTGCGCGATTCGGGGGCGTCGATGAGCGTGAGATGCGCCGGCTTCGCCATGGCCTGCCGCAGGAGCTCCCTGGCAGGGGTGGAGCCGCCCTGCTCCAATTCGATATGCCGCAGCCGCGCGCGCAATCGGCGCAGGCCGATCGCGTCCATCCCTCCGAAGGGAGTCCGCAGCGCCTCCTCCAGCTCCGCAGGCGTGCGATCCTCCACCGGTGTCAGTGCGAGACGCACGATGCCGACGATGTCGCGCACGATGCCCTCGCTGCCGAGCGGACGCTGCACACCGGCGGCCTTGGTCGGGATCTCACGTGCGGCGAGCTCGGTCTCGAGCTGCGTCACCTGCCGCGTGTCATGCGCGATGACCGCCATCCGATCCCAGCGGATCCCCGCGGTCAGATGCCACTCGCGCATCACCCCGGCGATCCTGTCGAGCTCTTCATGAGGTGACGGTGCGACGAACGTCGACACCGCTTCCGGATCGTCGGCCTCCGCAACCGCGGGGGCACGGCGATGCTCGACCCGCCCGGAGACGCCGATCGCCTGCGTGATCGTGCGGGTGAGGGCCGTGAGCGCCGACTTCTGGCGATGCGGCTCATCGAGCACGTGCACCTCGCCGAGCGCGCCGGCGAGCTGCGCGAACAGCTCGGGGCTCGCTCCGCGGAAAGCGCCGGAGGAGATGTCCGGGTCCCCGAACGCGTGCACGGCCACGCCGCGCGCACGGAGGGCACGGACCACGGCGATCCCGCCGCGGGTCAGCTCCTGCGCATCGTCGATCAGCACGACGCGCAGCGGGGCGAGAGGACCGAGAGTGGCGGCGTCCGCCCGCTCCAGGATCACGCTGGCCTCGCTGAGCAGGTCGGCGGCGTCGCGGTGCGCCGAGCGCAGAGCGTCGAGCACAGCGCGATACTCCACGAGGAACTCCGCGGCGGCAGCCCAGACGGGGTCGCCCGCGCCACGGAGTTCGCGGGGCCCGGCGCCGAGCTCGGTGCACTCGGCGAGGAACGCGCGCAGCTCCGACCGGAAGCCCTTGGACGCCCTGACCGACGGGCTGAGCGCCTCCGGCCAGACGATCAGTCCGTCTTCCGCATCGCCCGCGAGCAGCTCGGCGATGATCCGGTCCTGGTCGGCGCCCGTGAGCAGCGCGGGAGGTTCGGCGCCGGCGCGGACCATCGCACCGCGAACCACCTGGAACGCGAAGGACCCGAGTGAGCGCGCGAGCGGCCCCGGCGTCGCCTGCCCGATGCGGACGCCGATCCGGTCGCGCAGCGCGGTCGCCGCCTGCCTGCTGGGCGTGAGCACGAGCACCTCTTCCGGACGCAGGCTCTCGACGTCCAGCAGATGCACCACTCGGTCGACGAGCGCTCGGGTCTTCCCCGTACCGGGCGCTCCGATGATGACTCCTGATGCGTGTGTCCCGGCCGTCACGACGGCTCGTTGCGCGGCATCCCCTGTCATGTCCTCCACGCTAGCCGGACGCGCCGACATCCCCTCCCGTCCGCGCCCGGGCCGCTGTGCGCTCACGGCGAAACCGGGGTCGACCGCCGATCCGGGGTCGAGACCCCGGGGTAGAGTTGGGCGAGTCCTCGAACGGCGGCGTCTGACGGCGCCCGCCCGTTCCGTATCGCAAGGAGCACGCGTGGAAATCCGCATCGGAATCATCAACACCGGCCGCGAGCTGAGCTTCGACACCGGCGCGAGCGCCGACGAGGTCCGCAGCCAGGTCGCTGCGGCGCTCGAGCAGAGCACGTCGCACCTGAGCTTCTCCGACGTCAAGGGAAACTCCTACATCGTCCCGACCGCGAACCTCGCCTACATCGAGCTGGGCACCGAGGAACTGCGCCGCGTCGGCTTCGTCGCCTGATCCGATCGTGTACATCCTCCTCGCGCTCATCGGCGCGTGCGCCCTCGGCATCGCCGCGCACTTCCTGATCGGCGGTCGTGAGCTGCGCGGTGTCGCGCTCACTCCGGCGATCGCCACGGCGACCTCCGCGGTCGTCTACACCGGGCTGCAGTGGGCGGGCGTCGGCGAGGGCAGCATCTGGCTGTGGCTGGCGAGCGTGCTCGGCGCGGTCGCCGTGGCCGCACTCGCGACCGTGGCTGTCGTGGCAGCCCGCCGCCGTTCGGATGCCACGGCGAAGGCCGCTCTCGGGATCTGACGTCCGGTCCGCCATGAGCGCCCGGCGCACGTTGCTGTGGATCCGCGTCTGCATCGGGATCCTCATCTTCGGTCTCTTCGTCAGCGGAATCACGGCGTTCCCGCTGCGCGAAGAGCTCGCCCTGGGATCCGACGTGCTGCACGCCTCCCCGGCGTCCGGCTGGTTCCCCGAGGCGGTCGCCTGGGTGGACCGGGTGTCTCACGCGCTCACCGATGTCGGCACGCGCTATCCCTTCATCGCCTATGGCACGGACTGGCTCGCCTACGCGCACCTCGTGCTGGCCGTGGTCTTCCTCGGGCCGCTGGTGGACCCGGTGCGCAACATCTGGGTCACCCAATTCGGCGTCATCGCCTGCGCCGGCATCATCCCGCTCGCCCTGATCGCGGGCGGCATCCGGGGCATCCCGCTCGGCTGGCAGCTGATCGACATGTCATTTGGAGTGCTCGGAGCGATCCCGCTGGTGATCGCCTGGCGTCTCACCCGCCGACTCGAACGGCACCCGGATCGCTAGGAGGCGAGTCCCATCGCGTCCATGCGGCGTGCGTGCGCGCCCATGAGTTCCGTGTACACCGGTTCGATTCGCTCGTCATCCGCGGCGAGGAACTCGGGCCGCAGGGCGGAGCGGCACACCAGGATCGTGTCGCCGACCAGGCGGCGTGCCCACATGGACAGCAGTGAACGCCATTCCTCGTCGCTCTCGATCGTCTCCTGGATGATCGCGACGATCTCATGGCGCGCATCGTCTTCGCGCAGGATGTCGGCGACCCGACCACCCGCGTCGCCGTAGCTGGATGCGAGCGCGAGATAGAAGTCGTCGAGCATGCCGGCCGTGATGTAGACGGCGAGAAGCGTCTCACGGGGGCGCGCGCCGATCGTCTTGCGCCGGAACGCGTCGAGGTTCTCGCGGAACGGGAGCATGAGCTGGGTCGGGTCGTCACCGCGCTCGGCGATCAGCTCGACGATCGCGCGGTGCTTGGTGAGCGTGGCTCCGGCCGCCCGCGACAGCGACTCCTTCTCCGAGAGCTCGGGCGTGGCCCGGATGAGGCGTGTGAGCGTCTCGAAGTAGCCGAGCTGCAGATAAGCGGCCTGGCCGAGGAAGCGCGGGAGTTCGGGGGCGAGCTCCGCGAAATCCACGCGGGTCGCGTCGCCCTGATCTCCCCTGCTGCGCAGAGCCAACGCGCGCCGCGGGGCGGCATCGCGCTGCCAGAACCACTTAACCACGGGGACTCCCTACCCAGTTCGCCACGACGTTCACAATACTCGTGCGACCGGCCTCTACCGGCTGTTCGCACCCGCTCGGGTAGGCTGGGCGTGTCCCGCCGTTGGAGCGGGCCCCCGCGCCTGTGGCACAAGAGACGGCGTGGATCCGTTTACGTGGCGATCTCTGAACGATCGCCGGACAGGCAATTGAACAAGTGACAACTTTCTCTGATCTCGGAGTCGATCAGGACATCGTCGACGCACTCGCCGCGAAGGGCATCGTCGACGCGTTCCCCATCCAGGAGCAGACCATTCCGCTCGGTCTGCCCGGCCAGGACATCATCGGACAGGCCAAGACCGGAACCGGAAAGACCTTCGGCTTCGGCATCCCGGTGGTCCAGCGCCTCGGCCAGAACCCCGAGCACGGCGTCAAGGCGCTCATCGTGGTGCCCACCCGTGAACTCGCGGTGCAGGTGTACGAGGACATCGACCTGCTCACCAGCAACCGCTCCACCAGCGTGGTCGCGATCTACGGCGGCAAGGCGTATGAGGGGCAGATCGACCAGCTCAAGGCGGGAGCGCAGATCGTCGTCGGCACGCCCGGCCGTCTGATCGACCTCGCGGGCCAGCGTCTGCTCGACCTCTCGAACGCGACCGAGGTCGTGCTCGACGAAGCCGACAAGATGCTCGACCTCGGCTTCCTCGCCGACATCGAGAAGATCTTCCAGAAGGTCCCCGCGGTGCGTCACACGCAGCTCTTCTCGGCGACCATGCCCGGACCGATCGTGGCTCTCGCCCGTCGCTTCATGACGAACCCGATCCACATCCGCGCGAGCGACCCCGATGAGGGTCTGACGCAGGCGAACATCAAGCACCTGGTCTACCGCGCGCACTCGCTCGACAAGGACGAGGTCATCGCACGCATCCTGCAGGCCGAGGGTCGCGGCAAGACCGTGATCTTCACGCGCACCAAGCGCGCCGCGCAGCGCCTGGTCGACGAGCTGGGCGACCGCGGCTTCAACGTCGGCGGCGTGCACGGCGACATGGGCCAGGACCAGCGCGAACGCTCCATGGCCGCCTTCAAGGCGGGCAAGCGCGATGTGCTCGTCGCGACCGACGTCGCCGCCCGCGGCATCGACGTCGACGACGTGACCCACGTCATCAACCACACGATCCCCGATGAGGACAAGACGTACCTGCACCGCGCCGGTCGTACCGGTCGCGCGGGCAAGACCGGTATCGCGGTCACCTTCGTCGACTGGGAGGACCTGCACAAGTGGGCCCTCATCAACCGGGCACTCGAGTTCGGTCAGCCGGAACCTGTCGAGACCTACTCCTCGAGCCCGCACCTGTACTCCGACCTCGACATCCCCCAGGGCACGAAGGGCCGTCTCACGTCGGCTCCGAAGACCCAGGCCGTGAAGACGGAGCGCACGCGACGCCCCGAGCGCGCTGCGGATGCCGCCGCCGAGGGCACGGAAGAGGGCGGCACCCGCCGTCGTCGTCGCCGTCGCGGCTCCGCTCCTGTCGGTTCGACGTTCGCCGAGGGCGCGGAGCAGACTCCGGAAACCGATGCGCAGAGCGCGCCCGCCGACCGCAGCGCGGAGGGTGCCGGCACGCACGACGGTGCGGGCAAGGAACATCACGACGGCAAGCCGGCTCCGGCCCGTCGCCGCCGTCGCCGCCGCGGCGGCTCGGGTGGAGGAACGGCTCCGGCCGGCGCCTGATCGACCTCTGAGGGGGCGGATGCTGCGACAGCGGCTTCCGTCCCCTCCGTCGTCCCCGGTGGGCGCGGTGGGTACACCCAGGTGACCAGCACGACCGAGATGATCATCAGCAGGAACCACGACACGAGCTTGCCGGCCGACACCGGCTGCCAGCCGTCCGCCTGATCGGGGTACATCCACGCTCCCGCCCAGGTGCCGATGTTCTCCGCCAGGTAGATGAACAATGCCACTCCCGCGAAGACCGCCAGCAGCGGCAGCCGGAGGGTACGGCGCCAGACCCGCGCGTGCATCACCGTGGGTATCCACAGCAGCACGACGGCGGCGAGCAGCACCCAGCGCGCATCCCACCAGTAGTGGTGCGTGAAGAAGTTGGCGTAGATCGCCACGGCCACCACGCTCGTCAGCAGCCGGTGGGGGTAGCGCGTCAACCCGAGGTCGAACAGTCGATAGACCCGCACCATGTACGAGCCGACCGCGGCGTACATGAACCCGCTGAACAGGGGCACCCCGCCGATCCGGAGGATGCCGTCCGCGGCATACATCCACGAGCCGACATCGGTCTTGAAGAGCTCCATCACCGTGCCTGTGATGTGGAAGAGCACGATCACCCAGAGCTCGCGTCCGCTCTCCAGCCGGAACGCGAGCATCGCGACCTGGATGATCACGGCCGCGATCGTCAGGGCGTCGTTGCGTGCGATCGCCGCGTCGTCCGGGTACCAGAGGCGGGCCGCCACGATGACAGCGAGCAGCGCGGCCCCGAAGATGCACGCCCACGCCTGCTTGAGGATGAACACCGCCACCTCGACGAGAGCCGCACGGATGCCGTCGGCGGGAGCCTCACGCAGCAGACGATGAGCGAACGCATCGACGCGGCGCTCCACGGAAGTCGCTTGGCGCATGCGCAGGAACGTATCAATACCGCTCGCGAATGTGCCGGGAGTGTGCCGACAGAACGCCGGGCGTGCGTCAGGGGTAGCGCGGCTCCGACCCGCTGGCCCGCGCGATGAGGCGGGCGACCATCTCTTCGGACGTCGTGTTCTCGCCGGGCAGGTTGGGCTTGCCGCTGCCGTGGTAGTCGCTCGATCCGGTCACGATGAGGTCGTGCGTCGCGGCGATCTCATGCAGCAGCTTCTTGCCCGATGCGGTGTTCTCGCGATGGTCGATCTCGAACCCGCCGAGGCCCGCTGCGATCAGTCGTTCGATGAAGGGCACGGGCATCATGCGGTCACGACCCGACGTCACGGGGTGCGCGATCACGGCCACTCCCCCGGCCTCGGTGATCAACCGCACAGCCGTGAGCGGATCGGGTGCGTAGTGCGGTTCGTAATAGCCCGCGCGGGGGTGCAGGATCCCGTCGAACGCCTCCGTGCGGTCCCGCGCGATGCCCCGTGCGACCAAAGCATCCGCGATGTGGGGGCGCCCGACCGTGGCATCGGCGACGGTCTGAGCGACCACGTCATCCCAATGCAGGTCGTAGTCGCGCCCAATATGACGCACGATCCTCTCGGCGCGGCCGATCCGGTCCTCGCGGATGCGCGCGGTCTCCGCCGCGAGCGCCGCGTCATCGGGGTCGAAGAGATAGCCGAGCACATGCACGCTGCGCCACTCGTGCTTGGACGAGAGCTCCATTCCGGGGATGAACGTCATCCCGAGAGCGACGGCGGCCCGGCCCGCCTCGTCCCACCCCGTGGTTCGATCGTGGTCGGTGAGGGCAGCCGTACGCACCCCGTGCGCGTGGGCCTGGCGCATCACCTCGGCCGGCGCCTCCGTGCCATCGGAATGGTGGGAGTGCAGGTGCAGGTCCGCGGGGCCTGCGAACCTGAGGGGGTGTTGATCGGCCATCCTCCGAGCGTACCGAGCGGAGCGGGTCGCGGTCGCGCACGCAGCACCGGGGCAGGGACTTCACAGGCGTCTCTTCTAGGCTTGTCGGGATGCTTCGACTACTGGGGATTCTGTTCACCGTGCTGCTCGCGATCGCCACGGCGATCGTCGTGTGGCCCCAGTTCTTCCGACTCGAGCAGACCTATCCGTTCACGCAGCTGGTGTCGGCGCGCGGACTCGTGCTGGGCGCCTTCCTGATCGTCGCCGTGCTTGCACTGCTGCTGCTCCTCATCCGTCCGCTGCGAGGGTTCGCGGCATCCGTGCTGATCGTCGCCCTCCTCGGTGCGGGAGCCACCGGGATCATCGGCGTCACACGCGGTTTCGGCACCACGGCACTTCCCGAGAAAACCGACAGCAGCGTCCGCGTGCTCACGTGGAACACGGCCGGCGAGGCGGTCTCGGCCGAGACCATCGCGCAGCAGATCCTCGATCAGGGCGCCGACATCGTTGCCCTCCCGGAGACGACCGAGGCGGTCGGCGAGCGCATCGCGATCATGCTGCGTGAGCAGGGGCATCCGATGTGGGTGCACCATGTGCAGTTCCGACCGGACGTGCCCAACGGTCCCCAGTCCTGGCAGACCACGGTGCTGGTCTCGCCGGAACTCGGCGAGTACTCCGTGATCCAGTCGTCCGAAGACGGCTCCAGCAACACCGGCTCCGTGCCGAGCGTCGTGCTGATGCCCATCGACGGCAGCGGCCCCACGATCGTCGCCGTCCATGCCGTCGCACCGCGCATGGAGGAGATGCAGCAGTGGCGCTCCGACCTGCAGTGGGTCGCCGACCAGTGCCCGGCCGGCGACGTCATCCTCGCGGGCGACTTCAACGCGACGATCGATCACATGGCATCGCTCGGCGTCGGCGGCGGCGACATGGGCTACTGCCGCGATGTCGCCTCACGCACCGGCAACGGCCTGTCGGGGACGTGGCCGAGCTCCCTCCCCGCTCTCGCGGGGGCACCCATCGACCACGTGATGGCCACGTCCAACTGGACCCCCTCGGGGTCGGCCGTCCTCGACGATGCCGGTGGCAGCGACCACCGCGCGCTGGTGGTCCAGCTCGAGCCCGCCGGCTGAGCTCCCGCTCCTCCGTCACAGGTGACAGACTGGACGGATGAGCACCGCAGAACGCGACACGATCGCAGAGCCCGCCGTCGAGAACAGCAACACGAACCGCAAGCAGCCGTTCCCCCGCGGTTTCCTCGACACGATCTCCACCGGGTGGGCGGAACGCCCCGAGACCCTCCCCGCCCCGCGCGCACAGGCCTCGTACGCCGCAGCACGCCGCGCAGCGCTCTCCGATGCCTTCCCCGGCCAGCGCCTGGTGATCCCCGCCGGCTCGCTGAAGCAGCGCAGCAACGACACCGACTACGTCTTCCGCGCCCACTCCGCGTTCGCCCACCTCACCGGCTGGGCGTCGGATGCCGAGCCGGACTCGATCCTGGTCTTCGAGCCCGTCGACGGCGCGCATGAGGTCACGCTCTACTTCCGCGAACGTGCCGACCGGACGACGACCGAGTTCTACGCGGACGCGACCGTCGGCGAGTTCTGGATCGGGCCGCGCCCGTCGCTCGCGGGCGTCGCCGCTGACCTCGACATCGCCACCGACCACCTCGCCGCCTTCCTGCCCGTCGACGGCGAACTGATCCTCGACGACGACGAGGAGCTGACCCGCGCAGTCTCCGAACTCCGTCTGATCAAGGATGATTTCGAGATCGCCGAGATGCGCAAGGCCGTCGAGATCACGGCAGCCGGATTCGACGACATCATCCGCGAACTCCCCTCCGCCGTGGCGCACGCTCGGGGCGAGCGCGTCGTGGAGGGCGTCTTCCACCGTCGCGCACGTGAGGACGGCAACGGCGAGGGCTACGACACCATCGCCGCGTCCGGCCCGCACGCGTGCTACCTGCACTGGACCCGCAATGACGGCACCGTCGTTCCGGGCGACCTGATCCTGGTGGATGCCGGCGCCGAGGCCGACAGCCTCTACACCGCCGACATCACCCGGACGCTCCCCGTCTCCGGAACCTTCACCGAGGTGCAGCGTCGCGTCTACGAGACCGTTCGCGAGGCTGCCGATGCCGCATTCGCCGCCGCACAGGTGGGCGTACGATTCCGTGACGTGCACGGCGCCGCCATGAAGGTCATCGCCGAACGCGTCGCCGAGTGGGGTCTGCTCCCGGTCACCGCCGAAGAGGCCCTCGACGCGGACGCCGGCGGACAGCACCGTCGGTACATGGTGCACGGCACCTCGCACCACCTCGGTATCGACGTGCACGACTGCGCTCAGGCACGTCGCGAGATGTACTACGACGGCATCCTCGCCCCCGGGATGGTGTTCACGATCGAGCCCGGTCTGTACTTCCAGATCGACGACCTCACGGTGCCGGTCGACCTGCGCGGTATCGGTGTGCGCATCGAGGACGACATCCTGATGACGGCCGACGGTCCCGTGAACCTCTCGGCGGACATCCCCCGCACCGCAGACGAGGTCGAGGCCTGGATCGCCCGCGTCCAGGGCTGACACCCGGCCCCCGGCGACGTGAACCGGCGTCCGTGCGCGCGGCCCCGGGGCTCAGCGGCCGATGTACTCGGCGATCACGGGGGCGAACGACGCGCCGACCTCGGCAGCGGGTCGCTTCTGCCCCTTCACCTCGAAGGAGTGCCCGCCGCCTTCGGTCCAGACCACTCGCGCGTTCTGACAGGTCGCGAGGACGGCCTCGAACTGCTCCACCGGCTGGATGAACGGATCGTTTGTGCCCTCGATGAACAACTGCGGGATGGTGATCGCCGGCAGATGCTCCGCGCGAGGCTTCTCCGGCTTGCCCGGTGCATGCAGCGGATAGCCGAGGTACGCGAGCCCGTCGACCACGAGGCCTTCGGCGACCGCCATCGACGCCATGCGTCCGCCGTAGGACTTGCCGGTCGCCCAGACGCGCGCCGCAGGATCCTGCGCGCGGGCCCACGTGACGACCGCGTTCCAGGTGGCGATCGCGTGCGCAGCCGGCCCCGGCATCCGGCGGCCCTGTTCGACGTAGGGGAAGTTGAACCGCAGCGTCGAGACTCCCCGCGCGACGAGCGCCTCAGCGAGGCCGACGAGGAAAGGATGATCCTTGCCCGCTCCGGCGCCGTGGGCGATGAGCACGATGTCGCCGCTCCGACCTTCCGTCCAGTCGCCCGACACGGTCACCGCACCGGTGGGCAGGGCGACGGGGATCTGAACCGTCATGCGCGTACGAACGGGATCGCGAACGGCACGCGCATCACCGCGCCCGACGAGGACCGGATCGTGCCGATGATCACCAGGACCAGATGCAGGAGCGAGATCGCGACATAGATCGTCACCGGGATGCCGATAGGGAAGAACCCCGTTGCGGGGCTCTCCGCGGTGAGCAGGAACAGCACCACGAAGTGCATCACGATCAGCGACGTGGAGATCAACAGGTACGTGAGTCCCCAGTTGAGCGCCGCGCGCGCGTTCTCCCGAGCGACGCCGCCGGCACGACGAGACGCACCGCCGCTGACGGCCATCGCGATACCCGACGCGATCCCGCCCACGAACGGGAACGGGATGACGATCAGGAACCCGAGAACCCACGGCAGCAGACCCCGCGGAGGCACGGCGCGCGCGACAGCCGGATACCCGGGTCCCGGGTATCCGGGAGCCGGAGGTGCCGCGTGATAGCCCGCCGCCGGGTACCCGGGCGCCGGATGCGACGGCACCGGATACGGCGGAGCAGGAGGCGCGGCAGGTGCCGGCGGGCGCGGCGGCTGCGCCGACGAAGGGGCGGGCGGGGCGGGCGGGAAGCCTCCGGGCTGCTGCGGCTCGGAAGGCGAAGTCATCGTGTCTCGCTCGACGCCGCGTCAGGATCGGTCGACGCCGCGTCAGGATCGGTCGACGGCGCGTCGGACGATGGATGCGCGGAGGGTTCTGCAGGCGTGTCGACCGGATCCGCGGGACGCGGCGGGATCACCGGTTCGCCCGCGGTCGCGGGAACGGGCTGAGCGGGGGCGACTCCGGCGGGGACGATCCGTTCCCCGTAGCGCGGCGGCTCGTCGAGGTTGACGGGAGGGCGAGTCGGCTCCGGGCGTGCGGCACCGATCGCGAGTCGCGCCTTGGCGAGCGAAGCCGGCATCACGGTGACTTCGTAGTGGTCGGCCGCGAACTGCGTGACGCTCGCGAAGTCGCGACGCCGACGAACGATCGCATAGGTGACGAGGCTCAACAGCATCCCGACCGCGACACCGATGAACACGAAGCCCACGAAAAGCTGGATCGGCACCTCGGGGTTGCCGAGGACCAGGATCGCAGAGAGGAACAGCCCGATCAGCACGCCGTTCACCGCCCCGGAGCGAGCCGCGGCCGCGTAGCCGAGCTTTCCAGTGACGCGCTCGACGGTGCGGACGCTCTGTCCGACGATCGCGATGTCTCGGGCAGGAACCTCCGCGGCGATCAGCTTCGACACCGTCTTCTGTGCGCTCTCGTAGTCGCGCATCGACGCGACGATCTCGCCGCTGTCGGCGCTGTTCGCTGGTCGGTTCAACATGCTCATCCGACCATTCTTCCACGCGCCGCTATGGCGGCGCGGGGAATGCAAGAGGGGAGCTCTCGCAGAGCCCCGCGCACTACGCTGGTGAGAGTGAGCACACAACGGGTTTTCGCCGCGCGCCTCGCCGGGTGCGCCGTCTTCGACCCCGTCGGCGACCGGCTCGGCAAAGTCCGTGATGTCGTCATCGTGTACCGAAGTACCGCGGCACCGCGGGTGATCGGCCTCGTCGTCGAGATCCCCGGACGGCGCCAGGTCTTCCTCTCCATCGGCCGGGTCACCTCGATCCGATCCGGCCAGGTCATCAGCACCGGCCTGATCAACGTCCGGCGCTTCTCCCCGCGCGCCGGCGAGGTGCGCGTGCTCGCGGAGATGCTCGGACGCCGCATGAGCTTCGTGGACGGGAGCGGCACCGCGGTCATCGAGGACGTCGCGATCGAGCCGAACCGGCTCGGCGAATGGGCGATCAGCCAACTCTTCCTGCGGCGCCCGAAGACGAGCGCCTCTCCCTTCGCCAAGGGCCCGACGACGTTCGCCGCCTGGAGCGAGGTCACCGAGCAGCACACCCCTGGGGAGTCGCAGTCCGCGGAGCAGCTCGTCGCCTCCTACTCCGAACTGCATGCGGCGGATCTCGCGAACACTCTGCTCGACCTCCCCCAGCAGCGCATGATCGAGGTCGCCGAGGAGCTCTCGGACGACCGCCTCGCCGATGCGCTGGAGGAGATGCCGGAAGACGAGCAGGTGCACATCCTCGATCGACTCGGCGACGAGCGTGCCGCCGACATCCTGGATCAGATGGAGCCGGACGACGCCGCCGACCTCCTCGCCCAGCTTCCCCCCGGCCGTCTCGAGCAGCTGCTGGAGCTCATGGAGCCGGAAGAAGCCGAGGACGTCAGGATGCTGCTGCGGTACGGCCCCGACACCGCCGGCGGCTTGATGACTCCTGAGCCGATCATCCTCTCGGCCGATGCGACGGTCGCCGAGGCTCTGGCGCTGATCCGCCGTCATGAACTGCACCCGGCACTCGCCGCCGCGGTGTTCGTCACGCTGCCGCCCTTCGAGACGCCGACCGGTCGTCTCCTCGGCGTCGTGCACTTCCAGCGGATGCTGCGCTACCCGCCGCACGAACGGCTCGGCGCGATCGTGGACGACAGCATGGAGCCGGTGTCGGTGACGGCGTCGGCGGCCGAGGTCGCGAGGATGCTCGCCAGCTACGACCTCGTTTCCCTCCCCGTGATCGATGCCGCGCACCGCCTGGTCGGCGCGATCAGCATCGACGATGTGCTCGACTACCTGCTGCCCGACGACTGGCGCTCGCACGACAGCGACGATGCCGCCGAGCCTTCGAAGGGGGTGCGCTGATGGCCCGTTCTCCGCGTCTCGACGCACCTCTGGGCAGAGGCGCCACCCGCACACGTCCCACCTCGCGAGACCGCTTCGGTCGCTTCACGGAGTGGGTCGCGCGTGCCATGGGCACCCCGGCGTTCCTCGTCATCCTGACGCTGTTCTGCGTGCTGTGGATCGTCTGGAACACACTCATGCCCGATCCGCTGCGTTTCGATGACGCCGCGCTCGGGTTCACGGCGCTGACTCTCATGCTCTCGCTGCAGGCTTCCTATGCCGCTCCCCTGATCCTGCTCGCGCAGAACCGTCAGGACGACCGCGACCGCGTGCAGATCGAGCAGGACCGCCAGCGAGCGGAGCGCAACCTCGCCGACACCGAGTACCTCGCCAGGGAGATCGTGGCTCTGCGGATGTCGCTCGAGGAGCGCAACGCCCAGGCGGTGACGCGCGACGTGCTGCGCCAGGAGCTCAAGGCGCTGCTGGCGGAACTCGGCGAGCACGAGGAGAAGCCGGACGCCGCCGGCGCCACCTCATGACGGCGGCGGACAGCGTCCGCGCGGCTGTCGCGGCCGTCACGGACCCTGAACTGCGACGGCCCATCGGCGAGCTCGACATGGTGCGCGAGGTGACGGTCGACGGAGACAGCGCGCACGTGGGCATCGTGCTCACGATCGTGGGGTGCCCTGCCGCCGCGCGCATCGAGTCCGACGTCCGCAACGCCGCGGCCTCCGTCGCCGGGATCGCGCAGGTCGAGGTCGAGGTGGGCGTGATGACTCCCGCCGAACGCAAGGCGCTCACCGAGAAGCTCCGTGACGGCAGGCCCGCCAGGCAGATGCCGTTCGGCCCCGACTCCCTCACCCGGGTCATCCTGGTCTCCAGTGGCAAGGGCGGCGTCGGCAAGTCCACGGTCACCGCGAACCTCGCCGTCGCACTCGCCGAGCAGGGCCTGGCGGTCGGGCTCGTGGACGCCGACGTGCACGGGTTCTCGATCCCCGGGCTGCTCGGGATCCCCTCGGGGACCCAGCCGACTCGCATCGACGACCTGATGCTGCCGCCTGTCGCCTACGGGGTGAAGACCATCTCGATCGGCATGTTCCTGCGCGACGGCGAAGCGGTGGTCGCGTGGCGCGGACCGATGCTGCATCGCACGGTCTCGCAGTTCCTGACGGACGTGTTCTTCGGCGATCTCGACGTGCTCCTGATCGACATGCCCCCGGGCACCGGAGACATCGCGATCTCGATCGGCCAGCTCCTTCCCCATGCGGAGGTGCTGGTCGTCACGACACCGCAGACGGCTGCCTCCGAGGTCGCCATCCGGAGCGGTCTCGTGGCCCGCCAGACCGGGCAGCGCGTGATCGGCGTGATCGAGAACATGGGCGCCTTCTCCCTTCCCGACGGGACGGTCATCGATCTGTTCGGCAGCGGCGGCGGGGCAGCGGTCGCCGCAGCGCTCTCCGAGTCGGGAACAGCTGTCCCGCTGCTGGCGTCGATCCCGCTGAGCCCGAGCCTGCGGGCAGGAGGAGATGCCGGAGCTCCCGTCGTGCTGAGTGAGCCCGACGATCCCGCCGCCCGCGCGATCCACGACCTCGCGACGACCCTCGCGCATCAGGGCAGGGGCCTCTCCGGGCGCGCACTGCCGATGTCCCTGCGCTGAGTCGACGTGGGAGGATGGGGATGTGTCCACGACCCCCCGCTCCCTCACCGTCGATGAGAGCCTGCTGCGGAGGATGGCCAACGACGCGACCGTGTACTCGCTGACCAGACCGCTCGCGATCGTGATGTGGGTGGCACTCGCCGGCGCGTTCGTCCTGAGCATCCTGAACCTCAACGCGCGGATCGCGGCCGGTCCCGACGAGGTCGGCCTCGCCGCCTGGATGCCCCCGGTGATCCTCGGCCTCGCCGCGTACGCGATCGTACTGACCGTGTCGAGCGCGCGACGTGCCGTCCGTGCCGCGATGCCGCCCGAGACCGTCGTCTGGGTGTCGCTCGGCGAAGACGTCCTGCAGATGGGGAGCGGGCGTCGGCGCTCCGACATCCGCTACAGCACGTTCCAGAGCATGCGCGCCGGCAAGGACGCGGTGCTGTTCAAGCTCCGCGACGCCTCCGCCGCGACCGCGATCCCCCGGGCTCTGCTGACCGACGACGACATCCTCACCCTCCGCGCGAAGATCTCCTAGCGGGCCACGCGGCTCGACCGGCGCCTCGTGACCGCCAGACGGATGCCGATGACGGCGGGGAGCAGGACGGCGAGGGGCGGGAGGAAGACAGCGCCGAACGCGAGGAGCGAGCCGATCGCGAAGTCGTTGCCACCGTTGCGACCGAGACCGATGCTGCCGCTGCCGAACGTGTCGCCGGCGATCAGGAAGTCGCCGTCGTAGGTCTCGAGGGAGTCCATACAGCTCACGCGATAGGCGCCGGCAGCGGGGGCGATGAACTGCGCGCTCTGCGCGAACCCCCCTCTCGGCGTCATCCACCACAGGGTGTCACTCCACCCGAGCGACGGTCCGCCGCGCGTCGCCACGGCCTCCCCGTCCGGCGCGGTCACGGCGCACGCCATGGTGCCGAGGTTCGCGGAGATCCCTCTCCCCCAGACACCGACGCGCTCTCCGGTCTCGAGTTCCACGACGGTCGTCTCGCCGATCGGATGCGGGTCAGCCGCGTCAACGGACGCGGCGATGGGGAGGACCCAGAGCACCCAGATCAGGACGCCGCCGAGCGCGCAGATGGGGGCGAAGGCCAGGGCCAATCGGTCGCGATCGTTGACACCGCCGCGTCGAGCGGCTGAGTTCACGTGGCTTCGATGTCGAACGGCGGTTTGTTGGTCGCGCTGAACTCCTGCGGGATGCGCGGCGCTGCGGGCTCTGCGATGACCGTCTTCGTCGCGGCGGCAGCGGCGGCGGGAGAGGGGTCATCCATCAGAGCTTCGCGGATGATACGGCGCGGGTCGTACTGACGAGGGTCGAGCTTGCGCCAGTCGACGTCGTCGAGTTCGGGGCCCATCTCGTCGCGCATCTTGGACTTGGTGTCGCGCACGTACTCGCCGGCCTTGCGAACCCACTTCGCGAAGCCCTCGGCGACACGAGGAAGCCTGTCGGGACCCACGATAAGCACCACGATGAGACCGATCAGCAGCAGCTTCTCGAAGGTGAGCCCGAATTGCATCTGTCCAGGCTACCGTCGCGCCTGCGCTCCTGGTGCACACAGAGCGAATATCCTGAGAACACTCATATGCAGGCAGGGAGAACAAGGGCATGAGCGAGCACGACGCGAACGCACGCTTCATCCGCGAGTCCATCGCGGAACCGGATGCGATCGCCCGCGCGCGCGCTCACGCGGTGGAGTTGGGAGCCGCGCCGATCAGCGCTGCCGTCGGCTCGCAGATCGCCGTGCTCGCCGCGGCCACCAGTGCGCGGTCGATCGTCGAGATCGGCACCGGGGCCGGCGTCTCCGGCCTCTGGCTGCTGCGCGGCGCTCCGCAGGCTGTGCTCACCACGATCGACAACGAGCCGGAGCACCTGGCCGCGGCACGCCAGGCGTTCTCCGATGCGAAGGTCCCCTCCACCAAGGCGCGCTTCATCACCGGCCGCGCGTCCGACGTGCTTCCCCGCATGAACGAGGCGTCCTACGACATCGTGCTGGTCGACGCCGATCCCGAGAACGTCATCGCCTACGTGGCACACGGTCTGCGACTCGTGCGCGACGGGGGCATCGTCCTGGTCCCGCGTGTCCTGGTCGGCGGCCGCGCCGCGGATCCGGTACAGCGCGACGAGATCACGTCCGCCTACCGCTCCCTCGTCCAGGAGACGCAGGAGTCCTCAGCCGTCCTCGCCACGGTCTCCCCCGCCGGAGAGGGCCTGCTGCAGCTCGTCAGCATCTCCGAGCGCGGCTGACGACAGCACCTCGACACACGAAGAAGGCGACGGATCGATGATCCGTCGCCTTCTTCGTCGTCCGTGTGGAAACGGATCTGCTCGTTCAGGCAGGCGCCACGACGCCGGCCAGCACGTCGTGAAGCTCCTTCGCCTCGGCGTCGTTCACAGAGACGACCAGGCGGCCGCCGCCTTCGAGCGGAACGCGCACGATGATGAGTCGCCCTTCTTTCACGGCTTCCATGGGTCCGTCTCCGGTCCTCGGCTTCATCGCTGCCATCGTGGCCCCTTTCCTCGGTGGTATGGAATGAGTTTATCGGGTGCGGTCGGGCCTGGACGTCACCTGTGAAGAAATGCACCGATCCTTTACATTCACGGCACCTGCCAGAAGGTGTTGCCGAGGGCGTAGACGTGGTAGATCCACAGCCATTGCCCCACCAGGCCGACGGCGAGCACACCGATGCGCCAGAGGCGGGAACGTGGCACGGCGACCGCTCCCCACAGCGGGCTGAGCGGCAGCAGCAGGCGGAAGGTGCTCGACTGCGGGAAGAACACGGCGAGGAGGTACAACAGGTAGCTCGCGCTCCACAGCCGCAGATCCGTGCCCACGGCCCTGACCTGCGGCGAGCGCAGCAGCGCCAGCCCGGCCGCGATCACGAGCAGGATCAGGGCGACAGGTCCACCCCACATCGGCAGTCCCCACTGGCCGAACCAGAACTGGGAGGCCTGGATCCATCCTTCGAAGGGGATGAAACCGTCGACGCCGCCGACGACCCAGTGCCGCCTCCAGGCGAGCTCGGTCGCCAGATACGCGCCGGGGTCGCCGGTGACGAACCCGGCGATGAGCTGCCACGAGAACCCGGCGACCGTCGCGAGTGCTCCGAGCGCGAGGATGTGCACGATCTCGCCCGTGGCGAGCGGTTCCTCGCGCCGTCGCACCCACCGCAGAATCCCATGCAGGCCGAGGAACAAGGCGAAGGCGAGGATGCCGGGGCGCGTGAACGCCATCACCGGGATGAGCAGATACAGCCAGCCGTAGCGATGCCGTGCCACGGCGTCGAGCGCCAGGAAGAGCAGCAGCAGGAACAACGTCTCGGCGTATCCCACCTGGAACAGTGCAGCCAACGGGCCCGCCGCGAAGAATGCCACGGCCCAGATCGCGGCCGAGCCGCCGATCCTGTCGCGCAGGAGCCGGTGCAGTGCCAGGCAGGCGAAGTATCCGGCGACCACCGAGACCAGCAAGGCTCCGGCGCCCCAGGAACCGAACGGGAGCCCCACGACCTTCGCGACGACGGCGAAGACCGGCATGAAAGCCCAGGCGTTCTCGGCGACATCGCCGGTATCCGTCAGCGGGAGTTCGCTCGGGTAGCCGTTCTCGGCGACGAGCCAGTACCACTGCGCATCCCACCCGAGCACGAAGTCCACGATGCCCGCGTCCGCCCCGAATCGTGAGAGCGATGTCGACAGCGATGCCGCCAGCACGAAGAAGAGCGTGGTGACCAGGCGCGCCAGAAGATAGATCACGGCGATCCGGAGCGCGACGGGCGTCAGCGCCCACCGGCGAGACAGGGTCAGGGCGACGTGAGCCATGCGCGCAGGCCCCGCTCGACCGCATCGATCTGCGCCACCGGCACGCGCTCTTCATCGTGATGCGCGAGATGCGGGTCACCCGGACCGTAGTTCACAGCAGGGATGCCGAGCGCCGAGAAGCGGGCCACGTCGGTCCAGCCGTACTTCGGCCGCGCCTCGGCACCGACCGCCGCCACGAACTGCTGCGCGATCGGGGCGTCCAGTCCGGGCCGTGCGCCCTCGGCGGCATCCGTGACCTCCAGGTCGAACCCGGCGAGGACACCGCGCACGTGGGCCTCGGCGTCGGCTGCGGTCTTGCTCGGCGCGAACCGGTAGTTGATCTCGACTTCGCAGGCATCGGGGATGACGTTCCCGGCGACGCCACCCGTGATCCGCACCGCGCTCAGACTCTCCCGGTAGAGGAGTCCCTCGACGAGGACCTCGCGGGCGCGATACTCCGCGAGCCGGGTGAGGATCGGGGCGGCGCGATGGATCGCGTTCTCGCCGATCCAGGCGCGCGCCGCGTGGGCCCGGACGCCCGAGGTGCGCACGATGGCGCGCAGCGTGCCGTTGCATCCGCCTTCGACCTCGCCGTTGGACGGTTCACCCAGGATCGCGAAGTCGGCTTCGAACAGGTCGGGGCGCACCGAGGCCAGCAGTCCGAGACCGTTCTTGGAGGCCTCGACCTCCTCGTTGTCATACCACATCCAGGTGATGTCGACAGCGGGATCGGTCAGCTCTGCGGCGAGCTTCAGCTGGACCGCCGTTCCGGCCTTCATATCGACGGTGCCGCGCCCCCACAGATACGCCTCGCCGTCGATCTCGATGTCACGCGTGGGGACGTTGTCATTGATCGGCACCGTGTCGATGTGGCCCGCGATCGCCACCCGCTGGCTGCGGCCGAGGGCGGTCCGGGCGACGATGGTGTTGCCGTGCCGGATCACCTCGAGGTGTGCCAGCGGTGCGATCGCCTCCTCGATCGCGTCCGCGAGGTTCTGTTCCTCTCCCGAGACGCTGGGGATGTCGCAGATCGCGCGCGTGAGGTCGAGGGAGGACGCAGTCAGATCGAGCACCATGACCCCAGCCTATGACCTGCCGCCCCGGCCCCGGCGGTGTCCGTCACGTGTCATCGGGACAAGAGACCTGCGCCGTTCCCGGTACCGTGGAGTCATGACTGAATCGCGCAGCGTCTGGGGTGTCGGACTCACCACGATCGCCGGTGACGGCACCGTTCTCGATGCCTGGTACTCCGCACTCGGCACCGGGACCGCTCCTGCCGAGGAGTCCACGGCCGCCGCTGCCGCGCTGCAGCAGGACGCGCGCCCCGACGAGCGACGCAACGTCACGGTCGAGGTCGTCCAGCTCGGGATCGATCTGGATGCCGCTCCGTCCTCCACCGCAGACGCCTACCTGCGCCTGCACGCGCTCTCGCACCTCCTGGTGCGGCCCAACGACCTCAACCTCGACGGCATCTTCGGACATCTCCCGAACGTCGCCTGGACCAACGCCGGCCCGGTTCACCCCGACGATGCCGCCCGTCTGCGCCCGGCCCTCCAGCGCGCCGGTATCCAGGTGCAGGGACTGGACAAGTTCCCCCGCCTGACCGACTACCTGCAGCCGACGGGCGTGCGCATCGCCGATGCGTCTCGCGTGCGTCTGGGCGCCTACCTCTCCCCCGGCACGACCGTGATGCACGAGGGCTTCGTCAACTTCAACGCCGGAACACTCGGAGCGTCGATGGTGGAAGGTCGCATCTCGCAGGGCGTCGTCGTCGGCGACGGCAGCGACATCGGCGGCGGCTCCTCGATCATGGGCACGCTCTCCGGCGGCGGCACGCACCGCGTCTCGATCGGAGCGCGCACCCTCCTGGGCGCGAACGCCGGGATCGGCATCTCGCTGGGTGACGACTGCGTCGTCGAGGCCGGGTTGTACGTCACGGCCGGCACCAAGATCGTCCTGGCTGACGGCCCGACCACTGCGGACGGCGGGAAGAAGACCGTCAAGGGCGCTGAGCTCTCCGGTCAGGATGGGCTCCTGTTCCGCCGGAACTCCCTCAGCGGCGCGGTCGAGGCCGTCCGCCGCGCCGGCGTCGGCGTCACCCTGAACGAAGCGCTGCACGCCTGACCGACCTTTCGGTGGAGAGCCTGTGCGCCCCTCCCGGGGTGGCGCACAGGCTCTCCCCTGCTGCGCGTGATACTGTCAGCGTGACGCTCCTCGCGATGCGAGACGTCTGCGTCGTCGACACGCTCCCGCGCCACTAGCCTGGTTCTGGCCATTTCGAACGGCGAAACGATGCGCGATCCCGCGCCGTCGCCCACCTTCCCGCACCCGGCCACCTCGTTCGCGCGTGCATTCTCGGAGATACTTCATGACTTCCTTCCTCGACCTCGGCGTGCCCGCCGATCTCGCCGCCGTCCTCGCAAAGGACGGCAAGACCGAAGCGTTCGCGATTCAGCGCGACACGCTTCCCGACTCCCTCGCGGGTCGCGACCTCCTCGGCCGCGGCCGCACCGGCAGCGGAAAGACGATCGCCTTCGCCCTTCCGCTCGTCTCACGCATCGCCGACTCGACGCGCAAGAGCCGCGCCGGCCACCCGCGCGGCCTCGTGCTCGCTCCGACCCGTGAGCTCGCCACCCAGATCGCCGCGACCATCGCGCCTCTCGCCGAGGCCAAGGGCCTGCGCGTCACCACCGTGTTCGGTGGCGTCAGCCAGCGTCCGCAGGAGCAGGCCATGCGCAGCGGCGTCGACATCGTCGTCGCGTGCCCCGGCCGCCTCGAAGATCTCATGAAGCAGAAGATCGTGCAGCTCGACGCCGTCGAGGTGACCGTGCTCGATGAGGCCGACCACATGGCGGACCTCGGCTTCCTGCCCGGCGTCACCCGCATCCTCACCGCGACTCCTGCCGGCGGCCAGCGTCTGCTGTTCAGCGCGACGCTCGACCGCGGCATCGACACGCTCGCGCGTCGCTTCCTCTCGAACGCCGTCAGCCACGAGGTCGACGAGGAGAGCGTTCCCGTCGGCGAGATGACGCACCGCGTGCTGGTCGTCGAATCGACCGACGACAAGACGACCCTGGTGCGCGACCTCGCGTCGGGAACCGGTCGCCGCATCCTGTTCACCCGCACGAAGCACCAGGCCAAGAAGCTCGCCAAGCAGCTGACGGCCGCAGGCATCCCCGCGGTCGATCTGCACGGCAACCTGTCGCAGAACGCGCGTGAGCGCAACCTGAGCGCCTTCTCGTCCGACCCGGATGACGGTGGCGTGCGCGTGCTCGTCGCCACCGACGTCGCCGCCCGTGGCGTGCACGTCGACAATGTCGACCTGGTCGTGCACGTCGACCCGCCGATGGAGCACAAGGCGTACCTGCACCGCTCTGGCCGTACCGCGCGCGCCGGCGCCGCCGGAACCGTCGTGACCGTGGTGCTCCCCGAGCAGCGTCGCGATGTGAAGGATCTCCTGCGCAAGGCGGCCATCACGGCTCCGCTCGAGAGCGCCACCGCGGCTGCCGTCACGGGCCTCGTGCCCGAGCGCGCCCCGCACGTGCGTCCTGCCCCCGTGCAGGCGCAGCAGCCGCAGCGTCAGGCCAAGCAGCGCCCCGCCGGTGGCGAGCGCGCAGGCGCCTCCACTCCCCCCGCACGCCGTCGTCGCCCCCGCTCCGGCGGACAGGGTGGCGGCCAGGGCCAGGCCGGGTTCTCCTCGCGCCAGGGCGGCCAGCGTCAGGGCGGTCGGAGCGCTCAGGGTCGCTGACCCGCATTCCTCGACACGGCCTGTCCTCCTTCGGGAGGGCAGGCCGTTCTCGTCTCCGGGGACCTCAGGCACCGCGCACGCAACGAACCCCCACCGGCCGCCGGGCGAGCGGGAGTGGGGGTTCGGTCAGATGGGTCGGCCCGATGGGGCCTGCTCAGCTCAGCGCGACGTCGGGAACGAGCGCTCCGGCGAGCCGACGTACAGCTGCTGCGGGCGGCCGATCTTCGTCTGCGGGTCGTTCTGCAGCTCGCGCCACTGGGCGAGCCATCCGGGCAGACGGCCGATCGCGAAGAGCACGGTGAACATCCGCGTCGGGAAGCCCATGGCCTTGTAGATGACGCCGGTGTAGAAATCGACGTTCGGGTACAGGCGACGCTCGCGGAAGTAGTCGTCGGCCAGGGCCAGCTCCTCGAGCTCCTTGGCGAGGTCCAGCAGCGGGTCGGTCACGCCGAGCGAGGCGAGCACCTCGTCTGCGGCATCCTTGACGAGCTTGGCGCGAGGGTCGTAGTTCTTGTAGACCCGGTGCCCGAAGCCCATCAGCTTCACGCCCTCTTCCTTGTTCTTCACACGCTCCACGAAACGTGCGACGCTCTGACCGGAGTCCCGGATCTGTCCGAGCATCGTGAGGACGGCCTCGTTGGCGCCACCGTGAAGGGGGCCGGAGAGGGCCTGGATGCCGGCGGACACGGAGGCGAACTGGTTCGCGCCCGTGGAGCCGACCAGGCGCACCGTCGACGTGGAGGCGTTCTGTTCGTGGTCCTCGTGCAGGATCAGGAGAAGCTCGAGCGCCTTCGACATCACGGGATTGACCTCGTAGGGCTCGCTGTGCACGCCGAAGTTGAGCTTGAGGAAGTTGTCCACGAAGCTCAGCGAGTTGTCGGGGTACAGGAATGCCTGTCCGACGCTCTTCTTGTGCGCGTACGCCGCGATCACCGGCAACTTCGCGAGCATGCGGATCATGTTGAGTTCGACGTGCTCGGGATCGTGGGGGTCCGTCTGACCCTCGTAGTAGGTCGAGAGCGCGGCCACCGCCGAGGAGAGCACCGACATCGGGTGCGCCGTGTGCGGCAGCGCCGAGAAGAAGCGCTTGAGGTCTTCGTGCAGCAGCGTGTGGCGACGGATCTTCTCGTCGAACTCCGCCAGCTCGGACGCCGATGGCAGTTCGCCGTAGATGAGCAGCCACGCGACCTCGAGGTAGCTCGTGGTGCCGGCGAGCTGCTCGATCGGATAGCCCCGATAACGCAGGATTCCCTTGTCGCCATCGATGAACGTGATCTCCGACTTGGTCGACGCCGTGTTCACGAACCCGTAGTCGAGTCCGGTGTATCCGGTCTGGCGGGTCAGTGTGGAGAAGTCGATGCTGTCGTGCCCGGCCGTGCCACGCACGAGGGGGAACTCCGCGGTGGTGTCACCGATGGTCAGCTTCGCTGTCGCCTGCTGGTCTGCCGCTGCGCTCACGCGGGCCTCCTCGTTGTGTCTGCCCGTACGCCTGTCGCGTCGGAATCAGCCAAGATCTTGATCAAGCCGGAACTGGCGATCTCGCGGCGCAAAGACGCCTGGTCGGATCACGACCGAATCGCTTTTACAGCCTAGTAGGGACTGACGCCTACTGTGACATCCGCCAAAGGGAGCGCGGATGGCAGGAGGGAACCTACAGCCCGGCGTGCAGCCGACGCGCGCCTTCTGCGATGCGTTCGGTGGGCGCCGTCAGAGCCAGACGCACATGCTGGATGGAGTGCGCGCCGTAGAACGGCCCGGGACCGGCGAGGATGCCGAGCTCCGCGAGCCGCGCCATCGATTCCCACGCGTCGCGCCCTTCGGTCGCCCATAGGTAGAGTCCCGCCTCGGAGCCGTCGATGCGGAACCCGGCAGCTTCGAGCGCGGGGCGCAGGGTGTCGCGCCGGATCCGGTACAGCTCCTTCTGCGCGGCGACATGTTCATCATCGCCGAGCGCGACGGCCATCGCGTGTTGGATCGGTGCCGGGGGCATCAGCCCCAGATGCTTGCGGGCCGTGAGCAGCTCGCCCACGATCCGGGCGCATCCGGCGACGAATGCCGCCCGATAGCCCGCGAGATTCGACTGCTTGCTCAGCGAGTAGACGCTCAGCAGGTTCGAACGCCTGCCTCCGGTGACACGTGGGTCGAGGATCGAGGGGATCGCCTCGGTGGCCCAGGGGCCATCCCAGCCGAGCTCCGCGTAGCACTCGTCGCTGGCGAGGACGGCACCGAGCTCGCGCGCGCGGACGACGGCGGCCGCGAGTTCATCGACCGTCCAGGTGCGTCCGTCCGGGTTGCCCGGAGTGTTGATCCAGATGAGCTTCGTGCCCTCGGGCCAGCTCGCCGGGTCATCCGCGGCGAGCGGTGTGGCACCCGCGATGCGCGCACCCACCTCGTAGGTCGGGTAGGCGACGAGCGGATGCACGACGATGTCACCCTCACCCAGGCCGAGAAGCGTGGGCAGCAACGCCACGAGTTCTTTCGAACCGATCGTCGGGAGCACGTTGTCGACCGTGAGGTCCGGCACTCCCCTGCGCCGCGCGTACCAGTCGACGATCGCCTCGCGCACCGCGGGCGTGCCGACGGTCTGCGGGTAGGCGTGCGCATCCGTCGCCTCGGCGAGCGCACGGCGGATGATGTCCGGAGTCGGATCGACGGGAGAGCCGATGGACAGATCCACCAGACCCTGCGGGTGCTGGGCGGCACGCTCCCGGTAGGGGATCACGGCGTCCCACGGGTAGTCGGCGAGGTCGCGGACGCTCACGGGCGAGACCTATTCGCCCTGGGGCGGCAGTGCCGCGACGATGGGGTGGTCGAACGAGTACACGCCGACCTTCGCCGCACCGCCGGGTGAGCCGATCTCCTCGAAGAACTCCACGTTCGCCTTGTAGTAGTCCTGCCACTCGTCCGGCAGGTCGTCCTCGTAGTAGATGGCCTCGACGGGGCACACCGGCTCGCAGGCTCCGCAATCCACGCACTCGTCCGGGTGGATGTACAAAGAACGCTCACCCTCGTAGATGCAGTCCACGGGGCACTCGTCGATGCAGGCGCGGTCCTTCACATCAACACACGGCAGGGCGATCACATACGTCACCCCTCCAGTCTACGACTCGCGCGGCTCACTCTCCTGCGAGGCTGCCGCGTGGTGCGGGACCGAGGTGATGAGAGGCGCGTCGGCGACGGGAGCATCCGCCGTCGTCGCCGAGGTGCGCACCGGCAGTCGGGAGAAAGAGGGCCAGGCGACGACGAGCAGCACGAGCCCCGCGACCAGATACGTCCAGATGCGGCCGGCGAGGGAATCCTGCACCACCACGGAACCGCCCGGACCGACGCCGGAGATCAGGATCAGCATCCCGACCATCCCGAGACCGGCGGCCAGCGCCGCCCCACGGTCATGCGTCAGGGCACGGATGGCGATCAGGATGGCGGCGCAGGCGATTCCGCCGACGATGAGCCCGACGGGCAGGACACCCCAGGTCAGGCTGTGGCCGATCGTGCCGGCGATGCCGTACACGCCGCCGACCAGGGCCGCTGCGACCCACGACAACACTCTCGACACCCAGTTGACGCGCACGAGTCGATCCTACCCGCGTGGCCTGTGGACGCTGAGGGACGCTCCCCCGTCAGACTGCGAGCCCGAGCAGCCGGAGGACGGCGGCGACCACGGCCGCCGCGATCACCACGACGAGGAAGGACTGGCGCAACCAGAGCAGCCCCGCGGCGACCAGGAGCGCAGGCACCCGGGCATCGACGACGATCGCCTGCCCGGCGCCGAGGGTCTGCACCGCCACGAGCGCCGCCAGCAGCGCGACCGTGAGCAGATCGGAGATACGGGCCGGCCGCGGCGCCTCGAGCACCTTGGGCGGCACCAGGTAGCCCACGGCCTTGAGCGCGAGGCAGACGAGGGCGGCGAGCAGGATGGCGCTCCAGACGCTCATGGCGTCACTCCCGACGGAGACTCTGCGGTGCCGACGGACGGGCGACTCCCGAACCAGTTGAACCATCCGACCACGATGGCGACCAGCGCGGCGATGAGCACGGGGACGCCCGGCATCAGGAACGGCGTGAGCGCGGCCGCCACCACGGCGGCGGCGATGCCGACCGCGATCGCCTGTCTCTGCTGCAGCCGGGGCCACAGCAGCGCGAGGAACGCGGCGGCCGCGGCAGCGTCCAATCCCCAGGCCCGCGGATCACCGAGCACATCGCCCACGAGGGCGCCGATCAGCGTGGTGATGTTCCAGCCCACGAAGATGCCGATGCCCGTCACCCAGAATCCGACGCGGCGCAGTCGCGGATCGCCCTGCGAGATGGCGACAGCCGTGGATTCATCGATCGTGAAGTGCGCGGCGGCCGCACGACGAGCCACCCCTCCCCCGACGATGGGCGACATCCGCATGCCGTAGGCCACGTTGCGCACACCCAGCAGCACCGCGGAGGCGATGGCCGAGGGCAGCGCCGCGACGCCGCCCGCGGTGAACACACCCACGAACGCGAACTGCGAGCCGCCGGTGAACATCAGCAGGCTCAGCACACACGTCTGCCACACGTCGAGTCCGGATGCGACGGCGAGCGCACCGAACGAGACGCCGTAGGCGCTGGTCGCGAGCACGACGCCGAGCGCCTCACGCCACACTTCACGCTCGGGAGTCATGACGCGACCTCTCGACCGTTCGTTTCGCTGAACACATGAGTATCATTCTGAACACACACCGTCGGATAGTCAAGCGAACGATCGTTTGACATGATGAACACATGGAAGATCTCCGCACCCGAATCGCCCGCACGATCCGTCGCGAGCGCGAAGCCGCTTCCCTCTCGGTGTCCGAACTCGCACGGCGAGCCGGGATCTCCAAGGCGACGGTGTCCCAGCTCGAGAGCGGGGCGGGAAATCCCAGTGTCGAGACGCTGTGGGCGCTCGGCGTCGCGCTCGGGGTGCCGTTCGCGGTGCTGGTCGATCAGCAGGCGAACGCGCCCACGTTGATCCGCGCCGAGGATCTCGCCGGAGTGCCGTCGTCGGCGGCCGCCTACAGTGCCTCCCTGCTATCGGCCAGCCCTCCCGGCGCGCGCCGGGACCTCTACCTCATCCAGGCGGAGCCGGGAGACCCCCGACGCTCCGATCCTCACCATCCCGGCACCACCGAGCACGTCATCCTGATCTCCGGAGAAGCGCGGATCGGCCCGGTCGAGCAGCCGATCCTCCTTCACCCCGGTGACTACCTCTCCTACGCCGGCGATGTGCCCCATATCTTCGAGGCGACGGTCGCCGGCACCAGCGCCGTGCTCATCTCCGAACTCCGCTGACATACGCAGAAGGCCCGGCCCCACTCCGGGGTCGGGCCTTCTCTGTCGCTACGCGGAGGTCAGTACCAGTTCATCGCCTGCGAATGCGACCACGCGCTGCAGGGGGAACCGTACGACCCGGCGATGTACTCGAGTCCCCAGGCGATCTGCGTGGCGGCGTTCGTCTGCCAGTCGCTGCCGGCGGCGGCCATCTTGCTGCCGGGGAGCGCCTGCGGGATCCCCGTGGCACCGCCGTCCGCGTTGTAGGCCTGATAGTTCCAGCCGGACTCCTTGGTCCACAGCGAGCTCAGGCAGGAGAACTGGTCGTCGCCCCACCCGTAACGGCTGGACGCCATCTCCCGCGCGGTCGCCTTCGCGCCGTCGACGGTGTTGGCCGAGGCGAGCGCGGCGGCCGCAGCCGCCGCCTTCTCGGCCGCGGCCTTCTCGGCAGCGGCAGCAGCTTCCGCTGCGGCCTTCTGCTCCTTCGCGGTCGTATAGGTCTCCTGCAGGGCCGTGGTGCGCGCGACGACCGAAGAGGTGTCGGCGACGGCGTCGGACGTCAGATCTTCGAGCAGGAGCGCGGGAACCAGCGCCCGGTCGGCCAGCGCGTCCACGTCGGTCTGCAGCTCGGAGGTGTCGATCGAGACGACCGTGTCGCCCAGATCGAGGCCGGAGGCGGCGACCTCGGTCGTGAGGGCCTCCGCCGCTGAGACGGCGTCTGTGGCCTCGGCGTAGGCCTCGGCCGCGTCATCCGCGATCTCACGCAGGGGCTGGGGACCTGTCGCCACCGCGGCTGCGGCGAGATCGGCCGTGGCGGGGTTCTCTGCACCGGCGGCGGGAGCGGAGACGATCCCGACCGTGAGCGTGATGCCCAGCAGGGCGCCGGTCAGCGAGCTGAGAAGCAGCATGGGGCGACGGGCACGGACAGCGGAGTGGGCCTCGACGGCCGCGGCGGCGCGCCGAGACGCACGGGTGTTGTGAAGGTGAAGCAAGGATTCGACTTTCGGGTCGTCGTCCACCCGGACCTGCAGGGCAGGGCGACTCATGGGAGTCGACTCGCCGGGCGCAAGTCACCGAGTCTGCACGGCCAACCTGAACGAAAACAATCCCTCACCTGGGCATTTCATGAGAAGAGGGCCTCCTCCGCGTCGAAATCGACGGGATGAGGCCCCCTCCGGGACAGCTGTGGTCAGGCGCCGGCGTCCTGACGCTTCATACGGGCCGTCTCACGTGCACGCGTGTTCGCGTCGAGGTTCACCTTGCGGATGCGGACGACCTCGGGGGTCACTTCCACGCATTCGTCGTCACGGGCGAACTCGAGGCTCTCCTCGAGCGTCAACTGGCGCGGGGGCGTCATCGACTCGAAGGTGTCGGAGCTGGCTGCACGCATGTTGGTGAGCTTCTTCTCCTTGGTGATGTTCACGTCCATGTCATCGGCGCGCGAGTTCTCGCCGATGACCATGCCCTCGTAGACCTCCTGCGTGGGCTGCACGAAGAACGACATGCGCTCCTGCAGGGCGATCATCGCGAACGGGGTGACGACACCCTGGCGGTCGGCGACGATCGAGCCGTTCTGGCGCGTCGTGATGGAGCCGGCCCACGGCTCGTAGCCGTGCGAGATCGCGTTGGCGATGCCGGTGCCGCGGGTCGTGGTGAGGAACTCGCTGCGGAAGCCGATGAGGCCGCGCGACGGGACGATGAACTCCATGCGCACCCAGCCGGTGCCGTGGTTGGTCATGTTCTCCATGCGACCCTTGCGGTTCGCGAGCAGCTGCGTGATCGCGCCGAGGTGCTCCTCGGGGGTGTCGATCGTGAGGTGCTCGAACGGCTCGTAGGTCTTGCCGTCGATCTTCTTCGTGACCACCTGCGGCTTGCCGACGGTGAGCTCGAAGCCCTCGCGACGCATGTTCTCGACGAGGATGGCCAGCGCCAGCTCTCCACGACCCTGGACCTCCCACGCGTCGGGACGTCCGATGTCGACGACCTTGAGCGACACGTTGCCGATGAGCTCCTTGTCGAGACGATCCTTGACCATGCGAGCCGTGAGCTTGTGGCCCTTGACCTTGCCCATGAGCGGCGAGGTGTTGGTACCGATCGTCATCGAGATGGCGGGGTCGTCGACCGTGATGGCCGGCAGCGGACGCACATCCTCGGGGTCGGCGATGGTCTCACCGATCGTGATGTTCTCGAAGCCGGCGATCGCGACGATGTCGCCGGGGCCGGCGGACTCGGCGGGGTAGCGCTCGAGGGCGCGGGTCTTCAGGAGCTCGGTGATGCGAGCGTTCTGGTGGGTGCCGTCAGCGCGGACCCAGGCCACCGTCTGGCCCTTCTTCAGCGTGCCGTTGAAGACGCGCAGCAGCGCGAGGCGACCGAGGAACGGGCTGGAGTCGAGGTTCGTGACCCAGGCCTGCAGCGGTGCCTCGTCGTCGTAGGACGGCGCGGGAACGTGCTGGAGGATCGCCTCGAACAGCGGCTCGAGGTCGTCGTTGTCGGGCAGCGAGCCGTCAGCGGGACGGTTCTGCGATGCAGCGCCGGCACGGCCGGAGGCGTAGACCACCGGCACGTCGAGCAGAGCGTCGACGTCGAGGTCGGGCACGTCGTCGACCAGGTCGGAAGCGAGACCCAGGAGCAGGTCGTGCGCCTCTTCCTCGACCTCCGCGATGCGGGCGTCGGGGCGGTCGGTCTTGTTGACCAGGAGGATGACGGGGAGCTTCGACTCCAGCGCCTTGCGCAGCACGAAACGCGTCTGCGGGAGCGGGCCCTCGCTCGCGTCGACCAGCAGCACGACGCCGTCGACCATGGAAAGGCCGCGCTCGACCTCGCCACCGAAGTCGGCGTGACCGGGGGTGTCGATCACGTTGATCGTGATCTCCTTGCCCTCGGCGTGCTTGCCCTTGTAGGTGATCGCCGTGTTCTTGGCGAGGATCGTGATGCCCTTCTCACGCTCGAGGTCGTTCGAGTCCATCGCGCGCTCGTCGACGTGGGCGTGCTCGCCGAACGAGCCGGTCTGGCGGAGCATCGCGTCGACGAGCGTGGTCTTGCCGTGGTCGACGTGCGCGACGATAGCGACGTTGCGGAGGTCAGAGCGGAGGGCGTGCGCCATGCAGGAGTCCTAAAAGATGGTGGGATGTGCCGAGAAACCGACGTTCCAGGATAGCGCACGCACAGGGACCGTTCCTGAACAGAGGCCGTAGCATCGAGATCGTGACCCAACTCCCGGCTGACGGTGCCTTCCTCACGGCCCCCTCCCGCGCTCGGCTGTGGTGGGAGATCGCGATCGTGCTGGCGCTCGGCCTCGGCCAATCCGCCGTGTACGCGATCGTCCAGCTGGCCTACCGCCTCACGGACGAGACTCCCCTCGCAGACCAGACGGCGACGCTGAATCCTTCGCGCAGCGACCGGGAGATCTTCGACCTGATCTACCAGATCCTGTCGATCGGCTTCTCGCTGGTGCCGGTCATCCTGGTCTGCTTCCTGCTGTGGCAGACGTCCCGACCGCACCTGGGTCGGCTGGGGCTGGACGGGACGCGCGTCGGTCGGGATGCCGGCCGCGGGATCCTCCTGGTCCTCGCCATCGGCATCCCCGGACTCGCCCTCTACCTCGGAGGCCGCGCACTCGGCCTGTTCGTGGCGGTGAACCCGGCAGGTCTCGATGCGCACTGGTGGACGGTTCCGATCCTGCTGCTCGCCGCCGCCCGCGCCTCCCTGCAGGAGGAGTTCGTCGTGCTCGGCTACCTGTTCGCCCGTCTGAAGCAGCTGGGCTGGAGCCCCTGGACGATCATCATCGCGACCTCCGTGCTGCGCGCGAGCTACCACCTGTATCAGGGGCCCGGCGCGTTCGTCGGCAACCTCGCGATGGGGCTGCTGTTCGGCTGGCTCTTCCAACGCAGCGGCAGACTCCTCCCGTTCCTGGTGGCGCACTTCCTCATCGACGCGACCGTCTTCGTCGGCTACCCGTGGGCCGCGGCCACCTGGCCCGCGCTGTTCGGACTGCCCGGCTGAACCGCCGTCCCGGTCGTTGCCTTCCCGTGCATCGCAACCTAGGTTGTGGAGCAATTGCTCGCGAAGAAGGGTCGAATCCCATGAAACGAATGTCCTCCACCATTGCCGTTGTCGCGATCGCTGCGGCGGTGCTCGTCATCCCGGCATCCCCCGCCTCCGCGGGTGCTGCCATCGGGCCATATGCGTCGAACGCGCAGTGCAATGCCGACAGAACCGAATACGTGCGCAGCGGTGGTCGAGCCAATGCCTGCGGCAAGGGCGTCGGCGGCTGGTACTACGCCACGTACTGACCGGATCCCGACACGGGGCGCGTTGACTCGCCTCTCCGTGCCACCTAGGCTCGACCTACCCACGCTGATGTGGGTCATATCCGGGGGGAAATGAAATGAAGAAGAAACTGCTCGCATCCGCTGCAGGCCTGGCTCTCGCTGCGGGAATGGTCATGGGCGGCGCTGCCGCCGCGCAGGCCGCTTCGTGGTTCGGCCCGTTCACCGATTCGGCATACTGCCAGGCTGAACGCCGAATCTTCATGCAGGAGGGGTACAACGTGGGGCCGTGCGTGCACCGCCCCAACCTGCCCGGGAGTTGGTTCTCCTACTCCTGAAGCGACGCCGAGCAGTCGGTAGCGACCGGCTGCTCGGCGCGCTCTTTCTCCGCGGCGAGACTCAGCCGTTGGCGACGAGGAGGACGGAGATCGTCGCCCAGACGGCGATCACGACGAGGGCCACGAGTGCCCGCCCGTCCCAGGTGCGACGGATCGCACCGTTCTCCGTCGAGTCGGCCGCCTGCCAGCGATCACGGATCTCGGTGAGATCGCGGACGCCGGCCGGCACCTTCTGCTCGTCTTCCTCTCGCATGCGGCTGCGGCGCTGGCGCGCATGTGCGGGACCGCCGAAGCAGGTGACATCGGTGTCGTCCTCGAGAGAGAACACCAGCTGCCAGCGCATGTCGACGTCGCGCACGCGGCCCCATCCGAACGACGTGCGGCGCAGCATGTTCTGAACGACGACGCCACCGTCATCCATCCGCACGTGCGAGACGAAACTCAGCTCGTAGATGATCCAGAGGCCGAGCAGCACCCAGGGCGCCAGGAGCAGCATCTGCCCCCAGCCGCCTCGGGCCACGGCGTCTACGAGGAGGAACAGAGCCAGTGCCCCGGTCAGGACCATGGTGATGACCCCGGAGGGCGCACGGAGTGTCCGTGCGCCCTCCGGGGTGGGGACAGCAGTCACGATCCGGTGCCGCCCAGAGGGATCGAAACCCCCGGAATCGCCTTCAGCAGGCGATCCGTGTACTCCTGCTGCGGGTTCGCGAAGATCTCGTCCACCGTGCCCTGCTCGACGAGCTTGCCGCGCTCCATCACACAGACGAAGTCGCTGGACACACGCACCACCGCGAGGTCGTGCGTGATGAACAGGTAGGTGAGGTCGAGTTCCGACTGCAGCTCGGCGAGCAGCTTGAGGATCTGATCCTGCACCAGCACGTCGAGCGCCGACACAGCCTCATCGAGGATCACGATGTCGGGCTTCAGCGCCAGAGCGCGCGCGATGGCGACACGCTGCCGCTGCCCTCCGGAGAGCTCGTTCGGATATCTGGTCGACAGCTCACGCGGCAGCGACACCTGATCGAGGAGTTCGTGCACCCGCTCGCGCCGGGACGCCTGGTCGCCGATGCGATGGATGTTCAGCGGCTCCGCGATCGTGTTGCCGATGTTGCGCATGGGATCCATCGACCCGTACGGGTCCTGGAACACCGGTTGCATCCGCCGCCGCAGCCCGAACGCCTGGGCGCCCGAGAGATGCGAGACGTCCTGGCCGTCGATCTCGATGAGCCCGGACGTGGGCGCCTCGAGCTTGAGCAGCATCTTGGCGACGGTCGACTTGCCGGAACCCGACTCTCCGACCAGCGCCAGGGTCTTCCCGCGCGGGATCTCGAACGACACGTCGTCGACGGCGCGGAACGCCTCGCTGCGGAAGTTCCCCTGGCGAATCCGATAGTCCTTCGTGAGTCCGGCCACTCGCACGGTGGGCGCGGCGTCTGCCAGGTCTTCGACCTTCTTGATGCCGCGGTCCTCGACGACCGCCTGGATCCGCTGGGAGGCGATGCTCGGCGCAGCGCCGACCAGTCGCTTCGTGTACGGATGCTGGGGGTTCTCGAGGATCTCGCGACTGGGACCGGCCTCGACGATGTCGCCGCCGTTCATCACGATGATCTTCTCCGCACGCTCGGCTGCGAGGCCGAGGTCGTGCGTGATGAGCAGCACCGCGGTGCCGCGATCCCGCGTGAGCGAAGCCATGTGATCGAGGATGACCCGCTGCACCGTCACGTCCAGCGCACTGGTGGGCTCGTCCGCGATCAGCAGCTTCGGATCGGCCGCGAGACCGATGCCGATGAGTGCGCGCTGACGCATACCACCCGAGAACTGGTGCGGGTACTGGTGCAGACGCCGGTCGGCGTCGGCGAGCCCTGCCTGCTTCAACACCTCGACGGCGCGATCGCGCACCTCGCCACGTCCCGAAGCCAGACCGTTCGCACGGACCGCCTCCTTGACCTGGAAGCCGATCGACCAGACCGGATTGAGGCTGGCCATCGGATCCTGCGGAACGAAGCCGATGTCCTTTCCGCGGACATCCTCGATCTCGTGGCGGGTGAGCTTCGTCAGCTCACGCCCCTCGAGCGTGACGCTTCCGCCGGTGACCTTCCCGGTACCCGGGAGCAGGTTGATGATCGCCGCGGCGGTCGTGGACTTGCCGGAACCCGACTCCCCCACGATCGCGACGGTCTCACCCGCATGGACATCGAAGGAGACGCCGTGGAGGACTTCCCGCTCGCCGCCCTGTCCGCGGAACGAGACCCGAAGGTCGCGCACGCTCAGGATCGGCTCGGTGGGTCGCTGTGCGTGACCGCTCATCGCTGTGCCCTCGCCTTCGGGTCGAGAGCGTCTCGGATGAGCTCGCCCAGCATGATGAACGCGAGCACCGTGACGGTGAGCGCGATCGAGGGGTAGATCAGCGACATCGGTGCGATGCGCAGAGAGGTCTGCGCGTCGCTGATGTCCTTGCCCCACGACATGATGTCGCCACCCGGTCCGCCGCCCAGACCCACACCGAGGAAGGTCAGAGTGGCTTCCGCGACGATCGCACCGGCGAGGGCGAGCGTCGCGAGCACGAGCAGCGGGGCGATCGCGTTCGGGATCACGTGCGAGAGCAGCGTGCGGAAACGCGAGAGTCCCAGCGCGCTGGAAGCGGTGACGAACTCCGCCTGCCGCACACGCAGGATCTCGGCACGGACGACGCGCGCGGTCGATGCCCACGCGAACCCGCCGATGGCGAGCGAGAGGGTGAAGACGTTGCGGAAGTCCGAGTACACGGTCATGACGACCACGGCGGCGAGCACGTAGGGGATCGAGAAGAAGATGTCGCCGATGCGCGACAGCACCGCGTCGACCCATCCGCCGTAGTAGCCGGCGAGTGCGCCCATGACCAGTCCGAGGCCCGAACCGATGATCGTCGAGATCAATCCGACGCTCAGCGAGGTGCGGGAGCCCCACACGATGCGCGAGTAGATGTCGCATCCCTGGAACGTGAACCCGAGCGGATGCCCCGGAGCGGGTCCCCCGTTCGAGTTCGCGAGCTCGCAGCCGTTGTTCGGCGGAGTCTGGGTGAACAACGTGGGCCAGACGGCCATGAGCAGGACGATCCCGATGATCACCAGGGAGAACCAGAACATGGGGCGACGGCGCAGGTCATGCCAGCCGTCCCGCCAGAGACTGGCGGGCTTGCCCGAGACGACGACCGCATCGGTCTTGATGGCGGCCTGCGTCACCGGAGCGACGTAGTGATCTGACTTTTCAACTGACATAGCGAATCCTCGGGTCGAGCAGTCCGTAGAGCAGATCCACGAACAGGTTGACGAGAACGTAGATGATCACGAACACCGTCACGAACGAGACGATCGTGGGGCCCTCGTGCTTCAGCGTCGCGTGGAACAGGGTGTTTCCCACGCCCGGGATGTTGAAGATGAACTCCGTCACCGTCGCACCCACCAGCAGCACACCGAAGTTCGTCGCCGAGTTCGTGATGACCGGGATGAGCGAGTTGCGCAGGACGTGCACAGGGATCACACGACCGCGCGAGAGGCCCTTGCTGTACGCCGTGCGCACCCAGTCCTGGTTCAGTGTGTCCAGGACCGATCCACGCATCAGACGCATACTCGTGGCGAACAGGCTCAGTCCGAGAACGATCGCCGGGAGCCACAGGTCGCCCCAGTCGTTCTGCCCGCCCACCGTGGCGCGGAACCACCCGAGCTTGATGGCCAGGAAGTACTGCGCCAGGAACGCGACGACGAAGATCGGCATCGACAGGAAGATCAGCGAGACGACGAGTGCCCCGTTGTCGAACAGCTTGCCCTTGCGCAGCGCCGAGAACGTTCCGACGACGATCGCGAGCAGGAACTCGATCCCGATGGCCATGATGGCCAGGCGCCCGGTGATCGGGAGCGTGCGTGCGAGCACCTCGTTCACGGACTGCCCCGAGAACGTGGTGCCCATGTCACCCTGGAACACACCGAGGATGTAGTAGTAGTACTGCACCAGGAACGGCTCGTCGAGGTGGTACTGCGCACGGATCGCCTCGAGCAGCGCCGGTGCAGGTGGCTTGTCGCCGAACAACGCCGCGATGGGGTCGCCCGGCATGAGGAAGACGAGTGCGTAGATCAGCAGAGTGGCCCCGAAGAACACGGGGATCAGCTGCAGCAGTCGTCGGATGATGTACGAGAACATCCCTCTCCTTTCATGGAGGTGACATTCCCACGGACACAGCTGCGAGGCGACGACGTGAATCCGTCGCCGCCTCGCAGCTCAGTCGCCCATGGGGACTACTTCGTCTTGGTGATCTCGTAGTAGAGCGGCACGGAGTTCCAGCCGAAGGTGACGTTGTCCACCGACTCGCCGAATCCACCGGACACGTTCTGGTACCAGAGCGGCACGGCCGGGAGGTCCTCGAGGAGGATCTCCTGAGCCTGCTGGTAGTCCTTGATCGCGTCAGCCTGGTCGCTCGCCGAGGCGCCCTTGGCGAGCAGCTCGTCGAACTCGGGGTTGGCGTAGTCACCGTCGTTCGACGATGCACCGGTCGAGTACAGCGGGAACAGGAAGTTGTACAGACCCGGGTAGTCGGCCTGCCATCCCGAACGGTTCGCCGTCTGGATCGTGCGCTTGCCGTCGGCACCGCGCTCGTTCACCGTCGCGCGCAGCGTGGCGAAGTCCACGAACGGAGCTCCGGATGCCTCGATGCCGAGGGTGTTCTTGATGGAGTTCGAGACCGCGTCGACCCAGGCCTGGTGAGCGCTGTCCGAGTTGTAGGCGATCTGGAAGGTTCCGGACCACGGCGAGATGGCGTCGGCCTCGGCCCACAGCTTCTTCGCCTCGTCCGGGTTGTAGGAGAGCACGTCGGCTCCGGCGAGCTCGTCGCTCCAGCCGTCGATCACCGGGGAGGTGAAGTCGCTGGCGGGGGTGCGGGTGCCGTTGAAGATCTTGTCGGTGATCTCCTCGCGGTTGATCGCCATGGACAGTGCCGCACGACGCAGCTTGCCCTCTTCGCCGGCGAAGTGCGCGACCTGCTCGCCGATCGTGAACGACTGGAAGATCGCGGCCGGCTGGTTGACAGCACGGTCGCCGAGCTCGTCCTCGAACGTCGCGATCGACGTGTCGGGGATCGCGTCGAGCACGTCGAGCTCACCCGAGAGGAGGTCGGCGTACGCGGCGTCGAGCGAGGTGTAGAAGGTGACGGTCAGACCACCGTTGACGACCTCGCGGCCACCCTGGTAGTCGTCGTTCTTCACCAGCGCGATGCTGATGTCGTGCTGCCATGCACCGTCGCCGTCGAGCTTGTAGGGCCCGTTGCCGATCGGGTTCTCGCCGAACGCGGCCATGTCGTCGAACGCGACGTCAGGCAGCGGGTAGTAGGCGGAGTATCCGAGGCGGGTCGCGAAGTCGGTCGCCACGGGAGAGGTCAGCTCGATCGTGAAGCTGAGGTCGTCGACCTTCTTCAGGCCGGTGAGCTCGGCGTCGGCGGAGTCGCTGAAGCCGACGATGTCGCTGAACCAGGACTGGTTGAGCTGCTTGTTCGAGAGGAGCGCGCCGTAGTTCCACGCCTTGATGAAGTTGTCGGCCAGCACGTCGGTGCCGTCGGTGAACTTCTGGTCCTTCTTGAGCTTGATCGTCAGCTGAGTGGGGCTGTCGACCGTGATCTCCTCGGCCATGTCGTTGACGAGCGCACCCTTGCCGTCGTAGTAGGCGAGTCCGGCGAAGATCGAGTCGAGGATCTTGCCGCCACCGACCTCGTTGGTGTTGGTCGGGATCAGCGGGTTCTCCGGCTCCGACCCGTTCGCGGTGATGACGGCCGAAGCGTCGCCGGTGGGCTTGTCGGAATCGTTGTCACCAGAACCACTTGCGCAGCCCGCGAGCGCCATGGCGCCGATCGCGAACAGCGCGACGCCCGCGAGGGCGATCTTGTTGCGCTTCACTTTTGTCCTCCTGTGGACTCGAACATGTTTCCACCCACGCGCCATCGCGCAGGCAGGGATAGTTGAGCGTAACCCGCGCCTCGCCGCGCGCCGCACTCGGCTAATCCATCGTTACTGAGTGGTGATCAACGTGTGACATGTACGAAACACCTCCGACGACGCAGAACGGCGCCGGCACACCCCCACGGGTGGCACGACGCCGTTCGGATCGGTCGGTGCGTGTCAGGCGAACGCCTCGATCGGCGGGCATGCGCAGACGAGGTTGCGGTCGCCGTAGGCCTGATCGATGCGGCGCACGGGCGGCCAGTACTTCCCGGCGACGAGGGCGTGCACCGGGTAGGCCGCGTCCTCGCGCGTGTAGGCGTGGTTCCACTCCCCCGCGATCAACGAGACAGCGGTGTGCGGCGCGTGCACGAGGGGGTTGTCGTCCGCAGGCCATCGGCCCGCAGCCACCGCGTCCGCCTCGGCCTTGATCATGATCATGGCCTCGATGAACCGCTCGATCTCTGCCAGGTCCTCGGACTCGGTCGGCTCGACCATCAGCGTGCCCGCGACCGGGAACGACATGGTCGGCGCGTGGAAGCCGTAGTCGATCAGTCGCTTCGCGACGTCGTCGACCGTGATACCGGTCGCTTCCTTGAGCGGACGCAGATCGAGGATGCACTCGTGCGCGACCCGTCCGTCCTCGCCCGCGTAGAGCACCGGGTAGTGCTCGCCGAGCCGCACCGCGATGTAGTTCGCCGAGAGGACGGCCGCGGCCGTCGCCCGACGCAGACCGTCGGCGCCCATCATCCGGACATAGGCCCAGGAGATCGGGAGGATGCCCGCGGAACCGTAGGGTGCGGCCGATACGGCGCCTCCCTCGAACACGAAGCCGCCGGCGTGCTCCGCGCGCTGGGCGAGCGGGTGGGCGGGCAGGAACGGCGCGAGGTGGGCCTTGGCCGCCACCGGCCCCACACCCGGACCTCCACCGCCGTGCGGGATGGCGAAGGTCTTGTGCAGGTTCAGGTGCGACACGTCGCCCCCGAGGTCACCGAACCGTGCGTACCCCAGCAGCGCGTTGAGGTTCGCACCGTCGACGTAGACCTGTCCCCCGGCGTCGTGCACCGCGGAGGTGATCTCCACGACGTCCTGCTCGTACACGCCGTGCGTCGACGGGTAGGTGATCATCAGCGCGGAGAGCGAGTCGGCGTGCGCGGCGATCTTGGCGCGGAGGTCATCCAGGTCCACGTTGCCGAGCTCGTCGCACGCGACCACGACGACCTTCATACCGGCGAGCACCGCCGAGGCCGCGTTCGTGCCATGCGCGGACGACGGGATGAGGCACACGGTGCGCTGGGCGTCGCCGTTCGCGAGGTGATAGCCACGGATCGCGAGCAGTCCGGCGAGCTCGCCCTGGGAGCCGGCGTTCGGCTGCAGCGAGACCGCGTCGTAGCCCGTGACCTCTGCGAGCCAGGTCTCGAGCTGATCGATCAGCTCGAGGTAGCCCGCCACATCGGATGCCGGAGCGAACGGGTGGATACCTGCGAACTCGGGCCACGTGATCGCGGCCATCTCGGTCGCGGCGTTGAGCTTCATGGTGCACGACCCCAGCGGGATCATGCCCCGGTCGAGGGCGTAGTCACGGTCGGCGAGGCTCTTGAGGTAGCGCATCATCGCCGTCTCGCTGCGGTGCGCGTGGAAGACCGGGTGGGTCAGGTACTCGTCCTGACGCAGCAGTGCCTCGGGCAGCGCACCGTGCGAGCCGCTCTCGAACCAGCCGAACGCCCGCTGCTGCTGGCCGCCGAACACCATGGCGACCTGGTGCAGCTCGCCGAACGTGGTGGTCTCGTCGACCGCGATGCTGATCGTGTCGGCATCCGCGACGTTCAGCAGGATGCCGTAGCCGTCGTGCGCCTGCGCGGCGTACTCCGCCGCTCGCCCGGGCACACGCACCTGCACCGTGTCGAAGAACGCGTCGTGCGCGACCTCCACGCCGGCCTCGACGAGCCAATCGCGGAGCCGGAGCGCCTTGTCGGCCACCTGGCGGGCGATCTCGCGCAGGCCGTCCGGCCCGTGGTAGACCGCGTACATCGACGCCATGACGGCGAGCAGCACCTGAGCGGTGCAGATGTTGGACGTCGCCTTCTCGCGGCGGATGTGCTGTTCGCGCGTCTGCAGCGAGAGGCGGTAGGCCGGCTTGCCGTCGGCGTCGACCGAGACACCCACCAGTCGTCCGGGCAGCTGCCGCTCGAGACCGGCGCGCACCGCCATGTAGCCCGCGTGCGGACCGCCGAAGCCCATCGGCACTCCGAAGCGCTGCGTCGTGCCGACCGCGACATCGGCGCCGAGCGAGCCCGGAGAGGCGATCAGCGTCAACGCGAGGAGGTCGGCCGCGACCACGGCGAGACCACCGGCGAGATGCGCGGCGTCGATCACGGCCGAGGGGTTCCACACGTGGCCGGATGCGCCGGGGTACTGCACGAACACGCCGAACAGCTCCGCCGGGAGCTCCTCTCCTGCCGCGATGTCGACCGCCACGAGCTCGATGCCCACGGCGTCGGCGCGGGTGGCCAGCAGGGCCTTGGTCTGCGGGAGGGCGTCGGTGTCGACCGCGAACACGTTCGACGTGGACTTCGAGGCACGACGGGCCAGCAGCATCCCCTCGACGACCGCGGTCGACTCGTCGAGCATCGAGGCGTTCGCCGTCGAGAGCCCGGTGAGCTCGGAGACCATGGTCTGGAAGTTGATGAGCGCTTCCAGACGTCCCTGCGAGATCTCCGGCTGGTAGGGCGTATACGCCGTGTACCAGGAGGGGTTCTCGAGCACGTTGCGCTGGATCACCTGCGGGGTGATCGTGCCGTAGTACCCGAGGCCGATCATCGGCCGGTTCACCGCGTTGCGCGAGGCGAGCGTGCGGAGCTCGGCGAGCGCCTCTGTCTCGCTGGCGGCACGGGGGATCACGGACGCCCCGGCATCGGTGAAGATCGAGGACGGCACGGCCTGGCGCATCAGCGCGTCGACCGGGCTCCCGTCCTCGAGCGGTGAGGTGACCCCGAGCGCGTCCAGCATCGTGCGCTGGGCGGCATCGGTGGGTCCGATGTGACGATCGGCGAAAGAGACCACTGGAGGATCAGCCCTCCGTGAGTGCGACGTACGCGTCGCGATCGAGCAGCCCATCGAGCGCACCGGCCGCGACGGAGACCTTGATCAGCCATCCGCCGGCGAAGGGTTCGGCGTTCACGAGCGAGGGGTCGTCGACGACCGCGTCGTTGATCTCGACGACGGTTCCGGCGACGGGCGCGTACAGCTCGCCCACCGACTTGGTCGACTCGATCTCTCCGACGACGGAGCCGGCGGTGAGCTCGGTGCCGACGGCAGGCAGCTCGACGAACACGACGTCACCCAGCTTCTCGGCGGCGTAGTCGGTGATCCCGATCGTGATCGTGTCGCCGTCAGCGGCGATCCATTCGTGCTCTTCGGTGTAGCGCAGTGCGGTGAGGTCGGTCATTTGGTCCTCCGGTAGAAAGGCAGGGCGGTCACGGTCGCGGGGATCTTCGTCCCCCGCACATCCAGGAATACTGCGGTTCCCTCTTCCGCGGAAGAAGGAGTCACGTAGGCCATCGCGATCGGGTGGCCGAGGGTGGGGCTGAGGGCGCCGCTGGTGATCTCACCCAGCACGGTGCCGTCTTCCGCGACGACCGCGTAGCCGGCACGACCGGCGCGCTTGCCGTCGGCGACGAGGCCGACGAGTACCGGTGCATCGGCAGCGGCGGGGGTGGCGTCCTTGCCGACGAAGCGCTCCTTGTCGGCGGCGACCACGCGGCCGAGACCGGCCTGTGAGGGCTTCGTCTCCCGGCTGAGCTCGTGGCCGTACAAGGGCATGCCCGCCTCGAGGCGGAGCGTGTCGCGCGCGGCGAGTCCGGCGGGGACGAGGCCGTGGCCCTCCCCTGCGGCAGACACGGCATCCCACAGGGCGCCGGCGTCTTCCGCGCGGACGAGGAGCTCGAACCCGTCTTCACCGGTGTAGCCGGTGCGGGCGATCAGCAGCGGCTCGCCGAGGAACGAAGCATCGGCCCAGGAGTAGTACTTCTGCTCCGCCCACGGCGTACCGAGATCGGTGATCCCCGCCGTCGCGGCGACGATGGCCGCCGCGGCGGGCCCCTGCACGGCGAGCAGCGCGTAGGAGTCCGACACGTCTTCGACGTCGACGCCGCGATCGCCGAGGAATCCCGCGAAGCTGCGCTCCTCGCCGTCCGTGCGGGTGGGAAGCGCGCGCTCGGGGATCGAAGGGAAGTCCCGCACGCGCGCGGCGAAGGCGGAGTCGACGAAACCGCGGTTGCCGGCATTGGCGATCACCAGGTAGCGGTCCTCGGCGAGCCGGTACGCGATGACGTCGTCGATGATCCCGCCGTCGTCTGCGAGCAACAGCGAGTACTTCGCCTTCCCGACCGGCATCGAGGAGATGCGTCCCGCGAGCGCGAAGTCGAGGAAGTCCGCGGCGTACTCGCCCGTGACCAGGAACTCGGCCATGTGCGAGATGTCGAAGAGACCGGCAGACTGGCGCACCGCGTGGTGCTCGGCGAGGTCGGAGGTGTAGCGCACCGGCATCTGCCAGCCGCCGAAGTCGGTGAACGAGGCACCGAGTGCCTCATGGCGCTCGCGGAGCGGGGTGTAACGGGGATCGGACATGGAGTTCTCCCGGATGTGGACGGGCGGAACGGCGGCATCGCCGATCCGAGGAACTCCCCCTCTGTCATAGGCCTGAGAGCTTCACCTGTGCACGGAGCAGGGCTTTCACCGTCGGCGGACCCCGAGAGCATCGGAATCGCTTTTCAGAGTGGCCGGAACCGCGCGGTACGCGTTACCTGAGAGATTGGCGGGGAGGCTTGCTCCTTCGGTGCCCGGCTGCGTTCGCCAGGGCTCTCCCGCGTGGGTCATTCGGCCTGTCTTCAGTTGTGGGTTCAGTCTAGCCGGATGCCTCGTCCGGATGAGAGCGCACTCCTGGCGCGTCCGTACCGCCCGCGGAGTGAGCGGGCGGCACGAGACCGCGAACAGAGCAGAGCGTGCAGAAGCGCATGCTCAGAGCCCGGCGAGCTCCGCACGGACTTCGTCGCGGAGGCGTCCGAGGTTGTCGGGCTCCGGTGCGGCGCCGAGGAGGGTCTTGGTGTACTCGTGTCGCGGGTTCAGGATGACCTCGTCCGCGGGACCGCGTTCGACGACATCACCGTGGAACAACACCATGATCTCGTCGGAGAAATGGCGGGCGGTCGCGAGGTCGTGGGTGATGTAGAGCACGCCCAAGTTCTCCTCGCGTTGCAGGTCCGCGAGCAGGTTCAACACCCCCAACCGGATCGATACGTCCAACATCGATACCGGCTCGTCCGCGACGATGAACCGGGCCCCCGGCGCCAGTGCTCGCGCGATCGCGACACGCTGCCGCTGCCCACCCGAGAGCTCATGCGGGCGCCGATCCGCGAACCCCGCCGCCGGTGTGAGCTTGACACGATCCAGCAACTCCAACGCCCGCTCCCGCACCTGGACCCCCGACAGTTCGGGGTGATGCAACCGCAACGGGCGCTCGAGATGATGGGCGATCGTGTGGAACGGGTTCAACGACGCGAACGGGTCCTGGAACACCATCTGCACATCCGACCGATACCGCGCCAACGCGTTACCCCGGGTGCCCGACGGCTTCCCATCCAACAGGATCTCCCCACGGGTCGGGGTCTCCAACTTCATCAACATCCGCGCGATCGTCGACTTCCCCGACCCCGACTCCCCCACCAACGCCACCGTCTTCCCCGCAGCGATCGTGAACGACACATCCTTCACCGCATGCAGAGTCGTCGTCTTGAACCCCGAACGCAGGTGGAAGTCCTTCACCAGATTCCGCGCCTCCAACGTGGGAACCCCGACGGGCGTGTGTGTGGTGGTCATCGGACCTGCTCCTGACTGGGCTGATTCCCGGTGCGCACGAAATCGCCCCGCTCCCCCGCGAGCGACGGGAAACTCGACAACAACTTCTTCGTGTACTCATGCTGCGGCGACCGGTAAATCTCCTCCGCCGTGCCCTCCTCCACGATCTGCCCCTGCAACATCACCGCGATCCGATCACTGATCTCGATCAACATCGGCAGATCATGCGTGATGAAGATCACCGCGAACCCCAACCGCTCCCGCAACCGCATGATCTCCCGGATGATGCCCCGCTGCACCACCACATCCAACGCCGTCGTCGGCTCATCCATGATCATCACCTGCGGATCCAACGCCAACGCCATCGCGATCATCATCCGCTGACGCATCCCCCCCGACAACTCATGCGGGAAACTCGTCAACCGGGCCGGATCCACCCCCACCAACGTGAGCAACTCCTCCGCCCGCACCGTCTTCGCCTTCTTGCTCATCCCGGGGCGATGCGTGTCGAAGATGTCGAAGATCTGCGCCCGCACACTGATCACGGGATTGAGCGAGTTCATCGCGCCCTGGAAAACCATCGAGATCTTGTCCCACCGGAACGCCCGCAAACCCTCCCCATCCAAACCCACGATGTCGATGTCCTGACCTGCGCGGTCGTGGAACACGATCTCGCCGCCGGTCATCAACGCCGGCGCCTTCAACAACCGATTCATCCCATACGCGAGCGTGGTCTTCCCACAGCCCGATTCGCCGGCGAGCCCGAGGATCTCGCCTCGATTCAGCGTCAGGGACACATCCCGCACCGCCTTCACGGGCGGGTCGACCTCATACTCGATCGAGACGTTCCGTGCGGTGAGAACGGGCGCGCTCATGCCGTGACTCCCTTCGTCTTGGCAGCCTTGCGCACGCGACGGGCGGCGTCAGGGGCATTGCGGAGTTTCGGGTTGATGACCTCGTCGATCGCGAAGTTGATCAGCGCCAGACCGGCGCCGAGGATCGCGATCATGACGCCGGGTGGCACGAACCACCACCAGGCGCCGCGGCCGAGCGCCTGGCCCGACTGCGCGTCGTTGAGGATCGTGCCCCACGTGATGGAGGAGTTCGGTCCGAGGCCGAGGTACGACAGGCCCGCCTCTCCGAGGATCGCGAAGATGATCGCGAACAGGAACTGCGCGGTCAGCAGCGGCAGCAGGTTCGGCATGATCTCGACCAGGATGACCCGGAAGGAACGCTCGCCGGCGACTTTCGCGGCGTACACGTAGTCGCGCGTGCGCAACGAGCGGGTCTGCAGCCGCAGCACATAGGCGGCGCCGGCCCACGAGGTGATGCCGAGAACGAAGGCGACGAGCTGCCAGCTGCGCTGCGGTACGAAGGAGGCGATCACCATGACGAGAGGAAGGCCGGGGATCACGATCATCACGTTGGTGATGAGCGCGAGCCCGTCTTCGCGCCATCCGCCGAGGTAACCGGCCAGGACACCGAAGACCAGCGACAGGACGATCGCGATGCCGCCGGCCACCAGGCCCACCAGGAGCGAGCCCTGCGCACCGATCGCGAGCTGGGCGAACATGTCGTTGCCGAGCTTGGTGGTGCCGAGCCAGTGCTCGGCCGACGGCGGCTGCAGAGCCGGGTTGTCGGTGCTGCGCGGGTTCTGCGAGAAGATCGGCGCGATGATCGCGAACAGCACGATCGCGAGCACGAGGATCGCACCGACGATGAACTTGGGCGAGCGGCTCGGGAGCAGCCCGCGCCCCTTGCGCTTCTTCTGCGTCGCGAGCGTTATCGTGCTCGCGGGAGACGTGGTCGGCTGATCCTTGACGATCAGAGTCGAGGTCGTGTTCTCGGTGTCAGACATTCTGGCGAGCCCTCGGGTCGATGAATCCGTAGACGAGATCCATGATGAAGTTGGCGGCGAGCACCGTGATCGTGATGACGAGGAACAGCCCCTGCATCAGGGCGTAGTCGTTGTTGGTGACGGCCTGGAACATCAGCTTGCCGATGCCGGGGTAGGTGAAGACCTGCTCCATCACGATGGAGCCGGCCACGACGAACCCGAGTGTGATCGAGAAGCCGGCGATCGACGGGATCGCGGCGTTGCGCGCGGCGTACGTGGTGAGGATGCGACGCGGGCGCAGGCCCTTCGCCTCTGCCGTGAGGACGTAGTCCTCGGCGAGGGTCGAGACCATCATGTTGCGCATGCCGAAGAGCCAGCCTCCGACCGAGCTGATCACGATGGTGAACGCCGGGAGGATCGCGTGCGACACCGCATTGGTGAAGAAGGCCCAGGTCGGCTCGGGGCCGTCCGGGAAGTCGAAGACGTCGTATCCGCCGAAGATCGGGAACCAGCCCAGCCCGACCGCGAAGATCGCGACCAGGAGCAGCGCCATCCAGAAGTAGGGAATCGACTGCAGGACCGTGGTGGCCGGGATCACGTGGTCGACCCAGGTGCCCCGCTTCCAGCCCGCCCAGGCGCCGAGCACGACGCCGAGGATGAAGGAGATGACGGTGGCGGTGCCGACCAGGATCAGCGTCCAGGGCAACGCCTGACCGATCAGGTCCGCGACCGGGGTGGGGAACTTCGTCACCGAGACGCCCAGGTCGCCCTGGAACATCCGCCCCCAATAGGCCAGGTACTGCTCCCAGACGGAGGAGTCGTCGCCGCCGAGCAGGAGCTTGATGTTGCGGATCGTGGTCTCGGAGACCTCACCGCCCGCTCGCTGCATCTTGGCGATCATGATGTCCGCCGGGTTCCCCGGCATGAGCCGGGGAAGCAGGAAGTTGATGGAGATCGCGGCCCAGAGCGTGAACGCGTAGAACCCGATTCGTCGTGCATAGAACTTCATGTACGTTCCTAGACTTCCTGCTTCCCCGACTGCTGTCGGACTACTTGGCCGGCTGCAGCTGCGTCAGGATGTACCCTGCCGCGATCGCGCCCCACGACGGCGGGAAGGCGTAGAGGTTGTCCTCGGTCGGCCACCCGGTGAAGTCCTTCGTGTTGTAGAAGGTCTGCGTCGCGTTGATCACCAGCGGGATGTAGGGAAGGTCACGGACGATCTCGGTCTGGATCGTGCCGTAGAGCTCCTTCTTCTCCGCCTCGTCGTCGGTGCTGACGGCCGCCTGGATGGCTGCGTCCACCGTGGGGTTGTTGTAGCGGCTGAAGTTCCAGCGACCTGCGGGGATCTCCTCGCCGACCGGGCTCGTCGACTCCACGGTCGTGCCGCCGAACCAGTCGCGGTAGATCTGGAAGGGGTCGGCGACGGAGGTGCCGACGACACCGCCGACGATGAGCTGGAACTCGCCGCCCTGGCGTGCGTCGGAGAACTCCTGCCACTGGACCGTCGAGGCGTTGACCTTGATACCGGCTGCGGCCGCCTGCTCGGCGATCAGCTTCGCGGCGTCGTTGTAGTCGGTCCATCCGTCGACCGAGATGAGGTTGAGATCGAGCGGAACGCCGTCCTTCGCGTAGAAGTCGCCGTCCTTCGTGTAGCCGGCGGCCTCGAGGATCTTCCCGGCCTCCGCGGCGTTCGCCTCCTGCGGGCTGACCTCGTTCGCCTTGTCCGCGACCCACTTCTCGTCACGGGGCAGCAGAGCGAACGTCGGAGAGATGTCACCGGTCAGACCGACGAACGCCTTCTCCTTGATCGTGCCGCGGTCGATCGCGACGTTGAGTGCCTGGCGCACGGCGACGTCGGTCTGCGGACCGGTGCAGCCGAGGTCGGCGTTCGAACAGGTGTAGAGGACCGTGGGGTCCTGGGGCGTGTTGATCCAGTCGATCGCGCCGTTGGAGGTCACGTCGTCCGGGTTCGGGATGAACATGCCCGTCCAGTCGAGCTTGCCTGCGGCCAGCAGATCCTGTGCGGTCTGGTTGTTGTCGACCGCGATGTACTGGACCTTCTTGACACCCAGCTTGTCGGCGTCGCGGAAGTTCTCATTGGCGACCAGCGTGTAGGACTCGCTCGTGGTCTTGTCGACCACGTACGGCCCCGAGCCGACGGGCTCCTCGTTCGCGAAGTTCGCGAAGTCGGTGACGTCCGCCCAGACGTGCTCCGGGAGGATGTAGGTCGAGCCGAGTCGCGCGAATGTCGTCGTGAACTGCGGGCTGCTGTAGGTCAGCACCACGGTCGTGTCGTCGGTGGCCTCGGCGGAGGTCAGGCCGTTGCCTTCGGGGTTGTTGCCCTCGTAGTTGAACGAGAACGCGACATCCTTGGCGGTGAGCGGCTCTCCGTCGCTCCACTTGAGGTCCGGCTTGATCGTGATGGTGATCACGGTGCCGTCTTCGTTGTACTCGTAGGTGTCGCCGATCAGGCCGACGGGCTCGGAGTCCGCCGTCTTGTTGAAGAAGAACAGCGGCTCGAAGATCGGGCCGAGCGCGCCGTGGAGCACGGTCGGCGCGAACGGGTTGTAGTTCGCGGTGATGGGAGTCTGGCTACCCGCCCAGACACGAAGGGCGCGATCTCCGCTCGCATCCCCGTTGTCACCACTTCCGCCGGTGCCGCAGGCGGTGAGCCCCAGTGCGAGGACGGAGGCCCCCGCGACTGCGGTGAGCGCGATCTTGCGCTTGCCGTTACGCATCATTCTTGTGTTTCCTCTCGGTGCTGCACTGCAGGAGGGATATCTCCCGAAGGAGGCCGGTCTCCAGGGGCGGTGACCGGGTGCCCCTCCGGTGTGCGCCTGTCGGGACGCTGTGAAGGGGTTTGTTAGGACAGTAACCTAACAAAACCTCAACGGGGGAACAAGCCCCGCCGGTCCCGGGAGATAACGTTTCGGACTCGACGGAGAACGTCGTCATGAAGGTGCACTAATTGTCACCGTGACACTAAGATCGTTCTCGGAGGTTAAGGTACCAATGACCCAAACCAGTGACATCCGCGTCGCCGTCTCGACGGTCATCCTCACGCTGCGTGCGTCAGCCGAGGAGGAACCGGTGCTCGCGCTGCCGCTGGTGCGACGGACCCGAGAGCCCTTCGCCGACCGGTGGGCACTGCCGGGCGGGTGGCTCACCCACACGGAGTCGCCCGTCGACGCCGCGGCGCGGACACTCGGGGAGACCACCGGCCTCGCGCCCAGCTATCTGGAGCAGCTCTACGCGTTCGGAGCCGTCGACCGCTCCCCCACCCGCGTCGTGTCCCTGGTGTACTGGGCGCTCCTGCGTCAGGACGATGTGGTCGCCCAGAGTGCGGCCCATCTCGCCTCCGGCCGCGCTCCCGAGAACGTGCAGTGGTTCGACATCGACGCGCTGCCCCCTCTCGCCTTCGACCACGCGAAGATCATCGAGTACGCGCTCTGGCGCCTGCGCAACAAGGTCGGCTACAGCCGCGTCGCGCACGGGTTCCTTCCCGCAGAGTTCACGCTCGCCGACCTGCGCGAGGCGTACGAGGCCATCCTCGGCAAGCACCTCGACCCGGCGAACTTCCGCCGTCAGGTCGAGTCCACCGGCAATCTCCTCCCCACCGACCGCTTCCGCACGGGAAGCCACCGACCTGCACGTCTGTACCGCTACAACACCGATGTCGAGCTGGCCGATCGCGGCCCGCTCGGTTCCGAAGAAACGAGCACCCGATGAGCATCACCTTCGTCCCGACTCCCGCGGTTCCTGCCATCGACGCCTCCGTCGATCACGCGATCCAGGCGATCGTGACGGGCGCGTCGACCGACGCGACCTGCAGCACCGACCTCGCGGCCGGCCCCTGGGACTTCGACATCCGTCCCGGCTACGGGCCCGGCTCGTCGATGGGAGACGTCATCCCGACCGGGGCGCCGCGTCAGGGCGAGCTCCCCTCCGCGTACCGCGAGGCCGACGAAGAGGAGCTCCACGAGCGCATCCGCGCGGCCAAGGCCGCTCTCGGCGATCGTGTCGTCATCCTCGGCCACTTCTACCAACGCGAAGAGGTCGTGCGGCATGCGGACTACGTCGGCGACTCGTTCCAGCTCGCCACCGCCGCCAAGGGGCGACCGGATGCCGAGGCGATCGTCTTCTGCGGCGTGCACTTCATGGCCGAGACCGCCGATCTGCTGTCCGGGCCCGAGCAGGCCGTGATCCTCCCGAACCTCGCCGCCGGCTGCTCCATGGCCGACATGGCCGACATCGATCAGGTCGAGGAGTGCTGGGAGCAGCTCTCCGAGGTCCTGGGCGACCTCGACGCAGTCGACGAGGAGGGGCGCGTGCCGGTCATCCCCGTCACGTACATGAACTCCTCCGCGGCGATCAAGGGCTTCGTCGGTCGGCACGGCGGCATCGTCTGCACCTCATCGAATGCGCAGACGGTGCTGGAGTGGGCGTTCGCACGCGGCCGCCGGGTCCTGTTCTTCCCCGACCAGCACCTCGGCCGCAACACCGCCAAAGCCATGGGCGTGCCCCTCGAGCAGATGCCGATGTGGAACCCGCGACGTGCGCTGGGCGGTTCCAGCGCCGAGGAGCTCGTGGAGTCCCGCGTGATCCTCTGGCACGGTTTCTGCTCGGTGCACCGCCGCTTCACGGTCGGCCAGATCGATCAGGCGCGGGCCGAACATCCCGGAGTGCGGGTGATCGTGCACCCGGAGTGCCCGATGGAGGTCGTGGATGCCGCCGACGAGGCCGGTTCCACCGACTACATCCGCCGCGCGATCGACAACGCCACGGAGCCGACGACCTTCGCGATCGGTACCGAGATCAACCTCGTCCGCCGGCTCGCCGCGCAGTATCCGCAGCACGAGATCTTCTGCCTCGACCCGGTCGTGTGCCCGTGCTCCACGATGTACCGCATCCACCCCGGCTACCTCGCCTGGACGCTGGAGGAGCTGGTCGCCGGTCGCACCCCCAATCGCATCACGGTGTCGGCGGACGTGGCCGATCCGGCTCGGGTGGCTCTGGAGCGCATGCTGGCCGCGAAGCCCCCGGTCGTCGACGCTCCGCAGACCCCGGTGGCGGCGAGCGCGCGATGAACGTGATCGTCGTCGGCTCGGGCATCGCGGGACTCACCGCGGCCCTGCACGCGCACGAGGCCGGCCACGTCGTCACGCTCGTGACGAAGGGCGCGCTCGGAGACGGCAGCACCGGTTTCGCGCAGGGCGGCGTGGCCGGGGTGTACGGCGCGGGCGACTCCGCGGAACGGCATGCGCGAGACACCGTGGACGCCGGCGCCGGTCTGTCCGACCCGGTGGCGGTGTCGACGCTGGTCGCGGAAGGGGCGACACGGATCGCCGAGCTGATCGCCCGCGGTGTGGCGTTCGACCGCTCCCCCGACGGGGAACTGCTGCTCGGCCGGGAAGCGGCGCACAGCCACGCACGCATCGTGCACGCCGGAGGCGATGCCACCGGGGCCGCGATCTCGCATGCACTCTCCGCCGCTGTGCGCGGGGCAGGTATCCCGGTCGTCGAGCGAGCGTTCCTGGTCGACCTCGTGATCGTGGACGGCGTGGCCCGCGGCATCCGGATCCTGGTCGACGGAGCCCCCGGCGAACTCGAGGCGGATGCCGTGATCCTCGCGACAGGCGGAGCCGGACACCTCTACGCCCACACGACGAATCCGGTGGGAACGACCGGCGACGGGATCGCCGCAGCCCTCCGCGCCGGCGCCGCGGTGGCCGATCTGGAGTTCGTGCAGTTCCACCCCACCATCCTCGACTCCGCCCCCGCGTTCCTGGTCTCGGAGGCCGTGCGCGGCGAAGGGGCGACCCTGATAGACGCCGACGGGCGGCGTTTCATGTTCGATGTGCACCCCGACGGCGAACTCGCCCCCCGTGATGTCGTGTCGCGCGCGATCGCACGCCAGGCCGCGGCGCAGGGTTCCCCGGTGCGGCTGGATGCCACGATGCTGGGGGCGACCACACTGGCACGGCGCTTCCCGACCATCGACCGTGTGACCCGCGAGCGCGGGTTCGACTGGGCTCGCAGCCCGATCCCGGTCACCCCCGCGGCCCACTATCTGATGGGCGGGGTCGTCACCGACCTCGACGGGCGCACCAGCATCCCCGGCCTGTTCGCGGTGGGCGAGGTCGCCAGGACCGGCGTGCACGGAGCGAACCGTCTCGCATCGAACTCGCTCCTGGAGGGAGCCGTGTTCGGTGCGCGAGCGGCGGCGGCCCTGGATGCGCCCGCTCCGGCCAACGGCCCCGCGCACACGCACACGCACACGCACACGCACACGCCGAGTGGACACGAGCACGCCGCGCCCGACCACCCCGTCGCGCGGACCTTCTCCCGCGCCGCCCTGCAGCAGCTGATGTGGAATCAGGTGGGTCTCCTCCGTACCGACGACGGACTGGCGCACGCGCAGGAGACGATCCGCTCCTGGCGCTCCGAGATCGCCGCCCGGCGCAGCGTGACCGATCACGAGGACGCGAACCTGCTGCTCCTCGCCCATGAGACGGTGTCTGCGGCCCTGCAGCGCACCGAGTCCGTCGGTGCCCATTTCCGCGAACCCGCTCTGATCGGAGTCTGATGCTCACCGCCGCCACCCTGACCCGCGTCGTCGGAGCCGCCCTGGAGGAGGACGCGCCCTGGGGCGATCTCACCAGCACGACGCTGCTCCCCGCAGACGCCACCGCCACCGCCGACCTGGTGGCCCGAGAATCCGGCGTGTTCTCCGGCGGCGAGGTGTTCACGGCCGCGTTCGCCTTGACCGACGCATCGATCACGGTCGACCAGCACTTCGGCGACGGAGACCGCTTCGTCCCCGGCGACGTGCTCGCCTCGGTCTCGGGATCGGCTCGCGGCATCCTCACCGCGGAGCGTGTCGCGCTGAACTTCGTGCAGCGGATGAGCGGCATCGCGACCCTCACGGCCGCCTACGTGGCGGCGGTCGACGGCTCGCCGGCACGCATCGTGGACACGCGCAAGACGACGCCGGGCCTGCGTGCCTTCGAGCGCCATGCTGTGCTCTCGGGCGGTGGTCGCAACCACCGCTACTCCCTGTCGGACGCCGTGATGGCCAAGGACAACCATCTCGCCGTGATCGCGCGCTCCGGCATCGACCTCGCCACGGCTCTGCGCGATGCGCTCTCCCGCCTCCCGCACACGGTGCACGTGGTGGTCGAGGTCGACCGGCTCGACCAGATCCCGGCGGTGCTCGACGGAGGCGCGCACACCGTGCTTCTCGACAACTTCTCGCTCGAGGACCTGCGCTCCGGCGTCGCCCTGATCGGAGGGCGCGCGATCGCGGAGGCCTCCGGCGGTGTGAATCTCGACACCGTCGGCGACATCGCCCGCACCGGCGTCGACGTGATCTCGGTCGGGGCCCTGACCCACTCCGCACGGGCTCTGGACCTCGGGCTGGATGTGCGGATCTCCTAGTGCTGTACCTCGACCACGCCGCCACGTCACCCGTACGCCCGGAGGTGCTGGAGGCCATGCGCCCCTACCTCACCGAGGTGTTCGGCAATCCCTCCAGCCATCACACCGCGGGGGAAGCCGCGGCGAGCGCGCTCGACGACGCCCGAGCGCGGATCGCCGCGGTGCTGGGCATGCGCGCAGGTGATGTGATCTTCACAGCCGGGGGCACCGAGGCGAACAATCTCGCGGTCAAGGGGATCGCACTGGCGGCGCTCGCACGCGACCGCCGCCACCTGGTCGTGTCTCCGATCGAGCACGAGTCGATCCTGGAGTCCGCGGAGTACCTGCGACGGTTCCACGACGTGTCGGTCACCGCGGTCGCCGTCGACCCCCTCGGTCGTATCGCCCCGGACGCCCTCGCCGCTGCCCTCCGCGACGACACGGCTGTCGTCTCGCTCGGTCACGCCAACAACGAGATCGGCACCGTCCAGGACGTGGCCGCGCTCAGCGCGGTGACCCGGGCCGCCGGCGTGCCGCTGCACGTCGATGCCGTGCAATCCGCGGGGTGGCTGGATCTGCGCACCCTCGGAGCGGATGCGATCTCGATCGCCGGACACAAACTCGGCGCCCCCAAAGGCATCGGCGCCCTGGCGGTGCGGGGCAGAGTGCCTCTGGAACCGCTGCTGCACGGCGGCGGTCAGGAACGCGGGCGGCGATCCGGCACCGAGAATGTGGCGGGAGCAGTCGGACTCGCCACCGCGTTGCAGCTCGCGGAAGCGGAGCGCACGGCCCTCAGCGCCCAGGTCGGCGCTGTGACGCACCGCTTCATCACCGCGGTGCTGGCTCGGATCCCCTCCGCAGCCCTCACGGGCGACCCGCAGCATCGGCTCCCGGCGACGGCGAGCTTCACCTTCGCCGGAACGAGCGGGGAGGCCGTGCTCCTGGAGCTCGAACGGCGGGGCATCGTGTCATCCAGCGGGTCCGCCTGCGCCGCCGGCAGCGATGAACCCTCGCACGTGCTGGTCGCCTGTGGCATCGCTCCGCAGATCGCCCAGACCTCGGTGCGCTTCACCTTCGGCCGCACCGCGCTGCCGGACGATGCGCCCGACCGGCTCGCCGCACTGGTCGTCGACTCCGTGCAGGCGGTCTCGGGCTGACGATACGGCCATAGAATCGGCTGGTGACTGCTCCCGATCCGCTCGTGACGATGATCGTTCCCGGGCGCGACATCGCGCCGTTCGCCCCCGCCGCGATCGCGTCGTTGCACGCGCAGACCGAGCCCCGCTGGCGCGCGATCCTCGTCGACGACGGCTCGACGGATGCGACCGGATCGATCTTCGCCGAGGCGGCAGCCGCCGACCCGCGATTGACGGTGATCCGGCACGAGGCCTCCCGTGGTCTCGGTGCGGCCCGCAACGTCGCGCTCGAGCGGGTCGACACCCCGTACCTGGGCTTCCTCGACGGTGACGACGAGCTCACCCCGACCGCACTCGCCCGGCTCACCGGAACCCTGGCGGAGACCGGGAGCGATTTCGTCGCCGGAGCGTATGTGCGCTCCCGTCCGCACCACGATGCCTATGTCGCCGGACGCGTGCAGCCCTGGGTGGCCGCTGCCACCGACCCGGAGCGCCAGCGCACGACGATCATGCAGCACCCCAACGCCTCCGCCAACATCGTCGCCTGGTCGAAGGTCAGCCGCACGGACTTCTGGGCGGGCCTGCGCTTTCCCGAAGGCGTCGCGTACGAGGACCAGATCGTCGCTCAGCTGATGTACGCCCGGGCGCGCACGTTCGACGTCATCCCCGATGTCGTCGTGGAGTGGCGCATCCGTGCCGATGGCACGTCGATCACGCAGGGCAAGGCGCAGCTGCCCGTGCTGCGCGACTATCTGGCCGCGTTGCGCGGCGGCATCCGGGTGCTGCGCGACGCCGGCGCCGCTGCCGCCGTCACCGCACGGCTCGACCTGATCATCGCGATGGATGTCCCTCCGCTTCTCGAGATCGCCGTGTCGCACGACGACCCCGCGTACGCAGCAGAGGTCGATGCCTTCCTCGACGAGATCCGCGCCCTCCCCGAATATGCCGACGCGGCTCCCGATCCGACCCTCGCCGCCGCCCTCGCCTGGTGACCGGCACATCCCGCCCCGCCCGCTCACGCCCCCGAGGAGATCGATGAACGAGTACCTGGCCGACCTCTTCTCGCTCGAGGGCCGCACTGCGATCGTCACCGGAGGAAGCTCGGGGATCGGTCGCGGCATCGCCACGGCCCTCGCCCGCGCCGGCGCCGCGACGGTCGTCGTCGCCCGCGGTGAGGAGCGCATCGCGGAGACCGTGCAGGAGCTGCGTGGCCACGGCTGTCGCGCCGCGGGTGTCGTCGGTGACCTGAGCACACGCGTCGGCATCCGCGCGGTCGCCGAGGCGGCGGCAGAACCGTTCGGGGAGCCCGACATCCTGGTCAACTCGGCAGGTATCAACATCCGCCCTGCCTACGCCGAGATCACCGAGGAGGACTGGGACGCGACGATGACCGTGAACGCCCTGGCACCGTTCCTGCTCGGCCAGCGCTATGCGCAGGGCATGGCGGAGCGCGGCTTCGGCCGGCTCATCCACATCAGCTCGCAGCAGGCGCACCGCGCCTTCGTCTCCAGCGGCATCTACGGTGCGTCCAAGGGCGCCGTCGAGTCCCTCATGCGCTCGGAGGCCGAAGCCTGGGGCGGCACGGGGGTGACGAGCAACACGCTCGTGCCCGGGTTCGTCCTGACTCCACTGAACGCGCGCCTGCAGGAGGACCCGGAGAAGATCGCCGCGTTGGCGGCGCGGACCATGATCGGTCGCAACGGTCTGCCGAGCGACTTCGCCGGCGCGGCCGTGTTCCTCGCCGGAGCCGGCGCAGGCTACATCACCGGTCACTCACTGTTCGTCGACGGCGGCCTGTCGGTGCACTGACGCTGCCCGCCGCGGAGAGCATCAACTCTCGTCGGGGTAGACCCGGGCATCCGTGCGGGGCATGTTCAGCAACGGGACAGCAGCCGTGAGTGCGGCGACCGCGTCGGCGCCGGCCGAGTCCACAGGAGCCCGGTCCGCCCGACGCTCCGCGAGTGCAGCAGTCGCGCCGCCGGTCACCGCCTGCTCCACGGCGGTCTCGGTGGCGAGGACCTGCGACGCCGCCACCTGCTGGGCCGCCAGCTCGGCGTAGAGCCCACCGTGCGCGAGGAGCTCGGCGTGCGTGCCCGACTCCACGATCTGTCCGGCCTCGAGAACATGGATCACGTCGGCGCCCATCACGGTCGAGAGGCGATGCGCGATCGACAGGGTCGTGCGTCCTCGCGCCGCCTCGTCGAGCGCGACCTGCACCACCCGCTCCGAGACCGTGTCGAGCGCCGAGGTCGCCTCGTCGAGGAGGAGGACGGGCGGATCCTTCAACAGCACCCGTGCGATCGCGATGCGCTGCTTCTCGCCACCGGAGAGGCGGTAGCCGCGTTCTCCCACGACCGTGTCGTAGCCGTTCTCGAAACCGGCGATGATGTGGTGGATGTTCGCAGCGGTGCAGGCGGCGATCAGCTCCTCCTCGGTCGCCCCCGGCTTCGCGTACAGCAGGTTCTCGCGGATCGTGGCGTGGAACAGGTAGGTCTCTTGCGACACGATGCCGACGTCGTCGATGATCGACTCCTGCGTGAGCGTGCGCACATCGGCTCCCGCGAACAGAACCGTTCCCCCGTGTGCCTCGTACAGCCGCGGGGCCAGGTAGAGCACGGTGGTCTTGCCGGCGCCGGAGGGACCCACGAACGCGACGTGCTGCCCCGGCTCTGCGACGAAGGAGACGCCCTGCAGGGTCGGACGGGCGTCGGCGGACGCATCCGGATACCGGAACACGACATCGTCGAACTCGATACGCCCGCGCGGGCCCGGCGCGTCACGCACGCTGATGGCATCCGGCGCATCCTCGATCTCCGGGACCAGGTCGAGGTACTCGAAGATGCGGGCGAACAGCGCCGATGACGTCTGCAGGTCGAGCGAGACGCGCATCAGCCCCATGAGCGGCTGCAGCAGTCGCGCCTGCACCGTGGTGAACGCGACGACCGTGCCCGCGGTGATCGCTCCTGCCCCGCCGGCGATCAGATAGCCCGAGACGAGGTAGATCACCGCGGGGACGCTCGCCATCAGCACCTGGACGACCGCGAAGAACCCCTGCCCGCTCATCGCCCTGCGCACCTGCAGCTTCACCTGGTTGCGGTTCTCGGCCTGATAACGCTCGGATTCCGTGCGCTGACGGTTGAACGACTTCGACAGCAGCATCCCGGAGACGCTGAGCGTCTCCTGCGTGATCGAGGTGAGCTCGGAGAGCGACTCCTGCGTCTCGCCGGCGATGCGCGCACGCACCTGTCCGACACGTCGCTGCACGATGATGAGGAACGGCATCAGGATGACGGCGATGAGCGTGAGGCGCCAGTCGATCAGGATCATCGCCACGAGCGAGGCGATGACGGTCACCACGTTGCCGAGGATGCTGGTCACGGTGTTCGTGAGCACGCCGGACACTCCGCCGACGTCGTTCTGCAGCCGCGATTGGATGACGCCGGTCTTGGTGCGGGTGAAGAACCCGAGCTCCATCGCCTGGAGGTGCTCGAACAGCCGCACCCGGAGGTCCCCGGTGACGCTGTTTCCCACCGTGGAGGTCAACCACGTCTGGGCGACGCCGAGCGCCGCCGAGAACAGGAAGAGCGCCACCATGATGACGACCAGCCAGATCAGCAGGTCGATGTGCGGGCCGCCCCCGGCCACGGGGAACAGCGCGTCGTCGAAGATCCGCTGCACGATGAGTGGCGGGATGACGGCGATCGCCGCCCCGACGACGACCAGCACGCCGGTGAACAGGATCCGTGTGCGATAGGCCTGGAACAGCGTCATGACCCGGGCCCCGAGGCCGCTGATGCGCGGTGCCTCGGCGTTCAACCTACGCTGTGCGCTCTCGTCGACGCCGCGGAACCCGCCGCGGCCGCCACCCATTCCGCCACCCATGCTCATGTCGACAGCGTAGTCATGCCCCCGGACCCAGGGGTTCCCGCGTCTGCTGACGGCGGAATCGCTCCGATCCGGAATGAAATGTCGGACCCTATGGTTACGCTGAAAGACTCTCGCGAACTCTCGCGCACCTTCCTCCCTCTCTTCTGTGCCTAGGAGGCCGCATGTCCGCTGTCGACACCGGATCGATCACGACCCCCACTCCCGCGGCAGGAACCATCTCGCGCTCCGACATGCGTGTGATCTGGCTCCTGCTGGTCGCGGCTTTCGTCGCCATCCTCAACGAGACCACGATGGGGATCGCGATTCCGCACCTCAACGCCGATCTCGGCATTCCGCCCGAGCTGGGCCAGTGGTTGACCAGCGCCTTCATGCTGACCATGGCCGTCGTCATCCCGACGACCGGATTCATCCTCCAGCGCTTCACCACCCGTCAGGTATTCATCGCCGCGATGGTGGCGTTCTCGCTCGGAACCCTCGTGGCACTGGTCGCCCCCGGGTTCACGGTGCTCCTGGTCGGCCGCGTCATCCAGGCCGCCGGTACCGGCATCATGATGCCCCTGTTGATGACGACGATCATGAACGTGGTTCCGCCGCAGTCACGCGGGCGCATGATGGGCCGCGTCGGTCTCGTCATCTCGCTCGCCCCGGCCATCGGCCCGACGCTCGCCGGCGCGGTGCTCGAGACCCTGAACTGGCGCGCCCTGTTCGCGATCATCCTGCCCATCGCCCTCATCGCACTCGCCATGGGTGCGAAGTGGATGACGAACCTCGGCGAGACCCGCAAGGTCCCGCTCGACGTCCTGTCGATCCCGCTCGCCGCCCTCGGCTTCGGCGGCATCGTGTTCGGGCTCAGCCAGTTCGGCGGCGAGGGCGGATCGGGCGAGACGACGGGCATCATCGCCCTGGTCGTCGGCGCCGTGTCGCTCGCACTCTTCGTGTGGCGTCAGCTGCTGCTCCAGCGCGTGGACGACGCTCTGCTCGACCTGCGCGTGTTCCGTTCGGGAAACTTCACGTTCTCGGTGATCATCATGACCATCCTCGCGCTCTCGATGTTCGGCACCCTCACGCTGCTCCCCCAGTACCTGCAGAACGTGGCCGGTCTCAACGCTCTCGAGTCCGGACTGATCCTGCTCCCCGGCTCCGTGCTCATGGGTCTGCTGGGTCCGGTGATGGGTCGGGTGTACGACGCGCGCGGCACACGCCCTCTGCTGATCCCCGGCACGATCCTGGTGTCCGCGGCGCTGTTCTACTACTCGACCGTCGGCGAGCACACCGTGTGGTGGGTGCTCATCATCGTGCAGGCGGCAATGTCGGTGGGACTCGCGATGTCGTTCACGCCGCTGTTCTCCGCGTCGCTCGGCTCTCTGCAGCGCTCGCTCTACTCACACGGCTCCGCGGTGCTGAACACGCTGCAGCAGGTCGGCGGTGCGGCGGGTGTCGCGTTGCTGACCGTGACCTACTCGGCGATCCTGCACGCGGGCGAGAACGAAGGACTCGCGACGGCGACGGCCGGAGCTCCCGGTGCGCGCATGGCGTTCCTGATCGCCGCGATCATCTCGCTGGCGGCCGTCGCACTGAGCCCGTTCGTCCGCAAGCCCGCAGACGACGCGGGCGACTTCCACGGCGGTCACTGACCACCGTTCGCTGACCACCCGGTGGTGGCGGCTGCTGCTTACTGCGTCTTCGGCGCAGGGAAGTGGCAGACGCCACCACTGCAGTAGCCGACGGCATCGGCGTCGAGAAGGTTCAGAGCGTCCGGGAGCGGCTGCAACCCGAGGGGTGCTTCCTGCTCCGTCACAGGCTGCTGCGTCTTCTTCATCCCTCGATCGTACGCCTGTCCTGCAGGTATGGCTCTGAACCGCGGTGCGTCCGTGCCGATCGCCTACGGTGGAGGCATGCTCCGACGCTCCCTCGCCCGCCTGTACTGGGCTCTCAGCCGCTGGACCCTGGTCGGCCATGATGCCGTGCCGACCAGACCCACCATCCTCATCGGAGCCCCGCACACCTCGAACTGGGACTTCGTCCTGATGCTCGCGATCGCCTGGCGCCTCGGGGTCGACGTGCACTGGCTCGGCAAGAAGAGCCTGTTCCGCGGCTGGCGAGGTCCGATCATGCGCAGGCTCGGAGGTGTCGCGGTCGACCGTGCCGACCCGGGCCGGGTCGTGGCGGAGGTCGTGAGCCAGGTCCACGCCGGCGACGTCTTCGGCCTCGTGATCACCCCCGACGGCACGCGCGGTGGCAACGAGTACTGGAAGTCCGGCTTCTACCGCATCGCGCGCGAGACCGGGATGCCGGTGACGCTGGGATTCGTCGACCGCACAACGATGACCACCGGGCTCGGCCCGACCCTCGAGCTGACCGGTGATGTCGCCGGTGACATGGACAGGATCCGCGCCTTCTACGCCGACAAGGCGGGCGTGCGACCCGAGAGACGCACGGTCCCCCGGCTTCGCGAGGAGATCGCGAAGCCGGCAGCTCCCGACCAGGCCTGAGCGCAGTCGGGAGCCACCTCCTCAGTCGACGGCCTCGCTCTGCGTGCGCGCGTACTCGAGATCTTCATCGGACAGCGTCTCCTGCATGCCGACGACCGCTCCGGTGATCTCACGGATCTCTTCGCGCACTTTCTCGGTCAGATGCGCGGAGCCACTGTCCTTCACCTCGTGTCGCGCATCGATCGACAGGTGCGGCCACCATTCGTGGATGGGCGGAAGGGTCATGTCATCTCCTCTGTTCGGATGAAGCAAGCGGCTGGACAGCACGGAAGCGCGCCCACAAGACTGGGCTCATGACAGCCGAAGGCCGAGAGCCGGAACCGCCCCACCGCGACGACCGTGTCGACGGGCGCGACGAGACGCCGAATGAGCGCGCCGATCGCAACTGGGATGAGTTGATGCAGGAGCTCCGCGTCATGCAGACGGGCACGCAGATCCTCACCGGGTTCCTGCTCGCCGTCGCCTTCCAACCGCGGTTCACCGACATGGACGAGCTGCAGCGCGACCTGTACGTCGTCCTGGTCGCCCTCGCGGCCGTCGCGACGATCCTGGCACTCGCACCCGTCGGGCTGCATCGCGTGTTGTTCGGCCACCGCCGCAAGCCCGACCTGGTCCGCGTGGCGGCACGTATCGTCAAGATCGACCTCGTGGTCATCGCTGCACTGACGATCGGGGTGACCACGCTCATCGTCGACTTCACGGTGAACCGGACCGCAGGGATCATCGCGCTGGTGGCGGCTGTCGTCGTCATCGCGGCGCTCTGGCTGGCGTTGCCCCGCGCAGTGCGTCGGTCGCTGCAGCGGGACGTGCCGCCGCAGAGCTGACCTCCGAAGCTGCCGGACATCATCGCCGCCGTCGTCAGCGTCCTGCGGGCGTGCGGTTCTCGGCGCTCACCATCCACGCGAACTGCTCGAGGCGTTCGATCACCGCGTGCAGGATGTCCGCCGAGGTCGGATCCTCTTCGTCGACCGCATCGTGGACTTCGCGCATCGTCGAGATGGCGGCCTCCAGGCGCTCGGTGATGAGATCGACGGTGTCAGAGGTCGACACCTCGCCCGCGGGGAACTCGGGAAGCGATGTCGTCTCGGCGATCGTGTCACTGCGGCCATCCGGAACCGCGTGCAGGGCACGCATCCGCTCCGCGACCGTGTCGCTGAAGGCACGCGCGTCGTCGATGATCTCGTCGAGCTGGCGATGCGTGTCACGGAAGTTCCGCCCGACCACGTTCCAATGCGCCTGCTTGCCCTGCAGCGCGAGTTCCAGCAGGTCGACGAGCACAGACTGCAGGTTGCCCGCCAACGTGGCGGACGCCGTGAAGCCTTTCTCGGCGTTCTGACGTCGGGTGGTCTTCGCCCCGCGCTTCGCGGCAGCGGTCTTCGTGGTCTTCGTGGTCTCAGCCATGGTGTTGCCTCCTGGCTGCACCCTAGGCCGCGTTCGTCGCCGGGCCGAGGGGGTTGACAGGCTCTGCCCGTGGGCTCGAAGGTTGCGCACGTGAACACATCTGACTCCGGACCGGACATCTCCATCGACCAGCTCGACGACGCCGATGCCGGCGCGCTCCTCACTCTGCAGCGCGCCGCGTTCGTCTCCGAAGCCCAGATCTATGGGAGTGCCGACATGCCTCCGCTCACGCAGACCCTGGAGCAGCTGCGCGCAGAGCTCCGTGAGAACGACGCCTGGGGTGCTCGCGCCGGCGGCCGGCTCGTCGGGGCGATCCGCTTTCGCGTGGATGGCGGAACCCTGCTGATCGGCCGCATATCGGTCGCGCCCGACCAGCAGGGCGAAGGTATCGGGCGAATGCTGCTCGAATCGGCGGAGCAGCGTAGTGGCGCAGCCGAGGCCGAACTCTTCACCGGCAGCCTCAGCGAGGCGAACATCCGTCTCTACGAGAGCTGCGGCTACGCCGTGAGCGAGCGCGTGCCCGACGGCGACGGGACAGAGCAGGTCTTCATGCGCAAGCTGCTCCGCACGTGACCGGCGTCGCCCGCCTGCATCCACTCCCGGTGGGAGAACCTTAGGAATCGACTGGATTCGGTTGAACAGGCACGCACTCTGCGGCATCGTGGCCCGGACATGTCGCGACCGTGGCATGCCCCGACCGGAAGGAGAGTCTCGTGCTCACCCTCACCGATAACGCCACCGCCATCGTCACCACGCTCGTCACCCGTCAGAGCGAAGCACCGGATGCCGGACTTCGCATCCATTCCACCGCCGCGCAGGAGCAGGGAGGTGGCGCACGCCTCGCCGTGCTCGTGACGACCGTGCCGGAGCCGGAGGACCAGATCGTCGAGGTCTCCGGAACCCGCCTCTTCCTCGACGAGGCGGCATCCGCTGCGCTGGAGGACAAGATCCTCGACGCCGGCGTGGATGACGAGGGCTCGGTGTCGTTCGCAGTCCTCCCGAAAGTCGCCTGACGCAGAATTCCGGATGCCGCGGCCCCCTGGGGTCGCGGCATCCGTGCTGTCTGCGACGATCGGCGCGAGCGGTTCGTCGCGCTCCCGCCGTCGCCCCTCTGACACGCGGCCGCGTACGCTGGAGAGCGCCTCGCACCGCGTGAGGCTCTGAAGGGTTCCCGTGAAGATCGCTCTCCTGCGCCGGTATGTCGTCCTGGCGGACACCCTGCACTTCCCTCGTGCCGCCGAGGAGCTGGGCATCCCGCTCGCATCGCTCTACACCTCGCTCGACAAGCTCGAGGACGAGGTCGGGCACGCCCTCATCCACCGTGAAGGCACGCCACGCCTGACGCATGTGGGCGAGCTGTTCCTCGAAGAGGCGCGCGCAACGGTGGCGGCTGCCCCACCTCCTGCCCCCAAGACCGTCGCCCCTGCCGGCGGCAAGGCGAAGGCGTCCAAGGGCCGGGGCCGCGCTCCGATCGTCAAGGGGCAGCCCAAGCCGTACAAGAAGCGACAGGGCCGCTGACCCTCTAGCGTTCCGTGACCTGTCCCTGCTCGACCTGCCAGCGTCGATCGGTCCTGACGGTGTCGAGCATGCGGCGATCGTGCGTCACGAGCAGCAGTGTGCCCTCATAGGACTCGAGAGCCTGTTCCAGCTGCTCGATGGCGGGCAGGTCGAGGTGGTTGGTCGGCTCGTCGAGGACCAGCAGGTTGATGCCGCGGGCCTGCAGCAGCGCCAGCGCCGCTCTGGTCCGCTCCCCCGGCGACAGTTCGTCGACGGGACGCGTCACGTGGTCGGCGCGCAGACCGAACTTCGCCAGCAGGGTGCGCACCTCTCCCGAGGCCATCTCCGGCACCAGCGCCTCGAAGGCATCGGCGAGCGGGGTCGCGCCCACCAGCAGGGAGCGCGCCTGATCGATCTCGCCGATCTCGACGCTGGCACCCAGGCTCGCGGTGCCCTCCTCCGGTGTCTGACGCCCCAGAAGGGCTCGGAGGAGCGTGGACTTGCCGGCGCCGTTCGGCCCGGTGATGCCGATGCGGTCCCCCGCGTTCACCTGCAGAGACACCGGACCGAGCGTGAAGGTCCCCTGCCGCAGCACGGCAGAGCTCAGGGTGGACACGACCGAGCTGGACCGTGGCGCGCTGCCGATCGTGAACTCGAGCTGCCACTCCTTGCGCGGCTCCTCAACCTCGTCCAGACGGGCGATCCGGCTCTCCATCTGACGCACCTTCTGCGCCTGCTTCTCGCTGGACTCCGCTGACGCCTTGCGCTTGATCTTGTCGTTGTCCGGTGCCTTCTTCATCGCGTTGCGCACGCCCTGGCTCGACCACTCCCGCTGCGTGCGGGCGCGTGCCACCAGATCGGCCTTCTTGTCGGCGAACTCGTCGTACTTCTCGCGCAGATGGCGACGCAGCGTCGCGCGCTCCTCCAGGTAGGCGTCGTAGCCTCCCCCGTACACCCGGTTCGACCCCTGCGCGAGGTCCAGCTCGAGCACGCGCGTCACGGCGCGCGCCAGGAACTCACGGTCATGGCTGACGAGCACCACCCCGCCGCGGAGCCCGCGCACGAAGGCTTCGAGGCGCTCGAGGCCGTCCAGATCGAGATCGTTCGTCGGTTCATCGAGGAGCACGATGTCGAAGCGCGACAGCAGCAGCGCCGCCAGTCCCACACGCGCCGCCTGTCCCCCCGAGAGGGACGTCATCAGGGCGTGCTCCGCGGCACCGCTGTCGAGCACGAGTCCCAGGTCTGCGAGGACGACCGGAATCCGCTCGTCGAGGTCGGCGGCACCGCTGGCCAGCCAGCGGTCCAGGGCCGTCGAATAGACATCCGCTGGGTCCGTCCCCTCGGCTGCCAGCGACGGGTCGCCGAGCGCCGCCGCCGCCGCATCCATGTCGCTGGTCGCCTGCGCGCATCCGGTGCGCCGACCGATGTACGCGGCGACCGTCTCGCCCGCGACGCGTTCATGCTCCTGCGGCAGCCATCCGACGAAGGCATCCGACGGCGCCAGAGAGACCGAACCCGCAGCCGGAGTGTCCACGCCTGCCAGCAGTCGCAGCAGCGTCGACTTCCCCGCTCCGTTCGCTCCCACGACGCCGACGACGTCTCCCGGTGCGACCGTCAGATCGAGAGAGTCGAAGAGGATGCGATGGCCATAGCCACCGGCCAGGTTCTGCGCGACGAGCGTTGCGGTCATCAGACCATCTTCTCAGGCGTCACGGGCGCCCGATGGCCGTCGTCAGAGCCGCACCTCGTCGTGGGTCGCGATCGCGAGCTCCTGGCCGGGATACCGGAGTCCGGAGAAGTACATGTTCGTGTGGGCCACGATCTGCTCGCCGGAGATCCGCACGCCGTCCCACTCGGTGTCCACCGTGGTGTGCGCATCGCTCACGAGCGTCACGTCGTATCCCTCCGCGGCCGCGCGCTGCATCGTCGTGCGCACGCAGAAGTCCGACTGCGCACCGGTGATGACGAGGCGCGTCGCTTCCAGCTCATCCAGCGTCGCGCGCAGCGTCGTGTCGGCGAACGAATCGCGATAGCTCTTGCGGACGAGAGGCTCGCCGTCCGCGCGCTGCAGTGGGGCTGCGAGCTCCCACTCCGGTGTGCCCACGCCGACGGGGTCGTGATGCACCCAGACGACGGGGACGTCGGATGCGCGGGCGCGCTCGACGAGTGCCGCCGCGCGTGCCAGCACGCCCTGCTCGTCGAAGCATCCCGGTGTCACGCCGGCCTGCAGGTCGATCGCGAGGACGACGGTGCGCCCGGATGCCGCCACGGCGGTCAGTCCCAGTCCAGGTACTCCTCGATGATCACTCCGGTCTCGATCGGGTGATGCATCGGGAAGAGGTGGTCACCGGCGATCGTCTTGATGCTCGAGCGGTCCGGCACCGTTGCCTGCAGGCGCTCGGCGTTCGCGGCAGGAGTGTCTTCGTCTTCCGTGCCCTGGACGATCAGCACCGGGATGGCCGGGGCGACCGCGATGTCCACGTCTTCGACGCCGAGCAGCAGCAGACCGTTCGCACGGTCGACGTGTGCGGCGACCAGCGCGCGTGCGATCGTTCCACCGAAGCCGTGGCCGCCGACCCAGGTGTCTTCGATGCCGACGTGGTCGATCACGGCGAGCACATCCGCGACGCGCTCGTCGAGCGTCGCCTCGCCGTCGGCGCGGTGCCCGACGCGGAGCACATGGAACCCCGCCTCCTCCGCGAGGTAGTGCGCGGAGACGCTCAGAACGTCGGCCGCGAGTCCCTGCTCCTGGATCAGCACGAGCTTGACGGGTCCGTCTCCTTCGTCCACGAAGGGGATGGCGCGTCCATCGGGTTCGAAGATCTGGGTGTCGACCATTCTCAGCAGTCTCCTCGCGGTGTCTTTGTCAGGGCTGGACGCGCGTTCTGCGTCTCGGAAGCCTCTGGTGCCCCCGCAGGGAATGGCCGCTCTCGAATCGCGATGGACCCGATCTGGCCCTTTCCAGCGGTTCGGCGGGCGTCTGCGCGGCTACCCGCAAGCCAGACGCACCATGTCCAGGGTATCCCGCCGCTGTCACGAAGCGCATCCGGAACTTCTCGGCCGCGCGGCGGGTCTTCCGGAGGCGTTCCCCGGCTCGGGAGGAGAATCGGCCGGAACTCCTCCGCCCCACGCGCAGATCTCCTCCCGAGCGAAGCGGCGGATGCCACGTGCGCCTAGACTCGTGGCCTCAGCACGACGTGGGCTGCAGACCGGCGAAGGGACCGCGGATGACCGACACCGCTCTCTCGACGATCGCGGCGAAGCTCTACACCGAGTCGCCTGCCGACTTCATCTCCGCGCGCGATGCGCAGGTGAAGACCGCGGATGACCGTGCCCTCGCGACGCAGATCAAGGCGCTGCGCAAGCCATCGGTCGCGGCATGGGTCGTCAACCTGTTCGCGCAGGAGCGCGCCGCGCAGCTCGCCGAAGCCCTCCGGCTGGCCGAGGAGCTGCGCGAGGCGCAGGCCGATCTCGACGCCGCCACTCTCGCGAAACTCGGGCGCGAACGGCGCACGCTCACCCGCCGCCTCGCGCAGAACGCCGCAGAGCTCGCGACGTCGCGCGGCGAGCGCATCACCGCGTCCACGCTCGACGCCGTCGAGCGGACGATCTCCGCTGCCTTCTTCGACCCGGATGCCGCCGCGGCTGTCGCGTCGGGACGACTGGTCCGCGAACTCGACCCGTCCGAGTCCGTGGATCTGGGTACGGCAGTGGGAGGCGGCACGCCCGACTCCCCCGCCCCTCCCGTCGTACCTGCCGACGAGGTCAGCGCGCGTCGAGAGCGCCGAGCCGCCGAACGAGCGCTGCACGATGCCGAGCAGGCCCGCGAGCGTGCCGAAGGCGAGAAGAAGAAGGCCGAGAAGGCGCACGACGAGGCGGCAGCCCGCGTGCAGGCGCTCGAGACCCGGGCTGCGGAACTCGAGAAGGAACTCGCGCAGACGATGAAGGACGCCGAACGTGCACATGCCGACGTGGACGCGGCCGCGGAACACAGGGCGACAGCCGCGACTCAGCTCGCCGAAGCCGAGCGCGGGGAATCCGCGGCGAAGGACGCGCTGGGAGCACTCATCCGGAAATAGGCCCGTCAACGCAGCTCCTCCTCGGAGATCTGCGCCATCGAGGAGACCGTTCTCCGTGCTCTTCCGAAGTTCTGCAGAAATCCGGGAGCAGAATCCGCCACACTTCCGGCACCGACAAGCGCTCCGGCTTGCGGACGTCCCGTCAGGGAAAGAGCGCGAGCGTCTGCTCGACCAGCCGACGGGCGGCCGTCGCAATGCTGTCGTCCTCCAGCCACAGAGTCAACGCGACGCGGATCAGATCCGCCGGGGGAACGTCCAGTGCCCCGCTCATGACTTCGAACACACGTTGATGCGCAACGAATCGCGCAGCATCGATTGCGATGAGCAGATCCGAGCTCGTCACACCGAGTCGATCTCCCGCGTCGCGACCGCGACTCCGAAGAACGTCCATCAGGAGCGCCTCTGGTTCCGAAGTTCCCGGAATGAAGAGAATCGTCTCGTCGTCGTAGAGATCGCGCTGATCTCCGTCCAATACAGCGACTGTCCCGAGCTGACGTGATCGGCGCGCGATTCGCGCTCCTCGCACGGCGTCGTCCTTGCCGCCGCTGTCAATGATGTCCACCTGCGTGACGTGGTCCGTGGCGAAGCGGCGGAGGAGAAAACGAACAACCGTCCTGGCCATCTCGTCTTCGACGAAGACGAGCAGCGACACAGGTGCCGGCGATCGACCGAGGGCACGCAGCAACGCTTCCGTGCTCACCACCTCAGAGGTCAACGCCCCGCCAGCGGTACTCGACACCTGCCGTACCAACGCCGCGGGGATGCGGCGGATCATCGTCGCCGAATGCGTTGCGATGATGACCTGGCATCCGGACTCGAGAGCCATGCGCGCGATCTCGTCAACGAATGGACGGTGGCCCGGCTCCGCGAGGAACGTCTCGGGCTCGTCGATAAGGACGACTTCGTTCTCGTCAGCGGATCGTAGATGCCAGATGACCCAGTGAACCCAGAACTCCGATGCGCTCATCGTCTGCGCGTCAAGAGTGCGCGAATCACGTTCGACACGGAAGTAGGGGAAATCCTCATCCCTCTCTCCGTACTGCCCGTAGGTCACCGTCTCGTAGGAGTAACCAGTGATGGCGCGGAGCGCATCCACGTGTGATCGTTTCAGATTCGAGAGGTCGCCCGGCACGCTAGGCCAGGCGGGACTCAGGTTCTGGGTGAAGTAGGCGAGCTCATCGAGAGCCGCATAGGGCGTCAACCGCGTTGCCCTCAACGGGTGCAGCGAGGCATCGAACTCTTGACGCTGCTTCCAGGTAACCGGGCGAGAGAAGTGGACGATCTCGGCGGGAGCCCCCGCCCGAAGTGCCAGTGAATACTCTCCGCTGAACTCTGCCTCACTCTGGGAACTCTCGATCGGGAGATTTCCGCCCACTTGCCAACCAGGCAATCCTCCCGCCACAGCGGACAAGAGGTAGCTCTTGCCCGCCCCGTGGACGCCGGTGAGGGCTGTCAGCCTGCGAAACGAGATAGACCCCTCAGCGAGCACGGGCGACGATCCGACATCCAGGCGCTCGACGACACCTCCGACTGCGCAGACTCGGTCCCATACCTGTGCACGGGGATCACGCCACGACATCGCCCGCCCATTCAGTTGTTGAAGCGGAACTCCACCACGTCGCCGTCCTGCATGACGTAGTCCTTGCCCTCGAGGCGGGCCTTGCCCTTCGCGCGGGCTTCGACCACGGAACCGGTCTCGACGAGGTCGTCGAACGAGACGATCTCCGCCTTGATGAAGCCCTTCTCGAAGTCGGTGTGGATCACGCCGGCGGCCTGCGGAGCCTTCGAGCCCTTGGGGATCGTCCAGGCGCGTGCTTCCTTGGGTCCGGCCGTCAGGTACGTCTGCAGTCCGAGGGTGTCGAAGCCGATGCGAGCGAGCTGGTCCAGCCCGGACTCATCCTGACCGGTCGAGGCGAGCAGCTCGGCCGCATCCTCGGGGTCGAGGTCGATCAACTCGGACTCGATCTTGGCGTCGAGGAAGATGGCCTTCGCCGGCGCGACGAGAGCGGCGAGCTCTTCCTTGCGCGCGGCATCCGTGAGCACGCCCTCATCGACGTTGAAGACGAAGATGACGGGCTTGGCCGTGAGCAGGCCCAATTCGCGGATCGGCGTCAGATCGATGCCGGCGACCGACAACAGCACGCCGCGCTCCAGGGCGTCCTTCACGGCGTTCGCGGTCTCGAGCACGACCGGCTCGATCTTCTTGCCGCGCACTTCCTTCTCGTAGCGGGTGATCGCCTTGTCGACGGTCTCGAGGTCGGCGAGCATGAGCTCCGCGTTGATGGTCTCCATGTCGGATGCCGGGTTCACTGCACCATCGACGTGCACCACGTCGTCGTCCGCGAAGCCGCGGACGACCTGCGCGATGGCGTCGGCCTCACGGATGTTCGCGAGGAACTTGTTGCCGAGCCCCTCGCCCTCGCTCGCGCCGCGCACGATGCCGGCGATGTCGACGAACGACACCGCGGCGGGCAGGATGCGCTCGCTGCCGAAGATCTCGGCGAGCTTGTCGAGACGCGGATCAGGCAGGTTCACCACGCCGACGTTCGGCTCGATCGTCGCGAACGGATAGTTCGCCGCGAGCACGTCGTTCTTGGTGAGTGCGTTGAAGAGGGTGGACTTGCCGACATTGGGCAGGCCGACGATTCCGATAGTAAGAGCCACGGGGCACGAGTCTACCGGTCGAGGATGCCCGGAACACCGGGGCGGTGTTCAGGAGCGGACGGCGCGGAACGCCCTGGTGACGTAGGGAAGCTCGATCGCACCTGACTCATCGAGTCCGATCTCGTCGAACAGCGCATCCATGTCCCGCCGGATCCGCGCCTTCTCCTCGTCGGATGCGGTGATCACGTAGCTGCGCGACGTGGCCATGCTGTGCAGCTGAGCACGCGTCATCGGCCGGGACCACTCCCACGACTCCTGCTCGAGCGGACCGAACGGGGCATCGATGACGGGGTCCCCCGCAGCCAGCATCTCTTCCGCAGCGCTGCCGTGCATGATCTCCGTGAGCCGCCGCACCCACTCCTGCCTCTCGTCGCGGATGTTCCAGATGAGCCCCAGCACTCCCCCGGAGCGGACGACGCGGCCGATCTCGACCGATGCCGCCACGGGCTCGACCCAGTGCCACGCCTGGCCGAGCACGACGGCATCGACACTTGCATCGGGCAACGGCATCCGTTCGGCCGATCCGACGAAAGTCGGCACACCGGGGATCGCGTCGCGCAGGGCGGCGAGCATCGCCGGATCCGGATCCAGCGCGACGACCTCGGCATCGGGGGCAGCGACGAGCGCACGCGTGAGCTTGCCCGTTCCTGCCCCGACGTCCGCGATCCGCCGTGACCCCGAGGGCATCCGCTCCAGCATCCAGGCGACCGCGTCGAACGGGTATTCGGGCCTTCCGACCTCGTAGTTCCCTGCCTGTGCACCGAAGGAGGTCGCGCGCTCATCAGCCATGTGACCAGCCTACGGCGAGTCCTCCGGGCACCGTCGAATCGTCGGGAGAGAGTGGATGACGTGCCCCTGGACTTCACCGCTATCGACTTCGAGACGGCGAATTCCAGCCCCGCCTCGGCCTGCTCCGTCGGACTCGTCCGCGTACGCGACGGCGAGGTCGTCGCCACCACAGGCTGGCTGATCCAGCCGCCTGCGGGCCACGACGAGTTCCAGGAATGGAACGTACGTATCCACGGCATCCGGCCCGAGGACGTGTATTCCGCGGAGACCTGGTCCGAGCAGTTCGATCGCCTGTGCGACTTCGCCGGCGCCGACGTCCTCGTCGCGCACAACGCCGGATTCGACCTCAACGTCCTGCGCCGCGCCTCCGAGGCGACCGGCGAGGTGTGCCCGCCGTACCGCTCGTTGTGCAGCCTCCAGGTCGCGCGCAAGACGTATCAGCTCGACTCGTACCGCCTGCCTGTGGCCGCCGCCGCGGCCGGCTTCGCGGAGTTCTCACACCACGACGCTCTCGCCGACGCCCGCGCCTGCGCGCAGATCGTGATCGATTCCGCCTGGCGCGCTGGAGCCGCGGATGTGGATGCCCTGGCCGATGCGCTCGGTCTGCGCGTCACCACGCCGCCGGTCGCGGTCCCCGAGCGCGCGGTCGCCTGACCTTCGCCCTCGGGCGCGCTGCGCCGGAATGTCCGACCCCTGCGGCACCATGAGGATATGGATGCTCCGCTGATCGTTCTTCTCGTCCTCGTGGCGCTCGTGACCGGCGGCGCGCTGGGATGGACGCTCCATACCGGCCGCGGCGCAGCGGCCCTCGCCCGCGCCGAGGCCGAGCTGGCGGCGGCACGCGACGACCGCGACCGCCAATACGACCTGTATCGCGATGCGGTCGAGCACGCCCGCACCGAACAGCGTGCAGAAGCCCAGCGCGTGCAGCAGCAGAATGCCGTGCTGACGGCGCTCGCCCCGGTGCGCGAGAGCCTGCAGCAGATGCAGAGCAAGGTCACTGCGATCGAACAGGAGCGGCAGGCCCAGTTCGGCACGCTCGCCGAGCAGCTGCGGCGCGCCCAGGAGTCCGACGAGGCACTGCGCGCCACCACCGAGTCGCTCGCCGGCGCGCTTCGCTCCACCGCGACGCGTGGCGTGTGGGGCGAGACGCAGCTTCGCCGTGTCGTCGAAGCGGCCGGCCTCACCCGGCACGTGGACTTCGACCTGCAGACGACGATCTCCTCCGACCACGGGCAGGGACGTCCCGACATGGTCATCCGGCTCGCCGGAGGAACCTCGATCCCCGTCGATGCGAAAGTGCCCCTCGACGCCTATCTCGAAGCCTCGGCATTGCCCGGAGGCGACGCCCACGAACCGCAGCGCCGTGCGTACATGCAGAAGCACGTCAAGGCGGTGCGCGCGCACATCGACGCGCTCGCGAAGAAGGCGTACTGGTCGGGACTCGACGCGAGTCCCGAGTTCGTGATCTGCTTCCTGCCCAGCGAATCGCTCCTCGCCGCGGCGATCGACGAAGACCCGACACTGCTCGACTACGCGTTCAGCAAGCGTGTCGCGCTCGCATCACCGGTGAACCTGTGGGCCGTCCTGAAGACCGTGGCGTACACGTGGACGCAGCAGGAGGTCTCGACGGAGGCACGAAGCCTGCTCAACCTCGGCACGCAGTTGTACGACCGGCTGGGCGTGCTCGCCGGCCACGCGGACGATCTGCGGAGAGCGCTCGAGCGCACGGTCGACAGCTACAACAAGTTCGCGGGCTCACTCGAGAATCGCGTGCTGGTGACGGCACGGCAGTTCCCCGGGATCGATGCCTCGACGCTCGACGCCGCCCCGCAGGTCGTCACCGCATCGGCGCGACGATTCACCGCTCCGGAACTGGTGGGGGTCGACGATGAGTCAGGGGCGGACGCGCTGCGCGCTGACGTGGGCGAAGTGCGTGCGCGTCTGCAGGAGGAGAATTCCTGACGGTCGGTGGCCGGTGAGACTCAGGCGACGCCGGGAACGCCGCTCAGCAGGAGGATGACGAGCCCGCTGGTGGCCAGGAAAGCACCGATCATCCACCAGGAACTGAGCTCATGGCCCTCGTCACGACGCTTGCGGAAGAGAACATCCGCGCGTCGGGCCGGGTCGATCACGGCGGGAGCCGGAGCAACGGGTGCGGCTGGAGCCACGGCACCGCCTGCTTCGGCATCCGCGCTCACGCGCAGGATACGACCCGTATTCGTGGTCACGATCTTCGTTGCTGCGGCCGTGGGGCCGTTGTGCTGCTGAATTGCCATGTGCTCGCCCTCCTGTGCCTGCGGTGCCTGGCGGCTCCGTCGACGGCGACAAACCCAGTGACAATTGTGACACGGCGCCCCTGTAAACAGGGGACCGGCGACACGAAGCGGGTACCGGGTCGGTAACGATGGCGGGCGCGGCGGCATCCGCGCGCCCGTGCGGCGAGGGATCGCCGCGCTGGCCGCGCCTACGCAGAGACAGCTCGCGAGGCCAGCGCGTCGCTTACAGCCACTTGGAGACGAGGTGCTCCGAGGCGATGCGGCGCAGCGTGCCGGACGCGCCACGCAGGACGACGCTCTCGGTGTACACGTAGCCGCGCTCGCGACGCACACCGGCGACGAGCTGACCGTCGGTGACACCCGTTGCGACGAAGATCGTGTTGCTGCCCTGCACGAGGTCATCCGCTTCGTACACGCGGTCCATCTCGAGGCCGGCATCGATCCCGCGCTGGCGCTCGTCGTCATCGCGCGGCCACAGCTGCCCCTGGATGTGTCCGCCGAGCGCCTTGATGGCACATGCCGTGACGATCCCCTCCGGGCTGCCGCCGACTCCGACGCACATGTCGGTGCGGGCGTCGTGACGCGCGGCGTTGATGCCGCCGGCGACGTCGCCGTCGCTCATCAGGCGGGTACCGGCACCGGCGTCGCGGATGTCCTGGATCAGCTTCTCGTGGCGCGGACGGTTCAGCACCGAGACGACGATCTCGTCGACGGGCTTGCCCAGCGCGCCGGCGAGCTTGCGGATGTTCTCGCCGATCGGAAGCCGGATGTCGACCACTCCGACACCGGCCGGGCCGGTGACGAGCTTGTCCATGTAGAAGACGGTGGAGGCGTCCAGCATCGTGCCGCGGTCGGACACCGCGATCACGGAGAGCGCGTTCTGGCGTCCCGCAGCAGTCAGCGAGGTTCCATCGATCGGGTCCACGGCGATGTCGCACAGCGGGCCTCGACCTGTGCCGACCACCTCGCCGTTGAAGAGCATCGGCGCGTTGTCCTTCTCGCCCTCGCCGATCACGACCCGTCCCTGGAAGTCGACCGTGCCGAGGAAGGCGCGCATCGCGTCGACGGCCGCTCCGTCGGCTGCTTCCTTCGCGCCGCGACCGATGAAAGGCACCGCGCGGATCGCTGCCGCCTCGGTGGCGCGCACCAACTCCATCGCCAGGTTGCGGTCGGGACGAAGCGGGCTCAGATCAGCAGTCAGACTCACCATGCGGTCAGCCTAGTCATCCACATGCGCAGAATCGTCCACTTTCGGCTCTGCTACGGCGAAGGAAACTCGATTCTTAACAGGACAGCAGATGCGTGTGCCCCCAGCGCTGCTCCGGCCTTCGGCATCCGCCCGCGCGCCCCGATAGAGTGACTGCTGTCCCGGCTCACCAATCGCAGGAGTTCTCATGCCCGTCGCCACCCCGGATCAGTACGCTGACATGCTCGACCGCGCGAAGGCCGGCGGCTTCGCGTACCCCGCTTTCAACGTCTCCAGCTCGCAGACCATCAACTCGGTCCTGCAGGGCCTCACCGAAGCCGGCTCCGACGGCATCATCCAGGTCACCACGGGTGGCGCGGACTACTTCGCCGGCCACACGGTCAAGGCGCGCGCCACGGGCGCCCTCGCCTTCGCGCGCTACGCGACCGAGGTCGCGAAGAACTACCCGGTGACCGTGGCTCTGCACACCGACCACTGCCCGAAGGACGCACTCGCCGGCTTCGTCGAGCCGCTGATCGCCGCCTCGGAAGAAGAGGTCAAGGCCGGTCGCAACCCGATCTTCCAGTCGCACATGTGGGACGGCTCGGCTGTGCCGCTCGCTGAGAACATCGAGATCGCCAAGGACCTCCTCCCCCGCATGAAGGCCATCAACGCCATCCTCGAGGTCGAGATCGGCGTCGTCGGCGGCGAAGAGGACGGCGTGGCGCACGAGGGCTCCAACGAGGCTCTCTACACGACCTTCTCCGACGTCGACCAGGCCGTGCAGGCACTGGGTCTGGGCGAGCAGGGCCGGTACATCGCCGCGCTGACCTTCGGCAACGTGCACGGTGTCTACAAGCCCGGCGGCGTGAAGCTGCGCCCGGAACTCCTCGGCGAGATCCAGGCGCAGGTCGCCGCGAAGTACAGCACGGGTGCGAAGCCTCTCGACCTCGTGTTCCACGGCGGATCGGGTTCGACGGACGAGGAGATCGCCCTCGCGGTCGCCAACGGTGTCATCAAGATGAACATCGACACCGACACGCAGTACGCGTACACGCGTGCGATCGCCGACTACATGTTCAAGAACTACGACGGCGTCCTGAAGGTCGACGGCGAGGTCGGCAACAAGAAGCTGTACGACCCCCGCGCCTGGGGCAAGGTCGCCGAGACCGCGATGGCCGCCCGCGTGGTCGAGTCGACCCGCCAGCTCGGCTCGCACGGCAAGTCGCAGAGCTGACACCGCGCACACCTACGACAGATGCCCCGGCCGGATGGTCGGGGCATCTGTCGTCTGCCGGTGCGGTGCGGCACCGATGTCGCGAAACTATCCGCGGCGACTCCGGCGGATGCGGGTGACCCAGATCGCCGCGTCGATCAGCCCGTCGATGACGAGCAGCACCCCCACGCCCTTGACCGCACCGCGCGGGCGGGACATCGCCCACACTCCCGCCGCGAGTTCGCCGACCGTCAGCGCGAGACCCCACCCGGGACGGCGGCGCACGGCATCGGCCAGCCGGGCGATCGGTCGCTGTCGACGGGTGAGCGAGGTGACCTCGCCCCACCCGGCGATCGCCGTCTCCCGCATCGCGGTCCACCAGCCCACCGGCACGAAGCGTCGCCCCACCGGCGCGGCGGAGTCGTCGAAGGCGGCCTCGATGAGATCCGACGGCACGTCGAAGGCGGCGATGAAGGCCCGCTGCCGCGCCCGTTCCCCGATCACGCCTCCGAGGGCCTCCGGGATCAGCGCACGGTGCGCCGCGTCGACGTCCAGCGGCACCTTCGCGGCGACCTCGAGCAACTCGTCCCTGCTCCCATCGCCTTCGGTGAGCAAACGACGATAGATCTCCGCGGTCTCCGGCACCGTGATGGCGTCGATGTCGAGCACCGCGCGCGTATCGCGTTCCGCGTCGGTCCAGAAGGGCACGGCACCTCCCCCACCATCTGTGGTGACGACGAACCAGCTGGCGGACTCGGCACGGTTCAGCTCGACCAGTGGGAGGTCAGCGCGGGACGTCACCCAGTACCCGGTCGGGTCCGACGTCTCCAGCCGCTGCAGCGACCAGTCGCCGGATTCGCAGTGGTCGACGGGAACACCGAGCGCCGTGGCGAGAATCCGCGCGACAGCGGGGCCCCGGTGCGAGAACGTCGACACCCGCACGGTCGGCAGATCGAAAGCACCCGCCTCGATCAGGGCTTCCCGCTCGGTATCGGCCTGCGGAACAGACCCGTCCGCCGCCTGGGCATCGTCATCCGCGTCGGAGTCTCCGTCGGACACCGTGTCGAGATCGGACGCCGTGTCGAGATCGCCATCCGCGTCGAGCCACAGCGTGAGCTGCTGTGCATGGAACGCGGCCCGCAGCTCAGCAGCCGTCAGCGACTGCTCGACTCGATCGTCCGCGCTCAGAGTCAGCACATGGCCGTCATCCGTCACCGGGATGGCGAGAACGGCCTCCTGCTGCTCGCCCCACTCGCCCGTCGCGTCGCGCAGGCCCGCAGGAACCCGCAGGCGGGAGAGGATGCTGATCGCCGTGGCCCTCGGGTCGGAACCGTCGCCGCGATCGACGGACGCGTAGGAGACATGGACGCCGAAACTGTTCTGAAGCACGTCTCGACAGTACCCACCGCGGCGAGCGACTACTGACCGATGGAGTTCAGATACGCCATGAAGGCGGGGTCGCCCAGCATCGGCACCGCGATACAGACCGAGGTGATGAGCAGGGTCACTGCGGCACCCACGATCGGCACCCACCACGTCAGCTTTCCGCGGCGCAGACGCCGAACGGACAACGCGGCGGTGATGCACCAGCCGGCCACGAGCACGATCGCCGCGATGGTTCCCCAGAGGCGCCCTTGCGCGAAGTTGGTGAACTCGCCGTCGATCCCCAGCATCTTCATGGTCTGATTCATCGACGCGGGAAGGTCGAGATACGACATCGCCGTCATGACGACGTTGATGAGGCCGTAGGCGAGCAGCGCGATGGTCGCGAAGCGATCCACCGGTCGCCGACGGGCGGGTTCCGCCGTCACGGCCTGCGGGGCGGGCTCGGCAACCACGACCGCGGGCTGCACCTCATCGATCGGCGGGAGGCCGGCGGCCAGGCGCTGCTCTTCCGGGGTTGCGAGTTCGCCGTACTGGGGCCGTGTATCGCTCATCCCGCCATGCTAATCGGCGCGTGTGTGAGCGGGCTGCCAGTCGACGGGCCCGAAAACGATGGCGGCCCCGAAGAATTGGGGACTCTCGGGGCCGCGGACGAGGAACGCTGGGGACGCTCCACATCCAACTGGGTCTCGGAGAGCTGGGGACAATCCGCAGACCCGTAGTGCCGTTTGCACAGACGACTACTCATCCGATCATAGGAAAGCGGTTGACTTAACACCAGGTCGGTTTCTTCAGATAGTGAACTCGCTCCCGGGGTTCGAACCGTCCAGGGAGTCGGCGCCGAGCTGCAACGACAGCCGTCGTGCCGTGCTCTGGAGCTTCGAGACCAGCGCGCGATCGACGACGGCCCGATCAGACGGCAGCGAGATCGCGAGCGAGGCAGTGACGTTCGGGGCGATCACGGGCACCGCGACACACGTTGCCCCGATCACATACTCCTCCTGGTCGACCGTCCATCCGGGTGAGTGCTCCAGCTGCGTCAGCAGGGTCCGCCGATCGCTGATGGTTCGCGGGGTCAGCTCTTCCAGGCGATGCCGGGAGAGGTAGTCCAGACGGTCTTCTCCGGACAGATCCGCGAGGATCTGCTTGCCGAGCGCGGTCGCGTGCGCGCTCGATTGCAACCCGACCCACAGCTCGACGCGGGGGTTGTGGGCCGCATCGACGATGTCGACCAGGTGCATCTCCCCGTCGTCGAAGCGCGACAGGTAGGCCGTCGCACCCAGCTCATCGGTGACGTCACGCAGCGCGGCGCGGACGCGGGCGAGGAAGACGCCGCGCGCATCGGTCTCGTGCTGGAACGCGGGAAATCGACTGCCCAGCACCAGCCCGTCCGGTTCCGAGGAGAGGTACCCCTCGTGGATGAGCGTCCGGACGAGGTTGTATGTCGTACCCGGCGTGAGACCCGTGATGGCCGCGAGCATCTTGACCGGAAGCGGTCGTGGAGAGTTCGCGACGATGTCGACCAGACGAAGCGCACGCTGCACAGACCCGATGAGGGTCGGCTCCGCTTCCGCGGCGCTCAACGCTACGCGCCTCCTCCGGTCGCGCGTCCCCCGAGCGCACGATCGTCACGCTGACCGGAGGCGTCATGACGCAGCTCCTTCGGCAGGGAGAACATCAGGTCCTCCTCAGCTGTCTTGACCTCTTCGACATCCCGGTATCCGGCGTCATCGAGGGCGTCGAGCACCTCGCGCACCAGCACCTCGGGCACGGATGCCCCGCTGGTCACGCCCACCGTCTCGACACCGTCGAGCCACTCCTGCTGGACCTCTTCGGCGTAGTCGACGCGGTACGCCGCCTTCGCACCGTACTCGAGCGCGACCTCGACCAGCCGCACGCTGTTCGAGGAGTTCGACGAGCCGACGACGATCACGAGATCTGCCGCAGCGGCGACCTTCTTGATCGCGACCTGACGGTTCTGGGTCGCGTAGCAGATGTCGTCGGACGGCGGATTGTGCAGTTCGGGGAAACGCGTCCGCAGACGGTTCACGGTCTCCATCGTCTCGTCGACCGAGAGCGTCGTCTGGGAGAGCCACACGACCTTCGAGGGATCCTTCACCTGGACGGTGTCGGCCTCGTCGGGCGAGTTGACGATGGTGACGTGGTCGGGAGCCTCTCCTGCGGTGCCCTCGACCTCCTCGTGCCCTTCGTGGCCGATCAGGAGGATCTCGAAGTCGTCGCGGGCGAATCGCACGGCCTCGCGGTGCACCTTGGTGACCAGGGGACAGGTCGCGTCGATCGCGTGCAGACCGCGGTCGGATGCCGCGGTCACCACGGCCGGCGAGACGCCGTGGGCGCTGAAGACGACGTGCGCCCCTTCGGGGACCTCGTCGACCTCCTCGACGAAGATCGCGCCCTTCGCCTCGAGCTCGGTGACGACATGGATGTTGTGCACGATCTGCTTGCGCACGTACACCGGCGCCCCGTAGCGCTCGAGTGCCTTCTCGACGGCCACCACGGCACGGTCCACACCGGCGCAGTATCCGCGGGGCGCGGCGAGCAGGACCCGCTTCTGTCCGACGACCGGGTTATCCTGAAGCCGCCCGGACGACGCACGCACTCGTGGGATGCGCGGGGCGGGGAGATGAACGACAGTCGAGGTCACGCTTCGATTCTACCGACGCTTCGCCTGGAAAGGCCTGGGCGTGCGTCCTCTCTCCCGGAAGCACCGACACGATGACCAGCGGCAGGAGAACAGGCAGCGCATGACAGTCTTCGAAGCCGCGCAGGGTGCGGGTGAGGCTCCCCCGGCCGATGCGGTCGCTCCTCGCGATTCCACGGCGGAGGCGCCCACCTCGGTCGCGCGCCTCAACGGCACGATCCGCGACTTCATCGCACGCTGGAACACGGTCTGGGTCGAGGGCGAGATCACCTCGTGGAACGTGCGCGGCGGCAACGTCTTCGCCCGGCTGAAGGACACGCAGTCCGACGCCCAGATCTCGATCCGCGTGTGGTCGAGCGTGCGGGGACGCATCCCGTCCGACCTCGGGGTCGGCGATCACGTCGTGGCCGCGGTCAAGGCGGACTACTTCGTCAAGGCCGGTGACTTCAGCTTCACCGTCTCGGCCATGAAGCACGTCGGACTGGGCGACCAGCTCGAGAGGCTCGAGAAGCTGCGCGCCCAGCTTCGTCAGGAGGGGCTGTTCGACCTCTCCCGCAAGCAGCGACTGCCTTTCCTTCCGCACGTCATCGGGCTGATCACCGGCGAGCGATCCGACGCGGAGAAGGACGTGCATCGCAACGCGGAGCTGCGCTGGCCCCAGGTGCGCTTCCGCACCGAGTACGCGGCGGTGCAGGGTGACCGCTGCGTCCCCGACACCCTGGCCGCCCTGGCCCTCCTGGATGCGGATCCCGAGGTCGACGTGATCATCATCGCCCGCGGTGGCGGCGACCCGCAGACCCTGCTCGGGTTCAGCGACGAACGCCTGGTGCGCGCCGTCGCCGCGGCATCCACCCCGATCGTGAGCGCGATCGGCCACGAGAACGACCACCCCCTGCTCGACGACGTGGCCGACCTGCGCGCCTCCACCCCGACGGACGCGGCGAAGCGCGTCGTCCCGGATGTGGGTGAGCAGCGTGCGCTGATCGCCCAGCTGCGGTCGCGATCGACCACGCGCATCACGCAGCGGCTGTCGCACGACATCGCCCAGCTGGAGCAGCTGCGTTCGCGTCCCGTGCTGCGCTCTCCCGCTCCCATCATCGACGCCCGCGCCCAGGAGCTATGGCTCCTCCTCTCCCGAGGACGCGAGACGATCACCCGGCACCTCGACTCCGCCGGCCGCCGCACGAGCGAGCTGCGCGCGTCGTTGCGCGCGCTCTCCCCCGCGGCGACGCTGGCACGCGGCTACGCGATCGCGCACCTCGACGGCGGCGTGATCCTGCGCGATGCCGCGGAGGCGCCGGCCGGGAGCGCCCTGACGATCACACTCGACCGGGGATCCGTGGCCGCGCGCTCGGAGGGCGAGATCGCGGAGGAATCCTGAACCGCTGGCGCCCCGTCTTCCCGCCGCCGTCGCTGTCAGCTGCACGCCGTAGGATGGAGGAGTGAGCGCTCTGAACGACACCCCTGTGGAGACGCTGTCGTTCGAGGCAGCCCGTGACGAGTTGGTCAAGGTCGTCGCCGAACTCGAACAGGGAGCTCCGACGCTCGAGCAGTCCCTCGCCCTCTGGGAGCGCGGGGAGGCACTCGCTGCCCGCTGCGAGGAGTGGCTCCTGGGCGCGAAGCGCCGTCTCGACGCCGCCCGTGCCGCCGCATCCGACGAGGACGAGTCATGAACAAGCCGGCCCCGATCGTCGCCGAGCTCGGCCGTCCGGAGACGCCGGAGGAGACCGCAGCTCGCAAGGCCGCGTCCAGCAAGGCGTACCGTTCGAGCCAGACGATGCGGAGCCTGATCGCCGCACTGCTGGTCACCGTCGCCGTCGTCGCCGTGATCATCTTCGCCGTGCCGCGCGGCGAGCCGACGACTGCCAAGAAGATCGACCTGGTGGGCATCGCCGCGAATGTCGAGTCGACCATGGACAGTCCGGTGATCGTTCCGGAGCTGGGCGATTTCTGGCGCGTCAATGCGGCGGGGCTCACCAGCGGCGCGACCGTCGTCTGGGACGTCACACTCGCTCCCGCCGACCAGGATGAACGGGGCTACATCCGCGTCGCTCAGGCGTTCGATGCCGACTCGAGCTGGGCGCCGCAGCGGCTGAACGGCATCGCGCCCACGGACTCCGTCCGCATCGACGGCCTCGACTGGGACGTCTACCAGCCCGGCGGCGCCGGAGCGGAGCAGAACATCACCTATGCCATCGGCACACAGGCCGGCGACGACTACGTGCTGCTCTACGGCGCGCGGTCGGCAGCATCCACCGCCGAGCTCGCCGAGTCCCTCGTCCCGCAGATCCGCGCACTCTCGGAGGCACAATGACGCACGAACTCACCCCGGCGGCCGCCTGGCAGCAGATGCAGGAGGGCAACCGACGGTTCGTCGCCGACGAGCCACGCCATCCCAACCAGGACGTCGCCCGCCGCAAGGACCTCGAGGCCGCGCAGAACCCGGTGGCGACGCTGTTCGGCTGCTCGGACTCGCGCCTGGCCGCTGAGATCATCTTCGACCTGGGCCTGGGTGACCTCTTCGTCGTGCGCAACGCCGGGCAGGTGATCGGCGAGTCGATCGTCGCGAGCCTGGAGTACGCCGTGGCGGTGCTCGAGGTCCCCCTGATCGTCGTGCTCGCCCACGACTCCTGCGGTGCGGTGCGCGCAGCGATCGACGGCACCGCGATCGACGCGGTTCCGCTCCCTCCGCACATCTGGAAGCTCATCTCCCCGATCGTTCCCGCCGCACGCAAGGTGCTGGCCGAGAACGGCGGCACCACGGTCGCCGAGATCGATGCCGAGCTCGTCGGCCAGGAGCACCTGCGCAACACCGTGGCCGATCTGCTCCAATCGTCCGAGCTGATCAGCAACGCCGTCGCCGAGGGCCGTCTCGGCATCGTCGGCGCCAACTACCGTCTGGCCGAGGGCACCGCCGTGCCCGTCATCACCGTGGGCATCGAGCCCGAATCTCAGGAGGCATCGGAATGACCGACAGCGAATACCGCATCGAGCACGACACCATGGGTGAAGTGCGCGTGCCCGTGAACGCGCTCTACGGAGCGCAGACGCAGCGCGCCGTGGAGAACTTCCCGATCTCGGGCAAGGGGCTGGAGTCAACGCAGATCGCCGCCCTCGCCCGCATCAAGAAGGCCGCTGCGCTCGCGAACAAGGAGCTCGGCACCCTCGACGGCGCCATCGCCGACGCGATCGCTCAGGCCGCCGATCTGGTCGCTTCCGGTGCCCACGACGGCGAGTTCCCGGTCGACACCTATCAGACCGGTTCCGGCACGTCCTCGAACATGAACATGAACGAGGTGCTGGCGACGCTGGCGACGCGCATCCTCGGTGCGAACGTGCACCCCAACGACCACGTGAACGCTTCGCAGTCGTCGAACGACGTGTTCCCGACCTCCGTGCACATCGCGGTCACCCAGGCCCTCATCGACACGCTCATCCCCGCGCTCGACCACCTCGCAGTGGCTCTCGAGGCGAAGGCGGAGCTGTGGAAGGACGCCGTGAAGTCGGGCCGCACCCACCTGATGGATGCCACCCCGGTGACCCTCGGCCAGGAGTTCGGCGGCTATGCCCGCCAGATCCGCCTCGGCATCGAGCGTGTGCAGTCCGCTCTCCCCCGCGTCGCCGAGGTCCCGCTGGGCGGCACCGCGGTCGGCACCGGGATCAACACGCCCCTGGGCTTCCCGCAGAAGGTCATCGCGCTGCTCGCCGCCGAGACCGAGCTGCCGATCACCGAGGCGAAGGACCACTTCGAGGCACAGGCGAACCGCGACGGCCTCGTCGAGGCTTCGGGCGCACTGCGGACGATCGCCGTGTCGCTGACGAAGATCAACAACGACCTGCGCTGGATGGGTTCCGGCCCCAACACGGGTCTGGGCGAGCTCCACATCCCCGACCTGCAGCCCGGATCCTCGATCATGCCCGGCAAGGTCAACCCTGTCGTGCCCGAGGCCGTCCTGATGGTGTGCGCCCGCGTGATCGGCAACGACGCCACCGTGGCCTGGGCCGGTGCCTCCGGTTCCTTCGAGCTGAACGTCGCCATCCCGGTGATGGGCACGGCCCTGCTGGAATCGATCCGTCTGCTCTCGAACGCCTCGCGCGTGCTCGCCGACAAGACCATCGACGGCCTGCAGGCCAATGTCGAGCGTGCGGCCGCGTTCGCCGGCATGAGCCCGTCGATCGTGACGCCGCTGAACAAGCTGATCGGCTACGAGGCCGCGGCGAAGATCGCGAAGCACTCCGTGGCCAAGGGCATCACGGTGCGCGATGCCGTGATCGACCTCGGCTACGTCGAGCGCGGCGACCTCACTCTCGAGCAGCTCGACGAGAAGCTCGACCTCCTGTCGATGACCCACCCCGGGTGATCCTCAGCGCATGACACGGCGGATGCCGCGGGGACTCGTTCCTCGCGGCATCCGCCGTTTTCGTGCGCACCCTCCCGGACGCAGAACAGCGGATACCGAGTTCAAGGCATCCGCTGCTCCGTTCTCCGTCGTCAGCTGAGCTCTCCGCCCTCCAGCAGCTCCGTGACGAGGGCCGCGATCGCCGAGCGCTCCGAGCGCATCAGCGTCACGTGTCCGAAGAGGTCGTGACCCTTGAGAGTCTCGATCACGCTGGCGATGCCGTCGTGGCGGCCGACGCGCAGGTTGTCGCGCTGACCGACGTCATGGGTGAGGATCACCCGGGAGTTCTGCCCCATCCGGCTCAGCACCGTCAGGAGCACGTTGCGCTCCAGCGACTGCGCCTCGTCCACGATCACGAAGGCGTCGTGCAGCGAGCGCCCACGGATGTGCGTGAGCGGGAGCACTTCGAGAAGCCCACGTTCGATCACCTCTTCGACCACGTTCCCCGAGACCACGGAGCCGAGAGTGTCGAAGACCGCCTGGCCCCACGGGCCCATCTTCTCGCCCTGGTCGCCGGGGAGGTAGCCGAGTTCTTGGCCGCCCACCGCGAAGAGCGGTCGGAACACGATGATCTTCTTCTGCTGCTGCCGCTCCAGCACCGCCTCCAGTCCGGCGCACAGCGCGAGCGCCGACTTTCCCGTGCCCGCACGCCCGCCGAGCGACACGATGCCGACCTCTTGGTCGAGGAGCAGGTCGATGGCGATCCGCTGTTCTGCGGAACGCCCGTGCATCCCGAAGATGTCACGGTCACCGCGGACCAGGCGGTACTCGCCGTCTCCTGTCACGCGTCCGAGTGCGGAGCCCCGTTCGGAGTGGATGATGAGTCCGGTGTTGATCGGGAGGCCGCGAGCATCCTCGCTGATCCCGACCTCGCTCTCGTAGAGGTCGCTGATGTCGTCGCCGGAGAGGTCGAGCGTGGTGATCCCGGTCCACCCCGAATCCACCGCCTGCTCCGCGAGGTACTCCTCCGCACGCAGCCCGAGAGAGGCCGCTTTGACACGCATCGGCAGATCCTTCGAGACGATCGTGACGTCCTGGCCGTCCTGGGCGAGGTGCATCGCGACGGAGAGGATGCGGGTGTCGTTGTCGCTGAGCCGGATGCCGGCGGGGAGGACAGAGGAGTCCGTGTTCGCGAGCTCGACGCGCAGCGTGCCGCCTTCGCCGACCTCCACAGGGAAGTCCAGCCTCCCGTGCTCGATGCGCAGGTCGTCAAGGTGCCGCAGCGCCTGCCGGGCGAAATAGCCGATCTCCGGGTCGTGGCGCTTGCCCTCGAGCTCCGAGATCACGACGACCGGGAGCACCACCGAATGCTCGGCGAAGCGGAAGAACGCCTGCGGATCGCTCAACAGGACGGACGTGTCGAGCACATACGTCCGCAGAGCCTGGTCAGGGTCTGCGGAGGCTGCTCGCCTGGCCGTCGTCTTACGGGTGGACTGCTGCGCGGTGCTGGTGGACTGCTGCGCTGTACGTGAGGTCACGACCCACTCCCGACCCGGGAGAATTCCCGGCTATTCGAACGAGTCGACCAGGGGCCACGAGTCGCTAACCTGAAGGCCGACCCGACCGGGCTCCTTGCCCGATGCCTAGAAGGTACGACCAGTCACCGACATATCCGTGCGTCGACACGCCAGCGATTCGTTACGCGCTGATGAACGTCTCGTTGCCGAATGCCGCCAATGCCTCGTCGAGGAGCGCGATGGTGCTCGGATCGGTCCCGGCGTGCGGTGCGACACGCACGGATGCGCCGCGCGCCGTGACCACGACCCCGGCGTTCGCGAGCGCCGCGGCCAACCGGGCGGGCTCCTGCGGGGTCAGCCCCACGATCCCGGCGCGCCGCTCGCGCTCACGCGGTGAGGTGACCGTGATCCCGTGCCGATCCGCGATCTCCAGGATCGCATCGACCTGCTCTGCGAGCCGCTTCTCGATCTCCGCGACGCCGGCGTCGCGCACATCCCGCGCGCCGATCGCCAGACGTCCCGCGGCGAGGGTGTCCGCTCCGCTCAGGGTGTACGCGCGGGCGGACGCCGCCGGAGCAGGCAGTTCGTCGACGGCGAGACCGGCCCCCGCCGTGCCGGTGATCCCGCTCAGCACCGGGGTGATCCGCTCTCTGGCCCGCGGGGAGAACCAGGCGAATGCCGTGCCCCGTCCGGCGCGCAGCCACTTGTAGCCGTGTCCGACGACCACGTCGGCGGCGGAGTAGTCGACATCGATCATGCCGAAGGACTGCACGGCATCGACGATCAGCAGTCGATCGGGCCCGATGAGCTCACGCAGCGCGTCGAGGTCGGCGCGGAACCCGGTGCGGAAGTCGACGTGGCTCACGGCGAGGGCGGTGACGTCGTCATCCAGTGCCTCTGCGACCGCGTCGGCGGTGACACGACCGTCGTCGGGCGTGATCCAGCGCGGCACCAGTGCACCGTGCGACGCGGCCCCCGCGCGCTCCAGGGTCAGGCTGACGCTGGGGAACTCCGCCGCGGACGCGACCACCGTGCCCGTCATCCCGTACAGCGCGTGCGCGAGTCCCTGCGTGGACGACGGCTGCAGAGTGACATCCGCCGCCTCTGCGCCGAGAAGCTCGGCGACGATCTCCTGGGCCTGCCCCAGACGCTCCCCCACCAGCGCGAGCGATGACGGTCGTCCGCTGCCGAGCAGGTCGGCATCCGCGAAGATCTCCTCGCGGACCGACGGCGAGAGCGGTCCGAACGCCGCCCAGTTCAGGTACCCGGGCTCACTGTCGAAAGTGTCGAGGTAGTCGTCGAAAGCGCTCACCGCGTCATTGTGACACGTCGCCGCCCTCGCCACCGCCCCCGGTGTGACTGCTCAGCGCCCGAAGCGCCGATCGCGATCCGCGTAGTCTCTGATGGCGCGCAGGAAGTCGACCTGACGCAGGTCCGGTCCGAGTGCCTCGACGAAGTAGAACTCGCTGTGGGCGCTCTGCCAGAGTAGGAAGTCGCTGAGCCGCTGCTCGCCGCTCGTGCGGATGACGAGATCGGGATCCGGCTGACCACCGGTGTACAGATGCTCCCCGATCATCTCGGGTGTGAGGTGCGCCGCGAGGTCCTCCAGCGTGCCGCCGGACGCCTCGTGCGCGACGATGATGCTCCGCACGGCGTCGACGATCTCGTTGCGTCCTCCGTAGCCCACCGCGAGGTTCACGTGCAGTCCGGTGTGCCCCTTGGTGCGCTCCTCCGCGTCGGAGAGGACGCGTGCCAGCTCGGGCGGAAGGATGTCGGCGCGTCCCACATGCTGGACGCGCCAGTTCCCCTCGCGCGAGAGCGCCTCGGCCAGCTCCGCGATGATCTCGATCAGATCGGCCAGTTCTGCGGAGTCGCGTTTGCGCAGATTGTCGCTCGAGAGCAGGTACAGCGAGACGACGCGGACGCCGAGCTCGTCGCACCATCCGAGGAACTCGTGCATCTTGGCTGCACCAGCCCTATGCCCCTCTGCGGGCGTGGTGTAGCCGAGCTGTCGGGCCCACCGACGGTTGCCGTCGATCATCATGGCGACGTGGTGCGGTACGGAGGCGGAATCCAGCTGGCGGCGCAGCCGATTGCTGTAGAGCCGATACAGCGGCCCTCGCCCCTGGCTCTCGCGTGAAATCACCTCCCTACGCTACCGTGCCCGCCCCCGGGAAGCTGAGGATATGTACGGCCGCGGGCATGCGGGCCCGCCTAGAGTGAGGCTGTGAGCACACCCGAATCCGCCGGCGCTGATCTTCCCCAGCTGCCGCTCCTCGATGCTGCGGCCGCCGATGAATCGGCGGCGGAGATCCGCCCGACCTGGCGGGGATGGATCCATGCGGGCACCTTCCCGGTCGCCATCGTCGCCGGCATCGTGCTGATCATCGTCGCCCAGGGCGGTGCGGCGAAGTGGTCGGCCGCCGTGTTCATGGCGAGTTCGCTGCTCCTCTTCGGCAACTCCGCCCTGTACCACCGCTTCGACTGGAAGCCCCGCGTCAAACTGATCCTGAAGCGGATCGATCACGCCAACATCTTCCTGCTGATCGCCGGAACCTACACACCGCTCGCCACGCTGGCCCTTCCCCCGGAGAAGGGCACGCTGCTGTTGAGTCTCGTCTGGGGCGGCACCGTTGTCGGGATCCTGTTCCGCGTCTTCTGGATCCACGCCCCGCGGTGGCTCTACGTGGCCCTCTACCTGCTCATGGGGTGGGCTGCCGTGATGTTCATGGCCGACCTGTTCGCGGCCAATGTCGCCATGATGATCCTCGTGATCGTCGGCGGACTGCTCTACACCGGTGGCGCCATCGTCTACGCGCTCAAGAAGCCCAATCCGTGGCCGGGCCACTTCGGCTTCCACGAGATCTTCCACGTCTGCACGGTCCTGGCGTTCCTCTGCCACTGGACCGCGTGCCTGCTCATCGCGCTCGAGCCGCTGTCCCCCTCACTGGGGGCATGACCGCTCTGACGGTTGCGAGTCCGTGGAAGCGAATCGTCTGACACGGTTCGTAACAGGATGACGAAAGAGGTTCTCTCGGCCGTTAGGTTCGAGAAGCCCGCCCATCCTCGTCCTCCGGAGTCCCTTCATGCGTCGAACCAGCCGCGTCATCGCCCTGTCCGCAACCACCGCCCTCGTCGCCGTCCTCGCGGCCGGCTGCTCCTCGGCGCCTTCGACTTCGACGGACGACGGCTCGACCGCGTCGGACAAGAAGACGATCACGATCGGCTTCAACCCCGGACCCTACCTCGAGATGTTCACCGAGGGCATCGAACCGATCCTCGAAGACGAGGGCTACACGGTCGAGACGAAGGACTTCACCGACGGCGTCATCGTCAACGTCGCGCTCAGCGATGGCGAGATCGACGCGAACATCATGCAGCACCCTGTCTATCTCGAGGCGATCAACCAGCAGGAGGGCCTCTCCAACGCCGCGCTCGTCCAGGTACCGGGACCGCCGATGGCGCTGTTCGGCGGCAAGAAGGCCACCCTGGACGAGGTCGGGAACGGGTCTACTGTCGCCGTGCCGAACCAGCCGGCGAATCAGTACCGTGCGCTCAGGGTGCTCGAGTCCATCGACTGGGTGACCCTGTCTGACGACATCGACCCGGCCACGACCTCGTTGGCCGACGTCGTGGAGAACCCTCACGATCTCTCGTTCGTGGAGATGGAGAACGCACAGCAGGTCCCTGCTCTGGCGGATGTCGACTACAGCGTGATCCAGGGCAACTTCGTCGTCTCCGGAGGCCTGAAGCTCACCGACGCGCTGCAGCTCGAAGATCTGACGGACGAGTTCTCCGTCGTCGTCGCCGTCGATGAGAAGAACCTCGACAGCGATTGGGCGAAGGCGATCGAGGCCGCGTACGAATCGGATGCGTTCGCCGACTACATCGCATCGAACTCGCAGTACGACGGCTACCACCTCCCCGCCGCTCTGGAGCGCTGATGACGGCGTCGGGTCAGGAGCTCGGCGCCGCGGCGACCGACCTGACGCCCGCCGTCCGACTGGACGGGGTGACGCGTCGGTACGGTCGCGGCGGTGGACAGCTCACCGCCCTCGACGATGTCACCGTCGCCGTCCGCCGCGGAGACATCTTCGGCGTGATCGGGCACAGCGGCGCCGGCAAGAGCACTCTGATCAGGATGGTCAACGCGCTGGAGGCGCCGACGTCCGGGATCGTCCAGGTGGATGGAGTCGATCTCGCCTCGCTGTCGACTGCGGAGCTGCGCGCGGCGCGTAAGCACACCGCCATGATCTTCCAGCAGTTCCAGCTGCTGGACACGGTGACGGTCCTGGACAACGTGGCCCTGCCCCTGCGACTCGACGGCATCGGACGACGCGAGTCCCGCGAGCGCGCCACGGAGGCGCTGGAATTCGTGGGGCTCGGTTCGCGGCTCGGAGCATACCCCGGCCAGCTCTCCGGCGGACAGAAACAGCGCGTCGGCATCGCACGTGCGATCATCCGCAATCCCGCGGTGCTGCTGTGCGACGAGGCGACGAGCGCGCTGGACCCGTCGACGACCCTCCAGATCATCGACCTTCTCAAAAGGGTGAACCGAGAGTACGGAACGACGATCCTCGTTGTCACACATGAGATGGACGTGATCAAGAACCTCTGTCACTCCGTTGCCGTGATGGAGGGCGGGCGCATCGTCGAGCAGGGCACGGTGATGGACGTCTTCGTGCGGCCGCAGACGGCCATCGCACAGGCATTCGTGGGAACCGTCATCCCGCATGAGCTTCCGGACCGGGTACGTCGTGCCGTCGGCGGCCACCCGCTGTGGCGCCTGAGGTTCATCGATGAGGAGGTGACGAGTCCGATCGTCGGCGCTCTCATCTCCGACTTCGGCCTGCGCGTCAATATCCTGCACGCCGATATGACCGACATCCAAGACCGCACGGTCGGCCACATGGTCGTCCAGGTCGAGGGTGAGGACAGCCAGCGCGAGGCCGCCTTCAGCTACTTGGCCGACAGGATCGTCAGCGTCGAGGAGGTCAACCTGTGATCGACACTCTGCTCACTCCCGAGCTCTTCTTCGAAGCGCTCGGCGAGACGCTCTACATGCTGGGGATCTCCCTCTTCTTCGGGTCGATCCTCGGTATCCTCCTCGGCATCGCCGTGGTCGTGACGCGACCCACAGGAGTGCTCCCCAATGCGGTGGCCTCCTTCGTGCTCAACGCGTTCATCAACGTCGTCCGGTCACTCCCGTTCATCATCCTGCTCGTCGCGATCCTCCCGTTCACCCGGCTGGTCGTCGGAACCTCCATCGGGGTGAACGGGGCGCTGGTACCCCTCATCCTCATGGTCGCGCCCTACATCGGACGACTCGTCGAGAACTCCCTGCTCGAAGTGCCCGAGGGCATCGTGGAAGCCGCGAAGTCGATGGGTGCGACGCCCGTGCAGATCTTCGTGCGGTTCCTCCTCCCGGAGGCACGGGGATCTCTCGTGCTCGCCCTCACGACTGCGACGATCGGTCTTCTGGATGCGACCGCCATGGCGGGAACAGTGGGCGCCGGCGGAATCGGTGATCTCGCGATCTCCTATGGCTATCAACGATTCGACGGGATCACGATGCTCGTCACCGTGGTGACGCTCGTCGTCATCGTGCAACTCATCCAGTTGTTCGGCACCCGCCTCGCCCGGAAGCTGCGACGTCGATGACGGCGCTGCGCGCGGCGGCACGGGTCGAGAACCTGCCTCCGAACTTCTTCGGTGCGCTCGACGGCGCCGTCGCGCAGGCGCGTGCCGCCGGCTTGGACGTCATCGACGTGTCCAAAGGCAACCCCGATCTCCCGACCCCGGCACACATCGTCGCGGCGATGCAGTCCGCGGTGGCTGATCCCGTCAACCACGGGTACCCCGCGTACCGGGTGCGCCCGGGGCTCGCGCATGCGATCGCAGCGCGGTACCGGGAGGATCATGGCGTGCTGCTCGATCCGGAGACCCAGATCGCCGCGTTCCACGGCTCGCACGAGGCACTGATGGCTGCGATCCTCGGACTCGTCGACGCTGGACGGACGCTCGTGGTGCCCGATCCCGGGTACCCCGCCTATGCGTCAGCGGCGGAACTCGCTGGCGCCGAGCTGCGCACCGTTCCGCTGAATCGAGCACGCGGGTATCAGCCGGATTTCGCCACGCTGAGTGATCTCGACGACGCTGCGGCGATCTTGCTCAACTACCCCCACAACCCCACCGGAGCAGTCGCCACCCTGTCGACGTTCGACCACGCGATCACAGCGAGCGCACGACTTGAGGCAGTCCTCATCAATGACTTCGCCTATTCATCGCTCGGGTACGACGCACGCCCGCTCTCGGCGCTGGCGGTCGACATGACCAGAACGGTCGAAGTCTCCACGCTCTCCAAGACCTACAACATGGCAGGATGGCGGATCGGCTTCGCCGCCGGTTCTGCCCCTCTCATCGCGGCGATGCGGAGGTACCAAGCACACGCATTCAGCACCATCTTCGGAGCGACGCAGGATGCTGCGGCCGCGGCTCTCGCCGGAGACCAGGAGGTCGCGCACGACCTCGTGGCCACGTATCTCGCCCGCCGTGACCTCGTCGTGGAAGCGCTCTGCGCCCAGGGGTGGGACGTGGTCTCCCCCGCAGGAACCTTCTTCGTGTGGGTGGGGCTCGACGGTGACGACGATGTCGCCCTCGCGGAGCGACTGCTCAACGAACACGGCGTCGCCGTCGCCCCCGGGAGCGGCTTCGGCGCTGGTGGCGCCGGGTTCATCCGCATCAGCCTCGTCCATCCGCTGGCGCGTCTCCAGGAGCTCGTCGAGCGGCTCGGCGCAGCCAAGCGGGCGCGGCGATGACGGGTAAGCGCGTACGGCCGGGGCCCGCGATCGTGCACTCCGGCGTCGGCGCGATCGACGAACTACCCGGGCTGCTGCATCGAGACGGCGTCACGCGGGTGCTCTGGGTGCACGGTGCACGCGCTCTTCGTGCCGCCACGCCGTTTCTCCCTGATCTCAGCGCTGTCGAGATCATCGACGCCGGATTCACGAGCGAGTGCAGCCCCGCCGAGATCACCCGCCTTCAGGGTCTCGCCACCAGCAGGGGCGCGGACGCGGTGCTGGGGATCGGCGGCGGAAAGGTGCTCGACACCGCCAAGGCGGTCGGGCATTCGCTCTCCTTGCCCGTGTATCTCACGCCGACGCTCGTCAGCACCTGCTCGGGATGGTCGGCAGTCAGTGTCTACTACGACGAGGAGCATCGTCACCTCGGTCATGAGGTCTGGGACACACCGACGCGCGCACTGCTGCTGGATCCGCGGATCGTGTTCGATTCGCCCGTCGCGCTCTTCGTCTCCGGCATCGCGGACACCCTCGCGAAGCACGTCGAGACCCGCGCGGCATTCGATCGAGCCGATATCGCAGACACGCTGACGTCGTTCGGCGGGCTGGCCGCTGCGCGCTGCGGAGAGCTGGTCTCCAGCCACGGCATCGCGGCAGTCGACGACATGCGCCGAGGAGTCCGCAGTGATGCGTGGACCATGCTCGCCGAGGCGTGCGTGATCACGGCGGGCCTCGTCGGCGCACTCGGCGCCGAAGCCGGCAGCGCCACCGCCGCGCATCCGATCGGTGACGCGCTCAGCGCCTTCGCGCAGACCCGCGATCTGCTGCATGGGGTGAAGGTCGCTTATGGCATCCTCGTGCAGCTCGCATATGAACGCCGATGGGAGGAGATCGACCGCATGAACGAGCTGTACGCGGCTCTGGGCCTCCCCCGCTCGCTGGCGGACCTCGGCCTCTCGGCGCAGGATCCCGCAACGCTCGACACGATCGCCGAGATCGCGACAGGAGAGCATTCGAGCGCCCGTCTCCTCGATCCGCCGCCGTCTGCCGCCGATCTCATCACCACCATGCACGCCCTCGAAGACCGTCAGCGCCGACTCGACCGCGTGGTGCTCGCTCACCATTCCCTCGCCGCCCCCCGTTGAAAGGAACATCCCCATGGCAGAAGTCGAAAGCTTCACCCTCGACCACACCGCGGTTCTCGCGCCCTATATTCGCCGGATCGCGGTAGAGCAGGGGCCGCATGGAGATGCGATCTCGAACTTCGACATCCGCTTCGTGCAGCCCAACGAGGGCGAGATTCCGACTGCCGGCCTGCACACCATCGAACACCTGCTGGCGAGCCTGCTGCGTGACCACCTGAACGGCGTGATCGACATCTCCCCGTTCGGCTGCCGAACAGGATTCCATCTCATCACCTGGGGCGAGCCGGCTGTCGCCGACGTCGCATATGCCGTGCGCGAGAGCCTCGCCGCGATCGCCACCGACATCACGTGGGAACAGGTCCCCGGCGTCGATGAGATCAGCTGCGGGAACTACCGCGACCACAGCCTGCACAGCGCACGCGAATGGTCGAAGCGGATCCTCGCTCAGGGGATCAGCCTGGACGCGTTCTCCCGCGTGGGCGTCTGACGTGTTCGAGGAGCTTCACGGACGCGTGGTCCTGGTCACCGGCGGGGCGAGCGGCATCGGGGCAGGCATCGTCGATGCCTTCCACGAGGCGGGGTCGACTGTCGTCGGAGCTGACCTCAGCACTCCGGAGGGAGGACTGCACGAGGGCCGGGAGCGGGAATGGTCGGTGCGTCTCGATGTGTCGGATGAGAACGCTGTGGACACCGTGCTCGATGCGATCGAAGAGCACGTGGGGCCCGTCGATGTCGTCGTGATGGCCGCCGGGACCTCGACGCTGGCTTTCGCGACGGAGACCACCGAGCAGGAGTGGGATCGCAACCTCGACGTCAATGCGAAGGGTTCGTTCCTGGTGGCCAAACATGTGGCGAAGCGCCTCGTCGCCGCCGGGCAGAAGGGGCGGATCATCTTCATCGCCTCTCAGGCCGGCAAGAACGGCTATCGCGGAATGACCGCGTACGTGGCGTCGAAGCACGCCGTACTCGGGGTGACGAAGAGCATGGCGGTCGAGCTGGCTCCGCACGGCATCCTCGTGAATGCGATCTGCCCGGGGATCATCGAGACGCCGATGAAGCACCGCGAGCGCATCGAGGGCGGCACCATCCGCGGGATGTCAGCCGAGGAGATCGCCGCAGAGGATCGATCCCAGGTTCCGCTCGGACGGACGGGCACGCCGCGGGACGTGGCGGGAGTCGCCCTGTTCCTGGCAAGCGATCTCGCCGGCTATATGACGGGTCAGGGCCTCAACGTCACCGGAGGAATGACGATGCACTGAACGCTCACCGTCACACCTACTCGGCTTACGAGCGTTCGTCGCCCTCGTCACCCTCGCGGACGATCGGCAGGTCGGCGTCCGTCTCGGTGGCCTCGTCGGCGGCGAGCGCGGCCTCTTCGGCATCGAGCTCGTCGCGCACCTCTTCGCGGTACCGCACGCGGCGGATGCGACGGTTCATGTCCCAGATCAGCAGGATCACCGCGAGCACGATGATGACGATCACCGCGAACCCGACGAAGCCCGGAGTGACGGCCTCGGGGGCCACGGTCATGGTGGGCGTCGGCATCGGTGTCTCGGTCAGAGCGAGCATGAGTCGGCCTTTCGTGCGCAGGTCGCATAACCTGGAACTACCAGCCTAACGACCGGAAGACCCCTCCCGTGACGACAGCAGAACAGCTCGATGACCGCTACGGCCGTACCCGGCGACGTCGGGGACCCTGGATCGTGGGAATCGTCATCGCCGCGTTGGTGGTCGGGGCGTTCAGCTGGATGACCGTGAGCCAGTCCATGTCGTCGGTGGATGCCGATGATCTGGGCTTCGATCTGGTGGACGAGCACACCGTGGAGGTCCGGTTCCAGGTGACCGGAGTGCAGGGCAAGGATGTCGTGTGCATCGTCGAAGCGCTCGACGAGGAGTTCGGCGTCGTCGGCTGGAAGGTCGTCGACATCGCCGCAGGAGACAGCCATTCGAAGGCCGTCTCCGCCACCGTGCCCACCGTCGCCGCCGCCACCACAGGTTTGGTGAACACCTGCTGGGTCGCTTAGACTCATCGCAGACAGACGACGCCCTGGCACCGTGCCGGGGCGTCTTGGCATATCCCCCGCCGTACGCGGCCGGGATACCGAAAGAAGGAGCTTCGTCATGTCCACCGACGCTCAGGTTCCCTTCCTCACGCAGGAAGCGTATGACCGGCTCGTCGCCGAGCTGGAGCACCTGTCGACCTTCGGTCGCGACGAGATCGCCAAGCGCATCGAGGCCGCCCGCGAAGAAGGCGACCTCAAGGAGAACGGCGGCTACCACGCTGCGAAGGATGAGCAGGGCAAGCAGGAGGCCCGCATCCGTACGCTGGAAGGTCTGCTGAAGACCGCGAAGGTCGGAGAGGCGCCCGCCAGCCGTGGCATCGTCGAGCCCGGCACGGTCGTCACGGCCGTCGTGGCAGGCGGCGAAGAGGTCTTCCTGCTCGGCAGCCGTGAGATCGCCGCCGGCAGCGACCTCGACGTCTACAGCGAGGCCAGCCCGCTCGGCCAGGCCATCCTCGGCCTCAAGGTCGGCGAGAAGTCTTCGTACGAGGCGCCGAACGGCCGCTCGATCGCTGTCGAGATCGTGAACGTCGAGACGTACACCGGCTGATCCGCCCCGATACACGAGAACGCCCCTCCTGCCATGGCTGGAGGGGCGTTCTGCGTTCCGTCGCGCGAGAGTGCTCAGTCCGGAACGAGCATCGGCTCGAATCCGGCACGGCGGAGCGTGTCGAGAGTGTGCTCGGAATGCTCGGGACCGCGTGTCTCGACGCTGAGCTCGAGGATCACGTCGCTGATCTGCAGCCCGTGGCCGTGCCGCGTGTGCATCGCCTCGATCACGTTGGCACCGGCCTCGGCGATGAGCTCCGACACGCGCGCCAGCTGCCCAGGACGGTCGGGAAGAGGGATGCGGATCGTGAGGTACCGGCCCGAGGCAGCCAATCCGTGGGAGACGACGCGCTGCAGCAGGAGCGGGTCGATGTTGCCGCCGGACAGCACTGCCAGAGTCTTTCCCGTGGCGGGCACCTTGCCGGCGAGGATCGCGGCGACCGCGGCGGCACCGGCGGGCTCGACGACGACCTTGGCCTGCTCGAGCAGCACCAGGATCGCGCGGGCGAGATCGTCGTCCGAGACGGTGACGACCTCGTCGACGTGGTCCTTGATGATGTCGAACGGTATCGCTCCGGGCCGGGCGACGAGGATGCCGTCGGCGATGGTGGGGCGCGTGACGATGTCGACGGGGTGACCGGCCGCGAGCGACGGCGGCACGGCGGCGGCGTTCTCCGCCTGCACACCGATGATGCGCACCGTGCGACCGAGCTCGGCCGCGCGGGCCTTCACCGCGGCGGCGACTCCGGCGATGAGCCCTCCGCCGCCGATGCCGAGAACGATCGTCTCGACGTCGGGGGCGTCCTCGAGCAGTTCGAGTCCGAGCGTGCCCTGACCGATCACCACATCGCGGTGGTCGAACGGCGGGATGAGCACCGCACCCGTGCGCTCGGCGAACTCGGCGGCGAGTCGGAGCGAGGTCGCGACCGTCTCCCCCTCGAGCACCACGTCGGCACCGTAGCCGCGCGTGGCGAGCAGCTTGGGGACGGGAACGCCCAGCGGCATGAAGATCGTCGCCGTGATGCCGAGCTCCTGAGCCGCGAGCGCGACTCCCTGGGCGTGGTTGCCGGCGGATGCCGCCACGACGCCGCGCGCGCGCTCCTCCGCGCTGAGGCGGGACAGCCGGTATGCGGCACCGCGGATCTTGAAGGATCCGGTGCGCTGCAGGTTCTCCATCTTCAACACGACGGGAACACCGAGAATGTCGGAGAGGGCTCGCGACGGCAGCGTCGGCGTGTGCGAGATCACCTCAGCCAGACTCTGAGCTGCGTACTCGAACTCGGCCAGGCTGGGGACTTCGCTCATTGATTCCTCCGTCTCCGCTCACGCGGTACTGTGCTCCAGATCAGGTCTCCGCTCGGGTCGACGCCGGTGCGCCACGACCCCGAACTCAACGTCACGGCGGCGACGTTGACGAACGCCGCCAACGGCACCGCGAAGAGGGCGCCGGGGATGCCGGCGATCATGGCGCCACCCGCGACGACGAGGACGACGGCCAGCGGATGGACCTTCACAGCGGACCCCATCAGGATCGGCTGCAGGATGTGTCCTTCGAGCTGCTGCACGGCGAGGACGACGAGGAGCATCCACAGCGCGATCCAGGGACCGTTGTAGACGAGGGCGAGGAACACCGCGACGGCGCCCGTGACGACAGCACCGACGATCGGGATGAACGAGCCCAGGAACACCAGCACCGCGACGGGCAGCGCGAGCGGCACCTGCAGCAGGAAGGCTCCGAGACCGATGCCGACGGCATCGATCGTGGCGACGAAGAGCTGTGTCCTGGCGTAGTTGACGATGGTCTTCCAGCCGTTGCGCGCGGCACCGTCGACCGCCTGACGTCCGTTGCGCGGGAACAGCTTGAGCGTCCAGCGCCAGATGCCGGCACCGTCGGCCAGGAGGCAGATGAGGATGAACAGGGAGAGCACGGCTCCCGTGGCGACATGGCCGACGGTCGTGCCGATCGCCAGCGCGCCCGACCACAGCACCTGGGCCTGCTCGTTGAGCATGTCGAGGCCCTGCTGGAGGTAGTCGGCGATCTGGGTGTCGGAGAGATTGAGCGGCCCGTCATGGAGCCACACCTGGAACTGCTCGAACGCCTCTGTCGAGCTCTTCTGCACATCCGGCAGCTCGACGCGTACCTGCCAGATCACGAGCCAGAGGAGTCCACCGACGATGGCCGCGGTTCCCAACAGGGAGACGAGGATGGCCAACCACCGCGGGAAACGGTGCCGCAGCATCCAATCGAACGCCGGCCACAGCAGAGCCGTGATGAGGATGCCCACCATGAGCGGGATCACGAGCAGCTTGAGCAGCATGACCAGCCAGATGAACACGCCGATCGCCGCGGCGATCAACAGCAACCGCCAGGCATAGCCCGCGGCGACCCGCAGAGTGATCGGCACCGCCTCATCGGCTTCGGTCGTCACCGTGCGGTCTGTCGTGACCGGGCGCGGACGGAAGAGATCCCTCAGCCTGGGCCGCTGCTCGTCGCTCATCGCCCAAGTCTACGGCGATCACGGGAGCGCACGACGCCGTGAGACGGATGTCGATGGCCGGCGATACGCTGACGGCGTGACAGACACTCTCAGTCCTGCCCAGGCACGTCGGATGGCGCTGGCCGCACAGGGCTTCACGCGCGCACGTCCGACCGCGGTCTCGGCGGCGCACATCCATCGCATGATGGACCGCATCGGAGTGCTACAGATCGACTCGGTCAACGTGTTCGCGCGCTCGCACTACCTCCCGCTGCTGTCGCGACTCGGAGCCTACGATCCCGCACTGCTGGACAAGGTCTTCCTGTCGCGCACGACGCACTACGTGGAGTACCTGGCGCACGAGGCCACCTTCATCCCGATCGAGGATTGGCCGCTGTGGCAGTTCCGGATGGACGACTTCCGCCGGCGGTGGTCGGCAGAGGACTCCTGGGTGAGCGCCAACGCCCGCACCGTCCAGTGGGTGCAGGACGAGCTGCGCACGCGGGGCCCGCTCCGCCCCGCCGACCTCCGCGCCGACGCACCGCGCGAGCGCGGCACCTGGTGGGACTGGGACGACGTCAAGCTCGCGCTGGAGCATCTGTGGCGCACAGGTGATGTGGCGATCAGCGGGCGCAAGGGCTTCGAGCGCACGTATGCGCTCGCCGAGCAGGTGATCCCGGAGCGCATCCGCGCGCAGAAGATCTCCCGCGCGGAGGCCATCCGCACCTTGATCGCCCGCGCCGCGCGCTCCTCCGGTGTCGCCACGCAGTCCGATCTCGCCGACTACTACCGGATCCGCGATCGCGCCGCGGTCACCCAGGCGATCGCGGACCTCACCGAGTCCGGCGAGCTGCTCCCCGTGCGGGTGCGCGGGTGGGAGCGGGGCGGCCGTCCCCTGGCCGCCTGGCGCCACCGCGATGGGGTCCTCCCCCATCGGGTCGACGCCGCAGCGGTGCTCACACCTTTCGATCCGGTCGTCTGGTTCCGCGACCGGGCACTGCGTGCGTTCGAGCTCGACTACCGCATCGAGATCTACGTGCCTGCCGAGAAGCGTCGTTACGGCTACTACTCGCTCCCCGTCCTCGTCGGCGACCGGATCGTCGCCCGCGTCGACCTCAAGTCTGATCGTGCGGCGTCGACGCTCCAGGTGCAGTCGGCGTGGTGGGAACCGCAGGCCGCCCCGGAGGACGCGGACCGGATCGCCCGCGAGATCGCCCTCGCTGCGCGCTGGCAGGGCCTGGAGCACGTGTCCGTGTCGGGCTGGGGCGATGCCGCCGACGCGATCCACGGGTCCCTCCGGGGCGACGTGACGGCATCCGTGCGACGCCACACGCACGCGAGGGAGCAGTCCGGATGACACGCCGCGGTGTGCGGGTGCTCGCCGGCGCGATCGGGCTGGTGCTGCTCCTGGCTGCGGGGCTGTGGATCTGGCAGGCGTCGAGCCGACCCGCATCCGTGGAGGGCACCGCGCTCGCCTACCTGGATGCCCTCGAGTCCGGCGACACCGATGCCCTCGCCGATGTCAGCGCACCCGTGCCGGAGACCGTCTTGACGGCATTCGCAGCGGCAGACGAGCGCATCTCCGATGTCGCACTGACCTCGGTGGACCAGAGCGGCGACACGGCGACCGCTGAGGTCTCCTTCGTTCTCGCCGGCGACCAGCGCCTGGCGTCGCTCTCGCTGTCGCAGGCCGACGGCCGCTGGAGAGTGAGCGCCTCCGCCCTCGGAGCCGTGCGGGCCGAGACCTCGCTGGGCGACCTCATCGCGGTCGGCGATGCGACCTTCGCGAACGACGAGGAGATCGCCCTCTTCCCGGCCGTCTACTCGGTCGCGCCTGCGCCGCGGGAGCTGCTCGCCGGAGAGGCGGAAGCGATCGTGCTGCCCGGAGACCCTGTGGAAGTCGCCCTCGAGGTGACGCTCCTCCCTGCTGCGACCGAGGCCGCGCAGACAGCGTTGGACGATCACCTCGCCGACTGCACGGCGGGTGGAGCGGCGATCCCTGCCGGATGCGGCATCCGCATCCCGTGGGGCACCGAGTTCCAATCGGTGAGCGACATCCGCTATCGCATCGAGACGTCACCCGTGCTCACGCTGATTCCGACCGGTTTCGACGCCGTGAGCGGGATCCTGGTCGCGACCGTCACCGGCACCGGGCAGGACGGAGAGAGCCGCACCACGACCTACCTGACCGAGTCCTGGAGCCTTCGTGGCGACGTCGCCTTCACGGAGAAGGGACTGGAGCTCTCCGTTTGGTGACGGCTGCCGACGTCAGAACTGGACGCGCGGCGGCTCCGAGATCGCGCCGCTGTCGGCGACCTCGAAGAACTCGCGCTCGGTGAAGCCGAGGCCCTTGGCGAAGAGATTGTTCGGGAACACCTTGATCTTGGTGTTCAGCTCCCGCACGCCGCCGTTGTAGAAACGACGCGCTGCCTGGATCTTGTCCTCGGTGTCGACCAGAGCCTGCTGCACTTGCAGAAAGTTCTGGCTGGCCTGCAACTGCGGGTACGCCTCAGCGACCGCGAACAGGCTGCGCAGCGCCTGCTGCAGGTGTCCTTCGGCGATGCCGGCTGCACCGGGACTGCCGGCGTTCAGGGTCTCAGCACGCGCGCGGGTGACGTTCTCGAAGACCGCCTTCTCGTGCGAGGCATAGCCCTTGACGGTCTCGATGAGATTGGGGATGAGATCGGCTCGTCGCTTGAGCTGCACCGTGATGCCGCTCCATGCTTCGTCGACTCTGACGTTCAGCTGCACCAGCGAGTTGTACGTCGCCCACAGATAGATCCCGACCAGCAGGATCACGCCTACGACGATCAGTACTGGCACAAGCCATTCCATCAGAGGCCCACCCTTCCTCGTTTTGTCTCATCCTATCGGCGCTGTCTGCACGTGTACTGGGCACGGTGCGCGCCGCGGCTGTGAATCCGCCTCAGGCCCCGAGAACACGCTCGAGATAGCGGTTGCCGAAGCGGCGCTCCGGATCCAGTCGGTCGCGGAGCGCCAGGAAGTCGTCGAAGCGCGGGTATCGTCCCCGGAGCTGCTCGGCGTCGAGCGTGTGGAGCTTGCCCCAGTGCGGACGTCCGCCATGCTCCAGCATGATCTTCTCCACGGCTTCGAAATACACCGTCGGGTCGGCGCGCCAGTACCGGTGAACGGCGATGTATCCCGTCGCTCGTCCGTGCGCGGTCGAGAGCCATCTGTCGTCCTGCGCCGCGAATCGCACCTCGATCGGGAACTCGATCCGCCACCCGCGCTGCGTGATCAACGCCTGCACGGCTCGGAAGGCCGACACGACGTTCTCCGCAGGCAGCGCGTACTCCATCTCGCGGAAGCGCACCGTGCGGCTCTGCGTCAGCACCCGGTTCGACAGATCGGTGTACTCGCGGTCCCCTGTGAGCTTCACCGCCAGGCGACTGAACGGCGGGGTCACGGAGGGCACCACCTGGCCCGCCGCACAGACCACCCGGTACACGCCGTTGGACAGCAGCGTCTCGTCGATCCATCTGCCGACGACCGGGAGCGGCCGGCGCACCGTGGATTCCGGCAGGCGCGTCTGGCGTTTGGTGAGCGCGACGTCGGTGTGCGGGAACCAGTAGAACTCGAAGTGATCCGAAGCCGCCACCCGCTCGTCGAGCGTCGCCAGGACGTCTGGCAGGGGCGCGGGCTCGTCGATCGCGTGCATGACGAACGCGGGAACGCACTGCAGGGTCACCTCCACGATGATGCCGAGAGCACCGAGGCCGAGGGCGACGGCCGGCAGCATCTCGCTGTTGTGCTCCTCATCGATGCGCAGGAACTCACCTGCTGCAGTGACCAGCGTGATGCCGACGACCTGGGTCGCAAGGCCGCCGAAACCCGCACCGGTCCCGTGCGTCCCCGTGGAGATCGCACCCGAGATCGACTGCCGATCGATGTCCCCGAGATTCTGCATCGCCAGGCCGTAGGGTGCCAGCAGACCGGGGATCCGGTGCAGTCGCGTTCCCGCCAGGAAGGTGACCCGACCCGTCACGGCATCCGCCGAGATCAGCCCTTGCAGGTCGTCGAGCTCCAGCAGGACGCCCGGGGCGACCGCGATCCCGGTGAAGCTGTGCCCGGCGCCGACAGCCTTGACGGCGAGGCCCTGGGACGCGGCGGCCTGGACGGCGCGCTGCACTCCCTCAGGGCTTCGGGGACGTTCCACCCTCACCGGTCGGACCGATGCCGAGCGTCCCCAGTTCTGCCACGTGCCACCGATCCTCGTCACAGGAACGCCTTTCCCTCGCCGCGGTACGTGGGCAGCTCGTCGATGACCTCGTCTCCCGATACCAGGTGATACCGCTCGATGCGCTCCGCCGGCTCGCCGCTCTTGGAGTGCCGGAACCAGACGCGGTCGCCCACGCCCAGGCTCGACGCGGCCTTGCCCTGGAGAGGAGTCTGCACCTCGCCCGCCGCCTCACGCGGCAACGTGTGCAATCCCTGCGGCCAGGCCGGAAGAGGCTGGCGCGAGGCGACAGGAGGGCCCGAGGCGATCCAGCCGCCACCGAGCACGGTCGCGATGTCGGCGGCAGGGCGTCGGACGACGTCGAAAGCGAACGCCGACGCGGGCGCCGGCTGGAACGAGCGGTAGCCGTCGAACAGGTGACCGCCGAGCAGACCGCTCCCGGCGCTGGCTTCGGTCAGCGACTCGTCGCTGCCGGTGAACTCGAGGGACCCCGTGCCGCCGCCGTTGATGATCTCCAACGTCGCGACGCCGCTCACCGCGTCGACGATGGCCGCACGCCGCTCCCGCAGCTCCGCCCGCGAGCGTGCCTGTACGAGGCGGATCAAGGGCGCATCCGGCCCCGCATCGTCACCCTGTCCGGCGATCTGCGCGTCGTACATCTGGAGGCCGACGAGCCGGAAGCCCGGGCGTGCGACCACCTTGCGCGCGAAGGCGACGACCTCGCCCGCGCTGAACAGCGCCGAGCGCCGCACGCCGATGTGGCCGAGGACGGCCGAACGCCACGAGGCGTCCACGTCGATCGCGACACGGATCTCGGGGCGCTCACCCGGACCTGCCACGCTGTCGATGAAGTCGAGATGCACGGGATCGTCGATCATGAGGGTGATGCGCTGCGCGGCGCGCTCGTCCGAGAACAGCTGCTCGAGGCCGGCGCGGTCGACCGTCGGGTAGCCGAGCATGATGTCGTCGTGGTCTTCGGAGAGCCAGAGGGCCTCGGCGAGGGTGAACGCGAGGATCCCCTGGTATCCGGGCAGCTGCAGCACCGCATCCAGCACCGCGCGCACGCGCACCGACTTGGACGCCACACGGATGGGGAGGCCGCCCGATCGGACGAGCAGATCCATCGCGTTGTAGCGCAACGCCTCGCGATCGATCACCGCCACCGGGGCGGGAAGGTGGCCGGTCGCGGCGGAGAGTCGCGGCCAATAGCGGGCGGGATCCTCCCACTCCGGGGCGACAGCGAGGGTGCCCTCGACGGGGCTCAGTTCATCGGTGAGATCGAGCACTCCCCCACCCTACGGCCTGACCGTACTCGGGATCACGTCTCACGACACCCGGTAGCACGGCGCACTGCCCCGATAAGCTGTCGAGGACGACGCCCCCGTAGCCCAATGGCAGAGGCAGGCGACTTAAAATCGCTTCAGTGTCGGTTCGAGTCCGACCGGGGGTACTCTCACTCCCCCGCGGCGTCGATCGTGGCGGCATCGGCGCGTGCAGAGAGCGAGCGTGGTGCGCGCGCCTCGAGGATGCGGCGGATGACGAGCACGACGAGCGCCACAGCGATCGCGGTGTACACGACGTAGTCGAGATAGCCGAGGTAGCGCTCGAGCTTCTCGTGCTGCGTGCCGAGTGCGGCCCCGACGCCGATGAGCATCGCGTTCCAGAGCCCACTGCCGATGATCGTGTAGACGCTGAACCGCACCAGCCCCATGCGCGATGCACCGGCCGGGATCGAGATCAGGCTCCGCACCCCGGGGACCATCCGGCCGACCAGCACCGTCCATCCGCCGCGACGCGCGAACCAGTGCGCGCCACGATCGAGGTCCGACCTGCTCACCAGTCGCGTGGCAGCGAGGAAACGCACGGCACGCTCCATCCCGATGGCGCGGCCGAGCGCATAGAGCAGCAGCGCACCGATCCACGACGCGAGCGTGCTCCAGAAGATGAGCCAGCCCAGGTGCAGATCGCCGCTCTGGCTCAGGTACCCGGCGAACGGGAGGATCACCTCGCTCGGGATGGGCGGGATCAGCACTTCTATGAACACGAGCACGCCGACGCCGATGTCCCCGAGGGCGGTGAGGACATCGGCGGCGAAACCGGTCATTCCGGTGAAACCGTGTTCGGGGGCTGTCGCGACGGCAGCGGCGGGGCTCATGAAGGGCTCGTCTCTGTCAGGGGCTGTCCGGACATCGTAGAAGACCCGGCTGAGTCACCCGTTCAGCCGATCAGCGGCCGAACAGATCGCCGATGCCGGGGATTCCGAGGTTCCCCAGCTGCTCCCCCCAACCCGAGGCGGTCTCGCCGAGCCCCGAGACGGTGTCTCCGACGGAGCCGACCAGCTCCTCCGCGCCGCCCGTCACGGACTCGACATCGAAACCACCGGCCAACGCATCGACATCCAGGCCGGCAGCGAGTGATTCGAAGTCGACTCCGAAGCCCGCCGCCTGTTCGAGAAGGGGCGCGGCGACGGCGCTGAGCACAGCGCCTCCGGCGACCGCGCCGAGCACGCCGACCGCGGCGCCTCCCGCGAGCACGGCGCCGCCGGTACCTCCCCCACGGACACGCGAGAGGAGGCCACGCATGCGTCCGGGGTTCATGGCCTCCGAACGTCCGGCAGCGCGCGCCAGATCCTCAGAGGACGCGGAGGGCGGACGCTCCTCCGGCGCGAGCTCCTCCCTCATCCTCGCGGCCACATGCTCGCGCTGCTGCGGCGTCAACCGCGAGAAGGCATCGCGATGAATCCGCTCGACCTGCGCGGGGTCAGCCGTGCGGAGAAGGTAGTCGTAGCGGGCGATCGCCGCGCGATCCGTGTCCGACACCGATGCACCCGTGCGCGACCGCCCAGGGTTCATCGGCGAACCGGACGCGGGCGGGGGCGCAGAGGGGTCCGCCGACGTCGGACGCACTTCGTGAGACGTTTCCCGACCGGGAGGCGTCGTGGACGGACCCCGCACGACGTCGACCGCCCGACGTCCCAGGTCGCCCCAATCGGTCGAGCGGGGGGCCGTGCCGTCCTGCGCACTGCGGGTCGAACCGGTGGACTTGTCGAGGGCCTCTGAGGCCAGGCCGAGGAGACGGGAGAGCTTTCCCATGAGTGATCCCTTCGTGAAGCGGACCAGCGGGGAGCCACCACGTCGGGACGACGGCAGGAGGTACCACGGCGGTCCGCCAGGCGGACGCCAAGGTCTCCTCCACCCTCACGGGCCGGCGGGCCGGGACACGATGACATGTCCGTAGTGACGACTGCGCCGCAGACGGGAGTACTCCCCTTGCTCGCCCGACACTATCGGGCCGAGTTATGCATCTCCTCCGAGCACGCGGGGGAAAGCGAAAGGCCCTCCCCGAGCGGGGAGGGCCTTTCGATGCGAGGTGCGGGAGACTACTTCGCGGCAGCCTTCTCCGCGACGGGCTTCTTGGCAGGAGCCTTCTTCGCCGGAGCCTTCTTCGCCGGAGCCTTCTCAGCGACCTCGGCCGTGTCGGCAGCAGCCTTGTCGGCAGCCGAGACCTTGGCGGCCGGCGCCTTCTTCGCGGCGGCCGGAGCCTTCGCGGCAGCAGGTGCCGCGGTCGGAGCAGCGTCAGCGGCCGGACGCGGACGAGCAGCGAACTCCTCGAACACGTAACGCGGGTTCTGCACCGTCTCGAGGTTCACGAGATCGCGGCCGAGCCACAGGTTGTTCCACCAGCCCCAGATCACGCGGAACTTGCGCTCCCATGTCGGCATCGCGAGACCGTGGTAGCCACGGTGCGCGACCCAGGCGACGAAGCCCTTGAGCGCGATCTTGCCGGACTGGAAGACACCGTTGTAGAGGCCGAGACCCGCGACGGCGCCCATGTTCTTGTGGAAGTACTCCTTGGGGTTCTCTCCACGGAGCACGGCGACGAGGTTCTTCGCGAGCAGCTTCGCCTGACGCACGGCGTGCTGGGCGTTCGGCACGCAGAAGCCGCCGACGCCACCACCGGACAGGTCGGGGACGGCCGAGACGTCACCGGCAGCCCAGGCGCCCTCGACGAAAGCCTCGGGCGTGCCGACGCGCAGGTCAGCGCGGGTCTGGATGCGACCACGCTCTTCGACCGGCAGGTCGCCGCCGCGCACGACGGTCGGGTTGGCCATGACGCCCGCGGTCCAGACGATGACGTCGGTCGGGATGACCTCGCCCGTCGAGAGCTCGACGTTGCCGTCGACCGCGCTGGTCAGCTGCGTGTCGAGGTGCACGTTGGCTCCGCGCTTGGCGAGGTCCTTGAGGACCCACTCGCTCGTCTGCAGCGAGACCTCGGGCATGATGCGGCCCATGGCCTCGATCAGGTGGAAGTGCGTGTCCTCGAAGCGCAGCTGCGGGTACTTGCCCACCAGCGAGGAGGCCAGCGAGCGGAGCTCGGCGAACACCTCGATGCCGGCGAATCCGCCACCGACGACGACGACGGTGAGCAGACGGTCGCGCTCCGGACCGGCGGGCAGCGAAGCCGCCTTGTCGAAGTTCGACATCACGCGGTCGCGGATCGCGACGGCCTCTTCGATCGTCTTCAGACCGATCGCGTTGTCGGCGATGCCTGGGATCGGGAACGTACGCGAGACCGCACCGGCGGTGACGACGATCTGGTCGTACGAGAACTCGTAGGGATCCCCCACCGGCGGCGTGATCGTCGCCGTCTTCTCGGCGTGGTTGATGTTCGTCACCTTCGCCGTGAGCACGTTGGTGCGCTTCAGGTGACGACGGTGCGCGACCACGGAGTGGCGGGCCTCGATCGAACCGGCGGCGACCTCGGGCAGGAAGGGCTGGTACGTCATGTACGGCAGCGGGTCGACCATGGTGACCTCGGCCTCACCCTTGCGGAGGTGCTTCTCGAGCTTCCATGCGGTGTAGAAACCGGCGTATCCGCCACCGACAATCAGAATCTTGGGCACAGGGGGACAACTCCTTGGAGTCAGGGTTTTGGCGTGCGAAGAGCGCGCGCCGATCGGATGCGCCGGGCAGCAGCGGTGACGCCAAGCGCTATCAGGATACCAGGGACTGTGAGCGCGACGAGCGGCAGGGTACCGTAGCGCAGTGAATCAGCACTGGGAAGCAGCGGTGAACCCGCTTCGGTCGGCGCATCCGCATCCGGCAGAGGCGGAATCTGCACCGGTGTGATGGCCGGTTCCGGCAGCGGCTCGGCCTCGGCGCGACGGTAGAGCCGGATCCATTCGGCGAGATCGCCCATCGGGTTCTTGTCGACGGCGGGGACGTTCGCGCTGATCGCGGCGGCGGCATCCACCAGGCCGTAGCCGTAGAGCGGATCGCTGGGCTTCTCGGCGCCATCCACGGGGATCGCCGTCTTGATGATGCGGTTGATGACGTCGATCGCCTTGATATCCGGGTGCGCGGAGCGGATGAGCGCTGCGATACCCGCGACGATCGGAGCCGCACCACTGGTGCCGCTCCACGAGGCCAGCTTGCCGTCTGCCGACATCCCCAGCAGTCCTTCGCTGGGCGCGGAGATCCCGATCGTGATGCCCTGGGTCGATGCCTCGATGCTCGCCGTTCCGGTCTGGTCGACGCCGCCCACCGTGAGCACGCCGGGGATCGTGGCGGGTGCTCCGATGATGCTCGTGCCGCTCCCCCGGTTCCCGGCCGCGACGATCACGACGACGTCGTGCTCGAAGGCGTAGAGGAAGGCGTCGTCCCAGCTCTCATCCCAGTCGAGCGTGTTCGTGGTGAAGGACAGGTTGATGACGTCGGCGCCGTTGTCGACCGCCCAGCGCATGCCCTTCGCGACCTGCTCGGTGAACGGCACGGCGGCCGCTGCCCCGAACCCGACCGAGATGGAGAGCAGATTCGCCTCCGGCGCCACCCCGATCATGCCGGTGCCGTCAGGGGCTCCGCGTCCGGCGGCGAGCGAGGCCACCCACGAACCGTGGTTGCCGTCGATCGCTCCGAGAGGGGTGCGGCCGTCCGGGGTACCGGTGCCGGACACATCCGTACCGCCCACGACCGCATCGCCGAAGGTCGCCGGAACGATGCCGATTCCCGTGTCGATCACGGCGATCGTGACGCCCTCACCGCGGGTGGTCTGCCATGCCTCACGGATACGGGCACCGTCGAGCCAGTACTCCGATGCGCGCACGGGGTCGCTCGGGTCATCCGGAACAGGTCCCGGCGTCGCCGTCGCCCCGAGCAGCAGGACGGATGCCGTCACCGCCGCGATGGCGACGACGCTGCGCAGCATCCGCCGCCGGATCATGCGTCCGGCTCGTCGCGCGTGGCGGCACCCGGGTCGTCGCAGCGGCACCGCTCGGGCGACCAGGAGGAACGCGCGAGAGCCTCGTCGCCGATCGGATTCACTCCGGGGCCCGCCGCCAGGGCGTGGCCCGCGAGGGCATGCAGGCACTTCACGCGGGTCGGCATGCCGCCGGCGGAGATTCCGTCGATCTCGGAGACGTCGCCGAACTGCGCACGGTCGGCGAGATAGGCCTGATGGGCCGCGAGGTAGGCGGCCGCGACCGACTCGTCGTCCGCCAGCAGTGCGGCGAGCTCGGGCATGATCTGCGTCGCCTCGAGCGTCGACATCGCCGCTGTCGCCGCCGGATGCGTCAGGTAGTAGAACGTGGGGAACGGCGTGCCGTCCGGCAGGCGCGGAGTGGTCGCGACCACGGTCGGGTTGCCGCACACGCACCGCGCGGCGATGCCGACGACGCCACGCGCCGTACGTCCGAGCTGAGCGGAGACGACGGCGAGCTCGGCGGAGGTCGGGGCGGGGAAAGGCGGCGTGGTCACCCCTCCAGCGTAGGGGAGGCTGCCGAGAGGATGCTCCGAGCGCGCGGTCAGGGCGCGACCGCGGCGGTGTCGCTCAGCCCTGCGGACGTGAGGGTGCGCAGCAACTGGGGCATCCAGTCGGCGGGCTTCTCCTCGAGCGTGTCGCTCACCGGATCCTGCTCGCGCGGGAGGGCCGCGGGGTCGAGGTCGTTGTCGATGAGGAATACGACTTCGCCCGGCTTGACGTAGTACAGCCGCTCACGCGCCTGGGTCGTGATGTACGCCGGGTCCTGCCACCGCTCGCGCTCCTGCTCCAGGGCGGCGATGTGATCCTCGCTCACCTGGACGGATGCTTCCAGTGCGGCGATCTTCTGACGCTGATCGATGAACGTGCCCAGCGTCGGCACGAGCACCCAGGCACCCAGGACGACCAGCGAGAGCATGATCACCGAGAACGCCGACAGGCGGATACCGGACGCCCATTCGCGCACGTCGACACGGGGTGTCTCTGCCTGCGCGGTCCGTGCCCGCGGTTTCCGCGGAGTCGGGGACGCCGCGGGGGTCTTCCCCGAGGTCTTGCCCGGAGACGCCGAAGGAGGAGCCGGTCGTCGTGCCACGGCCCCTCCTTCGTCATGCCGCTGCGCCAGCGGCTTCGTCTTGCCGCTGCGCGGCTACTTCTGTCTCAGCCGCACTCAGGCCTTGGCGCGCGGGAACGCCGAACGACCGGCGAACACGGCAGCATCGCCCAGCTCTTCCTCGATGCGCAGGAGCTGGTTGTACTTCGCGACGCGCTCGCTACGGGCGGGAGCGCCCGCCTTGATCTGACCTGCGTTGGTCGCGACGGCCAGGTCGGCGATCGTGGTGTCCTCGGTCTCACCGGAGCGGTGCGACAGCATGGCCGTGTAGCCGGAGCGCTGCGCCAGGCTGACCGCGTCGAACGTCTCGGTCAGGGTGCCGATCTGGTTGACCTTCACCAGCAGCGAGTTGGCGACGCCGCGCTTGATGCCGTCCGCGAGACGCTGCGGGTTGGTGACGAACAGGTCGTCTCCGACCAGCTGCACCTGGGAGCCCAGGGCGTCGGTGAGCAGCTTCCAGCTGTCCCAGTCGTCCTCGGCCAGCGCGTCCTCGATCGTGACGATCGGGAAGTCGTTGACCAGACCCACGTAGTACTCGGTGAGCGCCGCAGCGTCCCAGTCCTTGTTGTCGAGGCGGTAGACGCCGTCCTTGAAGAACTCCGTCGCGGCGACGTCGAGGCCGAGGGCGATGTCGGTGCCGGGCGTGAAGCCCGCCTTCTCGATCGCCTTGACGAGGAAGTCGAGGCCCTCGCGGTTGCTGGGCAGGTCGGGAGCGAAGCCGCCCTCGTCGCCGAGCCCGGTCGCGTAGCCGGCGGCCTTGAGCTCCGCGCGCAGGACGTGGTAGGTCTCGACGCCCCAGCGCAGGGCCTCGGAGTAGGTCTCCGCACCGATCGGGGCGAGGAAGAACTCCTGCATGTCGATGCCGTTGTCGGCGTGCTCGCCACCGTTGATGACGTTGAACAGCGGAACGGGCAGCACGTGCGCGTTCGGGCCACCGAGGTAGCGGAACAGCGGCAGGTCGGCCGAGTCCGCGGCGGCCTTGGCGACCGCGAGGCTCACACCGAGGATCGCGTTGGCGCCGACGCGCTTCTTGTTCTCGGTGCCGTCGACCTCGTTGAGGATCTCGTCGACGATGCGCTGCTCGCTCGCCTCCACGCCTTCGAGTGCCGGGCCGAGCTCGTCGATGACGGCCTCGACGGCCTTGAGCACGCCCTTGCCGCCGTAACGGCCCTTGTCGCCGTCGCGCAGCTCGTACGCCTCGAACGCGCCCGTGGACGCGCCGGACGGAACGGCCGCCCGCTGGACGATGCCATCGTCGAGGAGCACCTCCACCTCAACGGTCGGGTTACCGCGCGAGTCCAGAATCTCGCGTGCGCCTACAGCCTCGATCAGTGCCACTGATGTGCTCCTTGCTCAGGGAAAACGTTGTGTGGAGCGTCGTCGATCCGCGCCCAGTCTAGCCCGACCCTTCGACAGGCTCAGGGACCCATCGCGGGGAGGCGAGGGTCTCATCCCGGGGAGGTGAGGCGCTCAGAGGACGACGGCGAGCGCGACGCCGTCCCATCCCTTCGCACCGACCGTCTGCAGTGCGGTCGCGTCGAAGCGGGGGTCCTCCCCCAGCATCCGCAGCCCGTCCCTCGTGCCGATCACCTTCGAGTCGTCGGAGTCGTCCCGCACGATCTCGCCTTCCCTGCCGATGTTGTCGAGCACGATCACGGTGCCGGGGTGGCCGAGCTTCGCCGCCCAGTCGAGGTAGATCGTGTTGGACTCCTTGTCGGCGTCGATGAAGACCAGGTCGAAACCACCGACCAGCGTGGGCAGCACGTCGGCACCTCGTCCGATGCGGATGTCGACGCGGTCACCGACGCCGGCCGCATCGATGCTCGCGCGGGCGACAGCGGCGTTGGCGGCCTCGGCCTCGACCGTCACGACCTTCCCCTCCGGACCCACGGCGCGGGCGAGCCAGATCGTGGAGTATCCGCCGAGGGTGCCGATCTCGAGCACGCGGCGTGCCCCGCTGATGCGCGCGAGCAGCTGCAGCAGCTTTCCCGCGACGGGAGCGACCTCGATGGCGGGCATCCCCGCGTTGCGCTGTGCGGCGAGCGCGGCCTCGAGGGCGGGGTCGTGGCCGACCAGGACTTCGGTGAGGTAGGCGTCGGTGAGGGACCAGGCATCAGCGGTGGGTTCCATCTGCCCAGCAAACCGCGCGACGGAAGGGGCGTCAAGGCCCCTCCCGTCGACTCCGTCAGGACCGCGGCGGGGACAGCAGCCGCCCCTGGGTGCCGGCCAGTTCCGGCTGCCGGCGGAACTGACCGGTCAGCACGAGCACCAGCACGACGACGGCCACCACGATCCATCCGGCGACGCCGAGCGGTCCCGCCAGCGCGAGATCGGGCTGCGACGCCGCGAAGATCACGATCAGGCCGCCGGCCGCGTTGAGCGAGCCATGCGCGATCACCGCGGGCCAGACGGATGCCGAACGCAGACGCAGCCAGCCGAGCAGGATGCCCCACGCGACGCATCCGCCGATCATGAACAGCACGCCGGTGATGTCTGTGCGGCCGAAGTTGTACCCGAGGAGGATCACCGGGCTGTGCCAGAAGCCCCAGATCGCTCCACTGATGAGCAGTGTCGGCCAGGTGCCGAGCGGTCGCAGCGCGGGCACGAGCCACCCCCGCCATCCCAGCTCCTCACCGAAGGCGAAGACGCTGTTGATGAGGGCGCCGAGCGGGATCATCGCGAGCTGCGAGATGACGAGCACTTCGACGGGAGGCATCGGCACGCCGGCCGGGAGCATCTTCGCGAACTCGGCCGAGAAGCCTCCGAACGTGGGGTCGAGCGTCACGAATCCGAGCGCGGCGGCCAGGAGGATGCTCACGCCGATCAGCAGTGGCGGCGCGAGCCAGCCGAGCACGATCAGCCAGACCACACGCTTGGCCGGGCGCAGCGGCCAGAGGCCGAGGAACCGCACCCGGCCGCCCCGCGGAGGAACTCGCATCGCGAACGTGACGATGAGCGCGGCGACAGCCGGAGTCCACATCATGACCGGGAGCAGCACGCCGGTGAAGGGTTCTGCCAGACCATCTCCGAGCCAGAGCGGAAGAGCGACGAGCCAGGCGAGCCCGCACGCGAGCAGGACGAACGCGGTCACGGCGAGCCAGGGCACGCGGCGTGTGGTGCTCTCGAGGGAATCGGTCATGAGTCAGCCTTCCTTCCGGGCTGCGGTCGCGAGGACCGCGGCCGCTGTCTCTGCATCGTCGACCGTGACGACGAATCGGCGTCCGTCCGTGCGGGTCACCTCGAGCGCGGGGCCTCCGCGCAGCACGACACCACGACGCCCATCGGCGCTGAGGCGATATCCCCAACCGCCGAACTCGGCGAAGGGGTCGACCTCGATCGCACGGACGCTCGCCATCTCGCCCGCGGGGATCTCTATGTTCGGCCAGCCGACCGCCGAGCGCACCTGGAGCCCGGCGGCGCTCGCCCGCACCCGGAAGCTCAGTGTCGTCACGACGGCGCCCACCAGCAGCAGTGCGACAGCCGCGGTGATCCACCAGGCGGGGATCCCCTGAGCCAACAGCAGCACGGCCATGGCGATGCTGATGAAGACGCCGACGCCCAGCACGATCTGGCCGGAGCGCGCGATCGTCACGGTCTCGATCCACACCGCGCGCTCATTCGCGGCCAATGGCAACGGTGCCGCAGGGGTACCTGAAGCACCGGCGCCGAGGGGCGTCGGCGGCTGGAGGAACCACCCCGCGACGCCCAGGACGATCATGACGGCGAAGCCGAGGAAGACCGAAGGCGTGATGTCGGCGGCATCGGCGGCATCCGTCAGACCCCGCTGCACGCCGACCGAGACCAGTGCGATGAGCGACATCAAGCCCGCGGTGGCGAGGTTCGCTGCGCCGAGGAACCGCGCCGTCGCCGACCACTGCGGGCCGTCCGGCGCCGGTGCTCCGCCACCCTGCGGCATCTTGTGCGCGAGCAGTGCGATGAGTGCGAACAGCGCGACCATGCCACCCCCGATCCCGATGAGGATGATCAGGTGGATCCAGCGCGGCCCGTACCCGTTGACACCGTCGGTCCCCCAGTGGATGGCAGACGGATCCGGGATCTCAGGCAGCCAGGCCAGGACGACCACGGCCGAGAGGGCGATCATGGCGAGAGGAACGATCACCCCCACCCACCAGAATGCGCGTCGGGCACGGCGGATGTCGGCGTTCATACTGCGGTCTCCTTGATGAGGGCGGCGAGGGTGGCGGGGGAAAGTCCGAGTGCGGCGGCGCGCGCGACAAGCGCGGAGATGTCCTGAGACAACTCCGCGAGAGGGGCTGCGGATGCCGAGATCACGGCTCCACGGCCGCGGCGCAGGTCGATGAGGCTCTCATCGCGAAGCTGCTGGTAAGCGCGGAGCACCGTGTGCAGGTTGATCTCCAGCGCCTCGGCGAGCTCGCGCGCAGACGGGAGACGATCCCCGGGAGCCACGCGGCCGGCGACGATGTCAGCCCGCACGGATGCCGCGACCTGCTCATAGAGCGGCGCCCCACTGCTCATGTCGACCTTGATCAGCATCCGTCCTCCACTAGTTGGCTTAATTCTAGTGAAACTAGAACAATTGTCGCAACCCTCCACCCGACTACTCCGCAGCGATCGGTTGGGCCACACTGGCGCCATGCGCATCACTCCTCGCCGCCTCGTCGTGGGCATGAGCCTGTGGATCCCGAATCTGTTCAGCGGGATCCGCATCCGCCGTTTCAGCGAGGACTGGACGCATGCGACCGTCGAACTGCACGTGAACGTGTTCACCCGGAACTACGTCAAGACCGCTTTCGGCGGGTCGATGTCGGCCATGACCGATCCGTACTTCTTCATGCTGGTGATGCACCAGCTCGGACGCGACTACGTGGTGTGGGACACCCGCGGAGAGATCGAGTTCCTCAAGCCGGGGCGCGGAGTGCTCACGGCAGAGTTCGAGGTCTCCACGCAGCGGGCGGAGGAGATCCGCGAGCGGGCACACGGCGGGGCCAAAGTGCTCGAGTGGTTCGAGACCGTGATCACCGACCGCGACGGCGACATCGTCGCGAAGGTGCGACGCGAGGTGTACATCCGCGAGAAGAAGCGCGTCACCGCAGCACGCGATTGAGCACCTCCTGTTCACCGCGGCATGCCACGATGACGGGATGCCCCTCGCACGACGACTGAAGACCGGCGACGCCGTCGCGATCGGTCTCGGTTCGATGATCGGCGCCGGGGTCTTCTCCGTCTGGGGACCGGCGATCGGCGTCGCGGGCAGCGGGGTGCTGATCGCCCTGGCCATCGCCGCGGTCGTCGCCTACTGCAACGCCACCGCATCGGCCCAGCTCGCCGCGGCACACCCGGTCGCGGGCGGCACCTACGCATACGCCAGAGCGGAGATCGGACCCTGGTGGGGATTCATCGCGGGCTGGAGCTTCGTGGTCGGCAAGATCGCCAGCTGCGCCGCGATGGCCATGACGTTCGCCGCCTACGCCGCGCCCGCGGGCTGGCAGCCCGCGGTCGCTGTGGGAGCCGTGGCTGCTCTGGCCGCCGTGAACTGCTTCGGGGTTACCCGCACGGCCCTCCTCACCCGCATCCTCGTGGCGTGCTCGCTGCTCGGGCTCGCGGTCGTCGTCGCCTTCGGCCTCGCGGGAGCGCCGGTCGCCGCACCCAGCACCCTGCCGGCTGCCACGGCCTACGGCGTGCTGCAGGGCGCGGGACTGCTGTTCTTCGCCTTCGCCGGCTATGCCCGGATCGCCACGATGGGTGAAGAGGTGGTCGATCCCGCGAGGACCATCCCCCGGGCGATCACGCTCGCGCTCGCGGGCGCCGTGGTCGTCTACGCGCTGGTCGGGATCACCGTGCTGGCAGTGCTCGGCGAGAGCGCCACCACGAGCACGGCCCCGCTCGCCGACGTCGTCTCGGCCGTGGGATGGGCGCCACTCGAGCCATTGGTGCGGGTGTCCGCCGCGTCAGCCTCGCTCGGGGCGCTGCTCGCCCTGCTCACGGGCATCGGCCGGACGACGCTCGCCATGGCGCGCGAGAGAGACGTGCCGGCGTTCTTCTCGAAGATCGACGAACGCTGGCACGTGCCACGTCGGGCGGAGATCGCGATCGCGCTGCTCGTGATCTCGATCGTGCTGGTCGCGGATCTGCGCGGGGCGATCGGATTCTCCTCGTTCGGGGTGCTCACCTACTACCTGATCGCGAACGCCGCGGCGTTCCGACAGGAGGGCGGCACCCGTCGGTACCCCCGGGCGCTGCAGGTGATCGGCGCACTCGGGTGCCTGCTGCTGGTGAACACGCTCCCCGTCGTCGCGTCCCTGGTGGGCACCATCGTCATCGTGATCGGTGTGATGTATCGCCTGGTGCGGATCCGCGTGCAACGCCTGCGACTCTGACCTCAGTCGCCCAGTTCGGCACGGTAGACGCGCGGCGCGATCCCCAGCACCGCCTGGAAGTCTCGGGTGAGGTGCGCGTGATCGGCGTATCCGAGCTCGGCGGCGATCGCCGCCAGGTCGGCCCGTGGATCCTCGCGCACGATCTGGGCGGCATCCTGGAGCCGACGTCGGCGGATCATCGCGGCCGGAGAGACGCCGACATACCGATGCGCCATACGCTGCAGCGTCCGTACGGACACGGCCAGCCGTGTCGCCGCTTCGACGGGTGTGAGCGCGGCATCCGCTCCCCCGAGAACCTCGACGAGCGCGTTCGCCTGGTGCGCCGACTCGTCGAGAGGACCCACGCGGTCCACGAGCCATCGGGCGAACGCCTCGACGGCGCGCTCTCGATGCCCCGCGCCCGATGACATCGCGGCGGTCACCCGGGCGTGCAGCGACGGCTCGCCCAGGACGCGCACCGTGTCGACCAGCGCGGAGGGGTCGTCGATCAATGCCGCCACCGCCGCCGGGCGCAGGAGCGCTCCGACCGCCCAGCCGCGCCCGCGGAGATCCCGGTGCGATGCGCGTGTCGTCGGCCCCGACAGCATCACACCGCTGTTCTCGACCACCAGGTTGAGGGCCGGATAGCCGACGATGTCCTGCCGCGAGGTGCCGCCCGGCTCGATGTCCCACTCGGGAATCCAGAACCAGGCAACGAGATCCGCCGCCGCACCGGTCGCGGGAAGGCGGTGGAACTCGGGTAGACGTGCCGGATACAGCACACCGCCGGACGAGTTCACCATGCGCTCAGCGTAGGGTCCCTCGGCGACATCGCACCCGCCCCGCGGCGAGCGCGAAGGTTGTCGCGGATCTTCAAGCCCCGGGCCTGCGCCCCGACCTACCGTGGGCTCATGAGCAACGAGATCCCCACCACCGGAGTCACCGGCACCCACACGACGGCCGGACGTCCGCACAGCGCCACGTCGCTGACCCCCTTCCTCGCGATCCCCGATGCGGCGCGTGCGATCGAGTTCTACCGCGATGTGTTCGGCGCCCGCGTCGTGGACGTGACCGAGTTCGGCGGCGTCGTCGCCCATGCCGATCTCGACTTCGGCACCGGCATGCTGCAGCTCGGCGACCCGAACCCGCAGTATCACCTGGTGCCCGCCCCCGCCGGCGACGATGACTGCTACTCGATGGGGCTGTACGTCTCCGACGTCGACGGCGTCGTGGAGCGGGCGGTCGAGGCCGGTGCGACGGTTCGCGAAGCACCATCGCACTTCGTGTCGGGCGATCGTTACGCGAGCATCCGCGACCCGTTCGGGGTGCGCTGGTCGATCATGACCCGGGTCGAGGACCTGTCCGACGAGGAGAGCGCCCGGCGCGTCGCCGAGTGGGCGGCCTCGTTCAGCTCTGCCCCGTCTGACGCTGCCCTGTCTGACGCTGCTCCGGCTGACGCGGCTCCTGCTGACGCGGCGAGCTGAGGGCCGTCTGGGCCGCACGGCACACCGCCGGGAGCAGGGCCTCGGCGGTGCGCCGGTAGCCCAGCGGACTGGGGTGGAACCGGTCCATGCTGAACATGGCCTCCGGCTCGTCGAAGAAGAGCGGTCCGACGGCCCGGCGGAGGTCCACGGGTTCGGCTCCGGCCTGCTGGGCCGTCTCGGACTGGAACGCGGCGAGGCGTCGCGACATGCTCGATGCGAGCCTCCGCAGCGGTTGCGGCACCGCCCGCAGCGCCCCGAGATCGGGGCAGGTGCCCACCACGACCTCCGCTCCCCGCTCACGGAGACGCCCGATCGCCGCGTGCAGATGGCTCGCCGATGCCGACACGGGCAACCGGTGCGTCACGTCGTTGCCACCGACGACGATCACCGCGACGTGGACCCGTGCCTCCGCGGGGAGCGCATCGATCTGACGGTCGAGGTCGGGCGACTCCGAGCCCACGATCGCCACCGTGCGCAGCCGCACGGCGCGGTGCATCCGCTGGCCGAGTCCCCTCGCGAGACGGCCGCCGAGCGTCTGCTTGCGCTTCGCGGCGCCGAGCCCTGCGGCCAGGGAATCGCCGAGCAGCACGAGCTCGATCGGCTCCCCCTCGAACGAGCGGCGCCACACCCTGTCGGCATCGAGGGAGTCCTCACCGAGCGGCTTGCCGATCCTGCGACGCGCGATCGCGGCCTGGCGGGTGAGCAGCATCCGCCCGCCGACCAGGGTTCCGGAGATCGCGACCACCACTCCGGCGACGACGAGGCGCGTTCGACCCATGCCCCGATTCGACCGCGTCCGTGTGAACGGGCCGTGAACGGCATCCGGCGCGCTCAGCTCAGGGGCTTGACCTCGAGCTCCGTCACACCGGCGGTGACCGTCGCGAAACCGGTGTAGCCCTCGGCGGATGCCCGCTCGAGCAGCGCCTTGAGATTCTTGGTGCGACGTTCCAGTCGCGCGCGGGCGCCCGTGCCGATCAGCGCCGTCTTGTGGGCGAGGAGCTCGGCGACCGGCACATCGGCATCGTGGATCAGCACGATCGCCTGCGCCGCGGCATCCGCCCCGTCGGCGACCAGATCCACCAGCCGCTCGAAGCCGAGTGAGAATCCGACCGCGGGCACCTGCTGTCCGAGGAAACGGCCGATCATGCCGTCGTAGCGTCCGCCCCCACCGAGCGAGTAGTCGACCGACGGGTGTGCGAGCTCGAAGATCGTGCCGGTGTAGTACCCCATGCCACGCACGAGGAACGGGTCGAAGACGAGCGGGATGTCGGACTGTGCACGGCCCGCAGCGACGGCCTCTCCGATGCCGACCAGGTGCGCGACGATCTCGACCGGTGCGTTCTCCGGCAGCGCCTTGCGGATCTGGCGCTCCCCGAACGGGTTGTACTCCATGGTCTGGGGACGGCGGAGGAAGGCCTCGAACGCATCGACGGCGGATGCGGCGGCACCCCGCTCGCGCAGTTCCGCCGCGACGCCGTCCGGCCCGATCTTGTCGAGCTTGTCGATCGTGATGAGCACGCCCGGCCGCTCCTCGGCGGCGAAGCCGAAGCTGTCGAGCATCCAATCCAGCACGCGCCGGTCGTTGATCCTCACGGTGGCACCCTCGAGTCCGAGCGCGTCGACCGCGTCGAGCGAGGCGACCATCAGCTCGGCCTCGGCCCGCGAGGAGTCGTCGCCCATGATGTCGATGTCGCACTGCACGAACTGGCGGTAGCGCCCCTTCTGAGGACGCTCGGCACGCCACACGGCACCGATCTGGATCGAGCGGAAGACCGCGGGCAGCTGTCCACGGTTGCTGGCGTAGAAGCGGGCGAGCGGCACCGTCAGGTCATAGCGCAGCCCGAGATCGGAGAGCGCAGCGGGATCGTCGGCCGCGTTCCGGATCGCGTCGGCATCCAGCCCTCGACGCAGCACGTTGTACGCGAGCTTCTCGTTGTCACCGCCGATTCCGGCGTGCAGGCGGCTGTATTCCTCGACCACCGGGGTCTCGATCTCGTCGAATCCATGGGCGAGGTAGCGCTCGCGGATGACGGAGAGCACGCGCTCACGGCGGGCCTTGTCGGCGGGGAGGATGTCGCGCATGCCGCGCGGCGGGTTCACAGTAGCCACGGAACCATCTTCCCAGGTCTGTCGACTCCGCCGTGTCGCGCGGTCAGGGAGCGGATTCGGCCGCGCGCACATCGGCTTCCATCGCGCGCAGCCGCTCGCGCAGCGCACGCTCGGCATCCCATCCGCGCTCCCGCGCGCGCTCGACGAGCGCCAACAGTGCCGCGCCGAGCTCGGCCTCCGTCGTGGGGGCATCCGTCGCCGCGGAAGCGGGCACCTCCACGCCCGCACCGGCGGCGCGCCCGACGAGCTTCTGCGCGAGCGCCAGCGCCGGCATCCCCCGCGGCACTCCGTCGAGGACGCTGCTCCTGGTGCGCTTCTCAGCCGCTTTGGCGGCGTTCCAATGCACCAGCACCTCTTCCGGGGTGCGCGCGACGGCATCCGCGAAGACGTGCGGATGCCGTCGCACCATCTTCTCGGTCAGGGTACGGGCCACGTCGTCGATGTCGAACGGATCGTCCGGGTCCTGCGCGGCGATCGCCGAGTGGAACAGCACCTGCCACAGCAGGTCGCCGAGCTCCTCCTGCAGATCGGCGCGCGTGCCGCTCTCGACGGCGTCGATCACCTCGTGCGATTCCTCGATCAGATAGGGCACCAGGTCGCGGTGCGTGATGCGCTGCGACCACACGCACTCCTCCCGCACGGCACGCATGGTCTCGGCGGCCGCCCGCAGCGCATCCTGACCTCGGGCGTTCTCGGTCTGCGCTGACACGGATCCTCCTTGCTCGGGATGCGGCGCGGCATCGGGGGTCATGATGCCGCCGCGGCCAGACGGCGATAGGCACGAGCCCGCAACGACACCAGCACCGCGGAGATGACGAGCGCCAGGAGCGAGCCGACCAGCACGCCCAGGATCGCCTGATCGCGGATCGATGCGTCCGAGGCGAAGGCGAGATTGGCCAGGAGGAGCGACACCGTGAAGCCGATGCCGCCCAGCGCACCCGCTGCGAGCAGGTCACCGAAGGGCAGTGCAGGTGGCGTCCCCTTCGGTCGGAAGCTCATGCCCACCCACCCGAAGAGCGTGATGCCGACGATCTTGCCCACCGGCAGCGCCACGACGATCGCCCAGAACGCCGGGGACAGCTCGGCCGGCGCGAGTGCAGGGATCACGACGAACGCCGCCACGAGCGCGAAGACCGGCAGGATCGCCCCGTTCACGAGCGGCTCCAGCGCGTGCCGGGTGCGCTCCGCCGGAGCCGGGGCCATCACCAACCCCAGCAGCACGCCTGCGATGGTGGCGTGGATGCCCGATGCGGCGACCAGACCCCAGGCGATGATGCCGATCACGATCATGGCGAGCACGATGAGCGGACGGACCTTCGGATTCGTGATCCTGCTCAGCAGGGCGAACGCGACCACGGCCACCACGGCGAGCGCGAGCAGCAGCCACTGCACGTCGTGCGCGAACAGCACGGCGATGAAGATGATGCCGATGATGTCGTCGAGGATCGCGAGGGCCAGCAGGAACACCCGCACGGATGATGGGAGCCCCCGGCCGAACATGGCCAGCACTCCGAGGGCGAACGCGATGTCGGTCGCCGTGGGGATCGGCCACCCGAGCACGGTCGCCTCCCCTCCCGCGATCAGCAGGTAGACGGCGATCGGGACCAGCACACCCCCCGCCGCGGCGATCGCGGGCTGCAGCGCCTTGCGCGGCGAGTCGAGCTCTCCGTGGGTCAGCTCGTGCCGCAGCTCGATCGCCACGACGAAGAAGAACACGGCGAGGAGCCCGTCGGAGACCCAGTGCGCGATCGAGAGATCGAGGCCGGTGCCCGGCACGGCGATGTGGAAATCGAGGACGGCGGCGACCGCATCGTGCGTCGGCAGATTCGCGAGCAGGAGGCCGAGCCCGGCGGCCACGAGCAGGAGGACGGCGGGGAACTGCTGCCCGCGGAGAGGGTTCGCTGAGATGCGCATCACCTCCATGGTAGGTCGGTGGGCGGCGGCGCACACGGAGAGAGCCGCGGTGCCCGGGCGTTTCGCGCACCGCGGGGTGCGGTGACCTCACGGTTCATGTCACGCCCTGTCATGCGTGTCATCCGCGCTTCCGAGCCGGGATACGCTCGAAGCGTGACCCCCGAACACACCTTCCCCGAGCCCACGAACACCGAGGCCATCCGCGTGATCGGCCGCTTCGAGGCCGGCCGCGGCATTCCCGATGCGATGCGCAACGACGTCAGGATGCTCGGCGTCCTGCTCGGACAGGTGCTGCGCGAGGCCGGCGGCGACGCCCTGTTCGAAGACGTCGAGCGCCTGCGACTGGCGACGATCCAGGCGTACGACGAGGAGACGCCGGATGCCTTCGATCGCGCCGCCGCCATCGCGGAGTCGTTCACGGTCGCACGGGCCGACGAGGTGGCCCGCGCCTTCACCTGCTACTTCCACCTGGTCAACCTCGCCGAGGAGCACCAGCGGGTCCGCGTGCTGCGGGAGCGGGCAGGGCAGCCGGGCCGTGAGGACGCCGCCGACACCGTCGCCACGGCGTATGCCCGCCTGAAGGACGAGGTGGGCGAGGACGAGGCGCGACGTCGCCTGGAGGGCCTCCGCTTCCACCCGGTCTTCACCGCCCACCCGACCGAGGCCCGCCGCCGTGCGGTCTCGTCGAGCATCCGCCGCCTGTCCGAGCTGCTGACCCAGCACGACGCGGCGAGCGCGGGCGGAGCCGAGGCACATCGTGCGCAGCGCCGCATGCTCGAGGAGATCGACACGCTCTGGCGCACCGCGCCGCTGCGCTCCCAGAAGCCGTCCCCCACGGACGAGGTGCGCACCGTCATGGGCGTCTTCGACGAGACGCTCTTCACCACCGTCCCCCACGTGTACCGCCGTATCGATGACGCGCTCCGCGGCGAGGACTCCGGCTCCAGTGCGCCGATCGTCCCGGCATTCGTGCGCGTCGGCTCCTGGGTCGGCGGCGACCGCGACGGCAACCCCTTCGTGACGGCGTCCGTGACCCGTGAAGCGTCGAACATCGCGGCCGATCACGTGCTCCGCGGTCTCGAGCGTGCGCTCGAGCGCATCGGCCGCACCCTGACCCTCGACGCGGAAGGCACCCCGCCCAGCGCCGAGGTCATCGCGCTGTGGGAGCGCTTCGCGGCCGCAGAGCCCGGCCTGGCCGCTGAGCTCGCGACCCGCTCCCCCGACGAACCGCACCGCCGCGTGCTCCTGGTGCTCGCCCGTCGGGTGGCCGCGACCCGACACGGCGAGGGACAGCTGCGCTACTCCCGCCCGGAGGAGCTGCTGACCGATCTGCGCAGCGTGCAGTCCTCGCTCGCGGCCGCGGGAGCGAAGCGTCATGCGTTCGGCGGTGTGCAGCACCTGATCTGGCAGGTCGAGACCTACGGCTTCCACCTCACCGAGCTCGAGGTTCGCCAGCACTCGCAGGTGCACGCGAAGGCGCTCGCCGAGCTCGACGCCGGCGAGGCGATCAGCGCGCAGACCGAGGAGGTGCTCGAGGTCTTCCGCGTGATCGCCGACATCCAGCGCGAACGCGGACTCCGCGCGGCCGGCCGCTATGTGGTGTCGTTCACGCAGGCCGCCTCCGACCTCGCCAACGTGCACCGCCTCGCGAAGCACGCGCTCGGCGATGACGCCCCCGTGCTCGACGTCGTCCCGCTGTTCGAGACGTTCGCCGACCTGCAGGCGGCGCCGGAGATCCTCGCCGAGGCCGTCACGTTCCCCGAGTTCCGGGCCCGCATGGCCGAGACCGGCAACAAGCTCGAGGTCATGCTCGGCTACTCCGACTCTTCGAAGGACGTCGGACCCGTGGCCGCGAACCTCGCGCTCTACGAGGCGCAGGAGAAGATCGCGCTGTGGGCGCAGGAATCGGACATCGAGCTCACCCTGTTCCACGGTCGTGGTGGGGCGCTGGGTCGTGGCGGCGGACCTGCGAACTCCGCGATCCTCGCGCAGCCCCCGCACTCGGTGGACGGACGCTTCAAGCTGACCGAGCAGGGTGAGGTCATCTTCGCGCGCTACGGCGAGCCGGCCATCGCGATGCGCCACATCGACCAGGTCGCTGCGGCCACGCTGCTGGCATCGTCGCCGACCGTCGAGCAGCGCACCAGCGGTGCCGCCGCCCGGTACGCCGACGTCGCGGCCACCATGGACACGGCATCGCGCGAGCGCTTCTTCTCACTCGTGAAGGCCGAGGGCTTCGCACCCTGGTTCGCCACCGTCACCCCGCTCGAGGAGATCGGGCTGCTGGCGCTCGGGTCGCGTCCTGCGCGGCGCGGACTCTCGGTGGAGTCGCTCGAGGACCTGCGGGCCATCCCGTGGGTGTTCGCGTGGACGCAGGCGCGCATCAACCTGGCCGGCTGGTTCGGACTGGGCACCGCGCTCCAGGCCGTCGGCGACGAGGAGCTGCTCGTCGAGGCGTACCGGGAATGGCCGCTGCTGCGGACCATGATCGACAACGTGGCGATGAGCCTGGCGAAGACCGACGAACGCATCGCCCGGCAGTACCTCGCACTCGGCGACCGCGACGATCTCGCCACCCTGGTGCTCGACGAGCTCGCTCTCACCCGGGAATGGGTGATCCGCCTCACCGGCGGCGAGGGCCTGCTCGAGGGCAAGCCGGTCCTGCAGCGGGCCGTGCAGCTGCGCAGCCCCTATGTCGACGCCCTGTCCCTTCTGCAGCTGCGCGCCCTGCGTGCCCTGCGCTCGGCCGGCGACACCGAGGCCACCGGTTCCGGTGCCGATGCCGAACAACAGCGACTTCTGCTGCTGTCCGTGAGCGGTGTGGCAGCAGGTCTGCAGAACACCGGGTGACGCTCGGCCCTCCGAGCCGACGATTCCGGGTGCCCGCTAGAGTGAAATCTCGCGCCCGATCCGGCGCCGCATCACGCGACACGATCGCCTGCACCACCATCCCCCACCAGAAAGCATCATCCGCGTGACCGCAACGACTCCTGCCTTCCATCCGCTCGCCCCCTCCGTGCAGACCGTGTTCGACACCGTCCTGTCGCGCAGCCCGCACGAACCGGAGTTCCACCAGGCCGTGCACGAAGTGCTGCACTCGATCGCACCGGTGCTCGATCGGCACCCGGAGTACGTCGACGGCGGCATCCTCGAGCGTCTGGTCGAGCCGGAACGTCAGATCATGTTCCGCGTGCCGTGGGTCGACGACTCGGGCCGCCTGCAGGTCAACCGCGGCTACCGCATCCAGTTCTCCTCCGTGCTCGGACCGTACAAGGGCGGGCTCCGGTTCCACCCGTCGGTGAACCTCTCGATCATCAAGTTCCTCGGCTTCGAGCAGATCTTCAAGAACGCGCTCACCGGTCAGGGCATCGGCGGCGGCAAGGGCGGCTCGGACTTCGACCCGCACGGCAAGTCGGACGCCGAGGTCATGCGCTTCTGCCAGTCGTTCATGAACGAGCTGTACCGTCACCTCGGCGAGCACACCGACGTCCCCGCAGGAGACATCGGTGTCGGCGGGCGCGAGATCGGCTACCTCTTCGGCCAGTACCGCAAGGTCACCAACCGCCACGAGTCCGGCATGTTCACGGGCAAGGGAACCGGCTGGGGTGGTGCGGAGGTCCGTACCGAGGCCACCGGCTACGGCGCCGTGTTCTTCGCTCAGGAGATGCTGGCCGTGCACGGCGACTCGCTCGAGGGCAAGCGCGTCGGCATCTCGGGATCCGGCAACGTCGCGATCTACGCGATCCAGAAGGCGACCCAGCTGGGCGCGACCGCCGTCACCGCCTCGGATTCCTCCGGGTACGTCGTCGACGACGCCGGCATCGACCTCGACCTGCTCCGCCAGCTCAAGGAAGTGGAGCGCGCTCGCATCGTCGAGTACGCGAACCGTCGTCCGAGCGCACGCTTCGTCGAGGGCGGCAGCGTGTGGGAGGTGCCGGTCGACATCGCCGTGCCGTCCGCCACGCAGAACGAGGTCAGCCTCGCGGATGCAGAGGCTCTGATCGCCGGCGGCGTCCGCGCCGTCTCCGAGGGCGCCAACATGCCGTGCGTCCCCGAGGCCGTCGAGGCGTTCCAGAAGGCCGGGGTGCTCTTCGCACCGGGCAAGGCCGCCAACGCCGGCGGCGTCGCGACCTCGGCGCTGGAGATGAGCCAGAACGCCTCCCGTCAGCGCTGGACCTTCGGCGACAGCGAGAACAAGCTGCGCGAGATCATGGCAGACATCCACAGCGCCGCTTTCGACGCCGCCGAGCGCCACGACGTCGGAGGCGACTACGTCGCGGGGGCCAACATCGCGGGCTTCGAGCGCGTGGCCGCGGCGATGCTCGCACAGGGCGTCATCTGATCGACAGCGATTCACCACAAGAGCCGCCTCCCTTTGCGGGAGGCGGCTCTTGTCGGTTCGGGACGACGCGGGTCGGCGCTGTCAGCTCTCGTCGACCGGAACCTTGACGACCTTGTTGTAGCCGGTGACGGCCTGGTTCTCATCGAAGGCGACGACCTTCTTGCGGAAGCCCTTCGTGATGATGGCGAGGTAGACGAGTCCGATCGCGGTCCAGACCAGGCCACCGCGCAGGGCGTCTTCATGCAGGTTCGCCCACAGGAGTCCGGTGAGCACCATGCCGATGCCCGGCATCACGATGAAGTTGAAGATGTCACCGGGGGTCTTGCGCCGTCCCTTGCGGATGGCGAACCAGGCGATCACCGAGATGTTGACGAACGTGAAGGCGATCAGCGCACCGAAGTTGATCCACGCGGCGATCAGCTCGAGCGTGAAAGGGATCGCGAGCAGCGAGATCGCCCCGACCAGCACGATGTTGAACGTCGGCGTGTGCGTGCGCGGGTTGATGTACCCGAAAGCCTTCTGCGGCAGCACGTTGTTGCGGCCCATCACCAGCAGCATGCGCGACACCGAGGCGTGCGATGCCAGACCCGAGGCGAGCGTGGCGCAGAAGCCGGCGGCGGTCAGCACGGCCATCAGCACCGGGCCTCCGACCAGGTTGCCGATGATCGGGAGCGTGGAGTCCTCGACGAACTGCATGTCACCGCCCGGTGCGAACTCGTTCCAGTCGGGGAAGCGCAGCTGCGAGAGGTAGCCGGCGATCAGGAAGATCGCGCCGCCGAGGAGCACCGTCAGCAGGATCGCCTTCGGCATGATCTTCGGATCCTTCGCCTCTTCCGCATACATCGTGACCGCGTCGAACCCGATGAACGAGAAGCACACGATCGTGGCGCCCATCAGCACAGCGCCCATGGTGGCGCCGTCGTGGAAGAACGGGGTCATCGAGGCGATGGTCGCCGCACCCTCGCCGCGCATCAGCTGCGCGACCACCAGGACCACGAAGACGATCATGACGACGATCGAGAAGACCAGCAGGATCATGTTGAGGTTCGAGGTGCCGCGCATCGTCATGTAGATGATGCTCGTCACGAGGATGCAGTACAGCACCACCCAGATCCACCCGGGGATGTCGGGGAACAGCGCCTCCAGATAGCTGCGGATGATGAGGCAGTTGACCATCGGGAGCAGCACGTAGTCGATCAGCGAGGTCCACCCGACCATGAAGCCGAGGTTGGGGTGGATCGACTCCCGCACGTAGGTGTAGGCCGATCCGGCGCTCGGGATCGCGCTGGAGATCTTGCCGTAGCTGATCGCCGTGAACACCATCACCACGAGGGCGACGAGGTACGCCGCCGGCACGACGTTGTCGGTGTCGCGGGCGACCATGCCGAACGTGTCGAACACGACGGTCGGGGTCATGTACCCCAGACCGAGGCCGACGATGGCCCACAGTCCGAGATTACGCTTGAGCGTCCCGCCTCCTTGGGCGAGCGGCTTGGTCTTCGTGGCCATGTGTACTCCTCGGGGAACAGCGCATGGGTCGGACATCGGGTCGTCTGACGCTGAGCATCACTATGTACCCCCGGTATTCCTCAGCGCAATCCCCAGTTCGGGTTCGAAATGCGCTTTTAACATTCCAAAAGGGTGCGGATTTCGAAGCCCGGGGCCCTGACTACCAACCCTCCGCGAGCACGCGATCGAGCATCGCGACGACATGATCCGCGCTCTGGGCCGAGAGACACAGCGGCGGCTTGATCTTCAGCACGTTCGACCGTTCGGAGGTCGTCAGCACGATCACCCCGAGCTCGCGCAGGCGCTCGCAGATCGCCGCCGCCTCGGCAGCCGCCGGCTCCATGGATGCGTGGTCGCGCACGAGCTCGACGCCGAGATACAGTCCCTCGCCGTGCACGACCCCGATGAGCGGATGCCGCGTCGCGAGCCCTCGCAGTCCATCGGCGAGCCGCGCCCCGATGTCGAGCGCGTTGCGCTGCAGGTCGTCTTCGACCATCGCATCGAGCACGGCCAGGCCCACGGCGCAGCTGAGGGTGCTCCCGCCCGCCGAGGAGAAGAACTGCCCCTGCGTCGCCAGGGAATCGGCGATGCGCTTCGAGGTGATGACCCCGCCGATCGGGAAGCCGTTGCCCATGGGCTTGGCGATCGTCACGATGTCGGGGATCACGCCTGACTGCTCGAAGCCCCAGAACGACGAGCCCATGCGCCCGAAGCCGACCTGCACCTCATCCGCGATGCAGAGCCCGCCTGCCGCTCTGACCTGCGCGTAGGCACCGGCGAGGTAGCCCTCCGGCAGCAGGACGCCCCCGGCATTGCCGAGGATCGACTCGCACAGGAACGCCGCGACGTCCCTGTCGTCTCGTTGCAGGTCCTCGAGATCGTCCGCCAGATCGGCGAGATAGCGATCGGCCGTGTCCTCGCCACGATACGTGCCACGGAAGCGATTCGGCACGTCGGCGACGTGCACCCAGTCGGGACGAGTGGCCAGGGCGGACGGATTGTCGTAGGCGCTCGTCGTGACCGCATCGCTCGCCATCGTCCAGCCGTGATAGGCCTCCCGCAGCGCGACGACGGTGCGCCGACCGGTGGCGGCCTGCGCGAGACGGAGGGCGAGATCGACCGCCTCCGAGCCGCTGTTCACGAGCAGCACCGTGTCGAGGTCGCTGTCATCGGGCATGAGGGCGAGCAGTGCTTCGCTGTACTCGGCGAGTTCGCGGAACAGGAAGCGCGAGTTCGTCGCCAGTGTGCGCAGCTGGCGGTTCGCCGCGGCGGCGACCTTCGGGTGGCCGTGCCCGAGACCTGCGACGTTGTTGACCATGTCGATGTAGGCGCGCCCCGTGGTGTCGACGAGGTGGTGCCGCCATCCGCGCTGGATCTGCGGAGGGCGCTCGTAGTAGCGCTCCTGCGCGGCGGCGAAGATGCGGTTGCGGCGTTCGAGTTCTTCCCGCGCATCGTCCTGTTGCGTGAACGAGGGCAGGCCGAGCAGAGGCGCGGGATCCGCGGTGAAGCGGCTCCAGGCGGGGACGCGCTCGGGTGCCACGAGGACGGCTCCGGACGACGATGACGTCAGCGGCGGCGCGTCGGAGCGGCGCAGGCCGACCGTCAGCGTGCGCGGCTCATCCGAGGCGGCGAGCACGCCGATCGTGTCGCCCTTCCGCACCGTGGTCTTGCTCTTCCTCGGCGCCTGGGCACCGCCGATCTCGAGGACCCAGGCATCCCGGAGGTGCAGGCGGAGTACTCCCCCCTGCACTCGCAGCTCGCCCTCGAGGGGAGCCGTGATGCGGAGCCGCGGCCCGGCGACGACATGGATCTCCGTATCGAGCGGCCAGGTCGCCGCCGCGTCGGCGGAATCGATCGCGGCGCGCGTCAACCGGAACAGTCCGTAGGGCACGACGACCGTCGCACCGTAGTCGAGGTGGGTGGCGATCAGATCCGTCTCGGCATCCGGAGCGAGCCATCGGCCCTCGTCGAGGGCAGCCGACTCCACATCGAGATCCACCGCGACGACATCGCCGTCGAGATCCGGCAGGAGCGGCGCGAGCGAGACGGACTCGTCTCGACCCGCGACGAACGTCGGGGCGTCGAACCCGATCCGTGCGAGCACGTGCTCCGTCATCTCGGCCAGCGGCAGCAGCGTGGCCGCATCGAAGATGGCCTGCTCCCCCGCGATCCGCTCCCTGGCGTAGTCGTTCGCGCCATCGATCTCGAGCTGCCGCCACCCGCTCGCGACCAGCAGCGATGCCCGCAGCACGACCAGCGGCCACACCGCCCTGGCTTCGGGGACGCTCAGCGGCGCCTGCGCATGGAAGGCGGCGACCGTGTCGAGCACCCGCAGCGGCCGCTCGGCTTCGTGGTGCAGCATCGACGAGGCGCAGACGCTGAGCTCGGCGACGCGCCAGCCGAGGCCCAGGTCGCCGAGATCCAGCACGGCGTGGGGATGCAGGCGCGAGTCCGCGCCACGGCGTCCCATCACGTTGTCATCGGTGAGGTCGCCGTGGATCGGCTGCACGGGAAGCTCCGCCTCGACGGCCGCGAGAGCCCCTCGTGCCTCCTCGGCGGCAGCGAGCACGCGTGCGCGCAGGCCGACATCGGCGATCGCCGGGGCCAGCGCAACCGTCTGCGCGTGCGCGACCCGCATGTCCCACATCTGGGCACGGTCCAGTCCCGGATGCGTCAGAGCAGCCAGTGCGTTGACGGACGCTGCCGCGAGCGCTCCGAACTCCGCCAGCACGATCGGGGCGAGGTAGCCGGCGTCGACGAGTGGCTCGCCCTCGGCGAACTCGCTCCGTCGTGCCCCGAAACCGCCCCAGCGCTGGGTCAGCGCCCCGTCGAGTCCCGGCAGCACGGCCGGAACCGCCACCCCCGCGGCGCGGTACGCGTCGAGAGCGGCATGCTGTGCGTCACGCGCGTCGTCGCCGAACACCGGGTTGTCGATCCGGAGCACACTGCGCGTGCCATCCGACGCGGTCAGCAGGAAGTTCCGATCCTGGTTGCTGCCGAGCTCGCTCGCCGTCGCGATCAGGCCGTAGCACTCGCGCGCGATGGTCTCTGCACCGGCCTCATCCACATCCGGGCGCACCAGGCCCTCACCGTCCGTCACGCGACCCTCACCGACCTTCGCGGGTGTCGGGGACGAGCACGTCGCCGGCGTGACGCGCGAGCGAGCTGCCGTATCGCTCCGTGAGCTGCACCATCAGATCCGGCGTGTCGCGATCCACCCCGAACACGTGACCGGGGAAGTCGAGGTCGGGCTGCGCCGCGGCGATCTCGGCCTCACGGTCCGGCGACAGCAGCTGCACGGGGTCTCCGACCGCGACCCAGCCGATCGGCACGACCGTGCCCTCGGGAAGCACCGCGCGCCGATGCACGATGGCGTTGACGCGCACCTCGCAGCGCGCACCCACCAGCGCGCCGTTGAAGATGCGCGCACCTGAGGCGAAGAAGACCTCTTCCCCGACGGTCGCGCCGGCGATGCTCGTGAGGGTCCCGATCAGGGTGTGCGCCCCGATGTGCACCGCGTTCGCGGCAGTCGCGCGGATCAGCGCGTTCTCCATCACGATCACGTGCGCGCCGAGAGTGATCGGCCCGCCCTCGGCGGTGATCACGGCGCCGTGCAGGATCTGGCAGCCGGCGCCGATCTCGACGTCGCCGGAGATCACGGCGGTGGGAGCGACGACGGCGGTGTCATGGATCCGGGGCCGAGCCCCGAGGTGCTCGTACAACATGACGCCAGGATAGTGGTGTCGTCCGGCCGCAGCACGGTGTCATCGCCCGGGCGACACCGAAACCCCCACTACTCGGTCTTGGCGGGCTCCGGGAAGATGGCGGTGAAGAGCTGCCCGACCCACTGCAGCAGCTCCGCATCCGGAAGCGGGTCGAGCCCCACACCCACGGCGGCCGGGACCGTCGGCATCGGCACGACCAGCGCGTCGCCCCCAGCCACGAGCTTGGCCTTCGGGTACAGGCGCTGGAGGCGCACCTTGATCGAGTCCTCCAGGTGCGCGGGGGCGATGCGCAGATTCGATCCCATGACCACCACATCCGTGAGCCCGATGCGCGCCGCCCGACGACGCAGGCGTGCGATGGCGAGGAGTCCCTCGACCTCGGGCGGCGGGGTGCCGTAGCGGTCGGTGAGCTCCTCGATCACGAGGTCGATCGTGTCGTCCTTCGCGGTCGCGGCGGATGCCGCCGACAGCTTCTGATAGGCCTCGAGACGCAGGCGCTCGCTGTCGATGTAGTCCTCGGGGATGCGCGCATCGAGCGGCAGCTCCAGCCGCAGCTCCTGCCCGGTCTCGACCTCTTCGCCGCGGAACGTGGCGACGGCCTCGCCGATCATGCGCAGGTAGAGATCGAAGCCGACGCCGGCGATGTGGCCCGCCTGCTCGGCGCCGAGCAGGTTGCCCGCGCCGCGCAACTCCAGGTCCTTCAGAGCGACCTGCATGCCGGAGCCGAGCTCGTTGTTCACCGCGATGGTCTGCAGACGGTCGGCGGCGGTCTCGCTCAGCGGCTTCATCTCGTCGTAGAGGAAGTACGCGTAGGCGCGCTCCCGCCCTCGGCCCACTCGCCCGCGCAGCTGGTGCAGCTGCGACAGACCGTAACGGTCTGCACGGTCGATGATGATCGTGTTGGCGTTCGAGATGTCGAGACCGGTCTCGATGATCGTGGTCGACACCAGCACGTCGAACTTGCGCTCCCAGAAGTCGTCGACCACCTGCTCGAGCTGATGCTCGCCCATCTGCCCGTGCGCCACGGCGATCCGCGCCTCGGGGACGAGTTCGGCGAGCTCGCTCGCGACGCGCTGGATCGACTGCACGCGGTTGTGGACGAAGAAGATCTGTCCCTCGCGGAGGATCTCGCGACGGATCGCCGCACCCATCTGCTTGTCGCTGCGGGGTCCGACGAACGAGAGGATCGGATGCCGGTCCTCCGGCGGGGTGGCCAGCGTCGACATCTCGCGGATGCCGGTCACCGCCATCTCGAGTGTGCGCGGGATCGGGGTCGCGCTCATGGCGAGGATGTCGACGTTCATCTTCATCTTCTTCAGCGCGTCCTTGTGCTCGACGCCGAACCGCTGCTCCTCGTCGATGATCATGAGGCCGAGGTCCTTGAAGATCACCTGGTCGGTGAGGATGCGGTGGGTGCCGATCACCATGTCGACCGACCCCTCGAGCAGCCCCTGCAGCGTGAGCCGGGCCTCCTTGTCGGTCTGGAATCGCGACAGCGGCCGTACCTTGACCGGGAATCCGGCGAAGCGCTCCGTGAAGGTCTCGAGGTGCTGCTTGACCAGCAGGGTCGTCGGCACGAGCATGGCGACCTGCTTGCCGTCCTGGATCGCTTTGAACGCGGCGCGGACCGCGACCTCGGTCTTGCCGAAGCCCACGTCACCGCTCAGCAGTCGGTCCATCGGGATCGGCCGCTCCATATCGGCCTTGATCTCATCGATCGTCTGCAGCTGGTCGGGAGTCTCGGCGAAGGGGAACGCCTCCTCCAACTCGCGCTGCCAGGGGGTGTCCGGTCCGAAGGCATGACCTTTGGCGCTCATGCGCGCGGAGTACAGCTTCACCAGCTCGACCGCGATGTCGCGGACAGCCCTGCGGGCCTTGCCCTTCGCCTGCGACCAGTCGCTCCCGCCCATCTTCGACAGGGTCGGAGCCTCGCCGCCGACGTACTTCGAGAGCAGGTCGAGCTGATCCGTCGGCACATACAGCTTGTCGCCCGGATAGCCGCGCTTGGACGGCGCGTACTCCAGCACCAGGTAGTCGCGCACGGACTTGGTGGCGTTGCGTCCGCCCGTCGAGACCTCGCGCTGCGTCATCTCGACGAAGCGCCCGATGCCGTGGGTCGAGTGCACCACGAAGTCGCCGTTCTTGAGCTGCAGCGGGTCGACGACGTTCTTGCGACGCGACGCCAGCTTCTTGACGACGCGCTGGTCACCGCCGATCGTGCGGCCGTAGAACTCGTTGTCGGTGAGGACCGCGAGTTTGGCCTCGGCGAGCTGGAAGCCCGATTCCACGCCACCGGCGATCAGGGTCGCGACGCCGCCCTCCGGCGCCTCGAGGAGCGACTCGACGATCCGGGCGGCGATGCCGCGGTCGGCGAGCACGTCGCGCGCGCGGTCGACGAGCCCGTTGCCGGTGGCGATCACGACGACGCGCCAGCCGTCGGAGACCTTGGACTCGACGAAGGAGATCGCGCCGTCGACGTTGCCGTGGAACGAGGGGATCACCGCGGCGTCGAGGTTCGTCGCATCGACGTCGCCCTCGCCCAGCCCCGCGCCGAACGGGCTGAGCCGCCACCAGACCCCGCCCCGGTCGCGCACGGCCTCGCGCAGCTGCGCGATGGTGAGGAAGTCTCCGGCCCCGAGGTCGATCGGGGCGGAGGCGCCGGAGGTGGCCGCACTCCACGCCGCGTCGAGGAATTCGCGGTTCGTCTCGCCGAGCGTGATGGCGCGGGCCGTGGAGCGTTCGGGATCGACCACCGCGGTGGCGCTGCCCGCCGGCATGTAGTCGGCGAGCGACTTGAGCGGTCCGGACACGGCAGGCAGGAGCGACTCCATGCCCTCGACCGGGATCCCCTCGGCCATCTTCTCGAGCATGCCCGAGATCGCAGGGAAGCCGCTGATCAGCGCACGCGCCCGGTCGCGGACATCGGCGGTCAGCAGGAGCTCGCGGCTCGGGGGCAGATCGACCCCCGGCACATCACCGGGAAGCGACCTCTGATCCGCGACCGAGAAGGCGCGGATCTGATCGATCTCGTCGCCGAAGAACTCCACACGATACGGGTGCTCGGAGGTCGGCGGGAAGACGTCGAGGATGCCGCCGCGCACGGCGAACTCCCCGCGGCGCGACACCATGTCGACCCGGGAGTAGGCACGTTCGACGAGCTGTTCGACGACCTCGTCGAGATCGTTGCCACGGCTTCCGATGGCCAGTTCGAGCGGAGCGATCTCGCCGAGGTTGCCGGCGATCGGCTGCAGCGCCGCCCGCACCGAGGCCACGACGACCAGCGGGTGGTCGCCGGACCAGTCGGCGATGCGCCGCAGCGTCTGCAGGCGCTGACCCACCGTGTCGGGGCTCGGACTGAGCCGCTCGTGCGGGAGAGTCTCCCACGCCGGGAAGGTGTGCACGTCGGCGCTCGGCAGGTACGCGCCGATCGCCTGGGCCACGCTCTCGGCCCGGCGTCCGGTCGGCACCACGACCAGCAGGGACGCCGGATGCCCCGATGTCGCGCGCTTCTCGAGCAGGCCTGCGAGCACGGGCGCGTCGAGGCCGTCGACGAGGCCCAGATCCGCATCGGTCTGCGCCCAGCTGAGGGCATCGCGGTACAGAGTCGCCTCGTCCAAGGCGCGCAGAATCCCCGGAACAGTCACCGGACAAGCCTAGTCGCGGCATCCGACATCGAGGCGCTCGGGATAGCGTGTGTGCATGCAGAAGCAGACCCTCACCACCGAGCGCCTCACCCTCTCGGCACCCACGCCGGACGACGTCGATGCGATCACCGCTGCCTGCCAGGACCCGGAGATCGTGCGATGGACGACGGTTCCGAGCCCCTACAGCCGCACGGACGGCGAGGACTTCGTGCGGCTCATGGACGAGTGGTGGGCCGACGGGTCGCAGACGATCTGGGCGATGCGCGACGGCGCCGAGCTGGTCGGGGTGATCGGTCTGCACCACATCGTGGACCACGCCGCCGGCGGACATGCGGAACTCGGCTACTGGGTCACCGCCTCCGCCCGCGGCCGGGGGTACGTCGGCGAGGCCTCCCGCGCCGTGGTCGACTGGGGATTCGATGAGCTCGGGCTCGCCCGTATCCACTGGCAGGCGGTCGTGGGCAACATCCCTTCCGCGCGCACGGCACGATCGCTGGGCTTCCGCTACGAGGGACTGAAGCGTCAGGCGCTCACGAGCGGTCGCGGTCGCGACGACGGATGGATCGCCGGCCTGCTCCGCTCCGACGACCGCACACCCGTGGACTGGCCGATCCTCCCGAACTGACACAGGCATGTCGCGATGTCGGATGCCGGTGGCAGGATGTCACCATGCCGGAGATGCCGGAAGTACAAGGTTTGGCAGTGTTCCTCGGTGAGCGCGCCGTCGGACGCACGATCACGCGCACGAGCGTGGCCGCGATCGCCGCGCTGAAGACATACGACCCGCAGATCACCGCGCTGCACGGCGTCGAGATCACGGCCGCGGCGCGACGCGGCAAGTTCATCGTGCTCTCGTGCGGAGCAGACCTCCACCTCGTGCTCCATCTGGCCAAGGCCGGCTGGCTGCGCTGGTACGACGCGCTCCCCGCGACGCTCATCAAACCCGGAAAGACGCCGATCGCGCTGCGGGTCGCGCTGGATGACGGCAGCGGCTTCGATCTGACCGAGGCCGGGACCAAGAAGTCGCTCGCGGTGTACGTCGTGCGCGATCCGCAGGAGGTGCCGGGGATCGCGCGTCTCGGCCCTGACCCGCTCGATGAGGACTTCAGTCGGGAGGCGTTCGCCGCCCTGCTCGACGGGCGACGCACGCAGATCAAGGGCCTGCTGCGCGACCAGTCCGTCATCGCCGGCATCGGCAACGCCTACTCCGACGAGATCCTGCACGCCGCGCGCATGTCCCCGTATGCGATCGCCGCGACGCTCTCCCCCGACGACGTCGACCGTCTCTTCACGGCGATGCGGCAGACGCTGACCGAAGCCGTCGCCGAAGCGTCCGGCAAGCCCCCGGCAGATCTGAAGGACGCGAAGCGCCGAGGCATGCAGGTGCACGCCCGGCGCGGTGAGACATGTCCGGTCTGCGGAGACACGGTGCGCAGCGTGTTCTTCGCCGACCGTTCGCTCGAGTACTGCCCCACCTGCCAGACCGGTGGCAAACCGCTCGCCGACCGGCGGCTCTCGAGACTGCTCAAGTAGCGGTCCCCCTTTCCCGGGGTCGGCCGGCCCGGATAGAATTCGCGCGCACCATCGCCCAGAGAGAAGGTCGCTCCGTGCAGGAACTCGCCGATTCGAGAGGCAATGCCGACCGGCGTCGACTCACCACGCTTCTTCACAGCGCGATCGCGCAGGGCCACTATCTCGACACCGCGATCCCCACCGACATCGAGCTCGCCCGCGACTACGGCACGTCACGGGGAGTCGCCCGCGACGCGCTGAACGCTCTCGCCGACACCGGGCTGCTCACGCGCATCCGCGGAGTGGGCACCCATGCCGAGGAGCATGCGGGGGCCACGTTCGATCTGCTCGCGTTCCACGGGATCGGCGGGGTTCCGGACATGGACACCCACCCTCAGGCCCTCAGCACGGCCACCGTGAGCACGCCGGCGCTGGTCGCCACGCGGTTGCCACAGGCCGGTGCCCAGGTGTTGCGCATCGAATTCCTGTCCGTCCCCGACGGAGAGCCGCACGGGATCTCGACGAGCTACTTCGTTCTTCCTCAGGCGGCAGGCCTGGTCGGCGCCGAAGTCGGCACCAACATCTACTCCTTGCTCGCCGCCGCAGGCCTGACCGTCTCGTCCAGCGACTTCCTGCTCGGGGCGTTCGGCGCCGACGAGTACACGGCACGCCGGCTGCGCGTGCGCCCGGGCGACGCCCTGATCTCGCTGGAGAGGACGTTGTTCGACGAGTCCGGCGACGCACTGGCCTTCACCCTCATCGCTCTGCGCGGTGACCGCTTCCAGCTCGTGTCACACGAACGCGCGCGCTGATCCACAGAGCGTGTGGGCGCTCACGAGCGCCGCGGCCGGTGCCCCTCCTCATCGCCGCGGAGCCATGTGCCGTCGTCGAGGTCGGTCTCCGCGCCGCGCGCCTGTCCTCCGCTCGGTGCCGGCACGCCCCTCCGTCCGAAATACCGGACTCGATCCGCGCGTTGCCAGATGGTCGCGAAGCAGATGGCGCGGTCGTCAGCGTCGAACATCGTCTCATCGATCGTCAGCAGCGGAGCGCCCGGAGGCATCTGCAGCACCCGGGCCGCGTACTCATCCGCTGCCGTCGCCCCGAAGACGAGTTCACTCGACTTCACGGAGAGCCCTGCGTTCGCCATGTAGGCGTAGACGTTGTGCCCGAACTCCGCGTCGACCAGCGCCGCGGCGTCGGGGAAGCGGAAGTAGTCGGTCGTCACGGCACCAGGGAAAGACAGCGCCACCGAGAGGTGTTCCACACGCAGCACCTCGGGTCCGCATCCCGGGAGGCGTCGCGCCACGGCAGGAGGAGTGGGGATGACCGTCCTGTCGGTCTCGACCGGATACACGGACTGGCGCGGGACGCCGTCGACGCCGTGGAACTCGCGCAAGCTGAAGATCGAGGGCAGCACATCGGTCGTCGTTCCCAGTCCCGGACTACGTTGCACCAGCCTCATCTCGGCCAACTCGTTGAGCGCGTCGCGGACGACCGCTCGCGTCTCGCCGGTGAGCTGCATGAGCCGCGCCTCGGCCGGAAGCCGTCCGGAGGGATAGTCGCCCCGCTCGATCGACGAGCGCAGCAGAAGCACCAGCCGGCGGCGCGCCGCGTCGGCCGGGGCTTCGGCGAGACGGACCGAGGAATCGCGCCACATGGCACACATAGTACTCAGCCCCGACCCGCACGCACCCCGGGCGAATGACTCGGAATGAAATGCGATCAGGTGTGTTGAGTACACTCGGAGCATCAACGTGCTCCGGGGTCGGTGAGAATCCGAACCGGCGGTGACAGTCCGCGAGCGCTGAGGGAGACCTCGGTGCCGATCCGGTGGAATTCCGGGACCGACGGTGGTGCGAGGGAAACCTCGCTAGTCCGGAAGGGAGGCAGCACGAGGCGCCGCCGTGCGCGCGTTCTGCATCCCCCGGAGCCTCACAGGAGGACGACGGATGGCAGTGAACGAGACCGAGCACCGGGCCATGACTCGCGCCCTGGAGCTCGCCGCTCGCGGGCCCCGCGGCGTGAACCCGCAGGTCGGTGCCGTCATCCTGTCCCCCACCGGCGAGGTGCTCGCCGAGGGCTGGCACCACGGCGCCGGCACTCCGCACGCGGAAGTCGACGCGCTGTCGAAGCTCGCCCCCGGGGCAGCGCGCGGTGCGACCGCCGTCGTGACCCTGGAGCCCTGCAACCACACCGGCCGCACCGGCCCCTGCGCCGTCGCATTGCAGGAAGCCGGAATCGCCCGCGTGATCTATGCGCTCGACGACCCCGGCGTGACCTCCGGCGGCGGAGCCGTCCGTCTGCGGAACGCGGGCGTCAGCGTCGAAGCCGGCGAGCAGGCAGAGGCCGCCCACCTCCTGATCGACGGATGGCTCACCGCTCAGCGTCTCGGACGACCGCACGTGACCGTGAAGTGGGCGCAGAGCCTCGACGGGCGGGCCGCGGCCGACGATGGTTCGAGCCAGTGGATCACCGGTGCCGAGGCGAGGGCCGATGTGCACCGCCGCCGCGCCGCATCCGATGCCATCGTCGTCGGCACGGGGACCGTGCTCGCCGACGACCCCGCCCTGACCGCCCGCGACGGTGACGTGCTGCTGCCCGACCAGCCCGTGCCGGTCGTGGTCGGCACGCGACGGACCCCCGAGGATGCGGCGCTGCGCCGCCACCCTCGCGAGCCGCTCTTCTACGAGACCGCCGACCTGCGCGCGGTGCTGGCAGATCTGCACACCCGTGGCATCCAGCGCGTCTTCATCGAAGGCGGCCCCACCCTGGCGAGCGCCTTCATCGCGGCGGGGCTGTTCGACCGCGTGCTCGCCTACATCGCGCCCGTGCTGCTGGGCGGGAGCCGGGTCGCGCTGGCCGATGTCGGAGTCTCGTCGATCGATCAGGCACACCGCCTCACGGTCGATGAATGGGTGCCTCTGGGCGCCGATCTGCTGGCGATCGCCCATCCGGCGGTCGAGAACGAAGGAGTCGTCTGATGTTCACCGGAATCATCGAGGAGATCGGCGAGATCACCGCCATCGCGCCCGCCGGTGACGGGTGGCGCCTCACCGTGCGCGCACCCCGTGCGGCCGCGGATGCCGTGCACGGCGAGTCCATCGCGGTGTCGGGCGTCTGCCTGACCGTGGTCGGATCTACGCCGGACACCTTCGACGCCGACGTCATGAAGCAGACCCTGGACGTGGCCGCCCTCGGCGGCGCGGCGGTCGGTACCCGGGTGAACATCGAGAAGGCCATGCCCGTCGGCGCGCGCCTCGGCGGACACATCGTGCAGGGCCATGTCGACGGGACCGGCGCGGTGCTCGAGGTGCGCCCTGGTGCGCAGTGGAGCGTGCTGCGGATCAGCCTCCCCACCGATCTCGCCCCTCTCGTCGTCGACAAGGGGTCGATCTCGGTCGACGGCACCTCACTCACCGTGAGTGCCGTCAGCGCCCCTGCAGACGCATCCGCATGGTTCGAGGTGTCGCTGATTCCGGAGACCCTCGCCGCCACCACTCTCGGCACGCGCGCCGTCGGCGACCGCGTGAACCTCGAGACAGACATCCTCGCCCGGCACGTCGAGCGCCTGCTCGCGTTCCGCGCCGCACCGGAAGGAGGCTCGCGATGAGCCTTTCCACGATCCCCGAGGCGCTGGAAGCGCTCCGCGCCGGCCGCCCTGTGCTGGTCGCCGATGACGAGAACCGTGAGAACGAGGGCGACGTCATCCTGTCGGCCGAGCTCGCGACGCCGGAGTGGGTGGCCTGGACCGTGCGCTGGTCATCGGGATTCATCTGCGCGCCGATGCCGACCGACCTCGCCGACAACCTGAACCTGCCGCCGATGGTCGCCGCCAGCGAGGACGCCCGCTCCACCGCGTACACCGTGAGCGTCGACGCCGCCGAAGGCGTCACCACGGGCATCAGTGCCCACGACCGCGCGCACACGCTCAACGTGCTCGCGAACCCGCAGTCCACGGCGGTCAGCATCATCCGCCCCGGCCACGTCCTGCCGCTCCGCGCCGTCGACGGCGGCGTCCGCGAGCGCAGCGGTCACACCGAGGCCGCCGTCGACCTCATGCGGCTGGCGGGACTGCAGCCGGTCGGCGCGATCGCCGAGGTCGTCGCCGAGGACGGCAGCATGATGCGGCTGCCCGGACTGATCGAGCTCGGTGCCCGCGACGGCGTTCCGGTCATCACGATCGAGCAGCTCATCGCGCACCTCAACGAGATCGATCCGCAGGACGAGTCCGGCCCCCGAGTGCATCGACGGGTCAGCCTGCGCGCCGACGCGACCGTGCCGACGACCCATGGGACCTTCCGCTTCCTCGCCTACAAGGACCGCGTGACGGGAACCGACCACATCGCGGTCGTCTCGGGCGAGCCCGGCGAGACGGCTCTCGTGCGCGTGCACTCCGAGTGCCTCACCGGAGAGGCCTTCGGCTCGCTCAAGTGCGAGTGCGGGCCTCAGCTCGACGCGGCGCTGGACGCGATCGAGAAGGACGGCGGGATCGTCATCTACATGCGCGGCCATGAGGGCAGAGGCATCGGCCTGATCAACAAACTGCGCGCCTACAGCCTGCAGGAGGAGGGTCTCGACACGGTCGACGCCAACCTCGCACTCGGCCTCCCCGCGGACGCGCGCGAGTACGCGGCGGCGGCCGGGATCCTCACCGACCTCGGCGTCTCGAAGGTGCGGCTGCTCACGAACAACACCGACAAGGTGAAGCAGCTGCGCGAACTGGGCTTGGACGTCGTCGAGCAGGTCCCGCTGATCGTCGGCGTCGGCCCCAATAACCATCAGTACCTCGAGACCAAGCGTGACCGCATGGGTCACATCATCGGCGCGGAAGAGCTGGCAGAGGCTCTCGCGGAAGGAAAGGACGACGCATGAGCGGCACAGGAGCACCGGCGACCGGCAACATCGACGGGCGGGGACTGAACGTCGTCATCGTCGCCGGAACCTGGCACGACGTCATCACCGACGGACTCATCGCGGGCGCGGAGCGCATCCTGACCGCGGCGCAGGCCACTCACCGGCTCGTGCGGGTGCCCGGCTCGTTCGAGCTGGCCCTTGCCGCGCAGGCAGCCTTCGCCGGTGGAGCGGACGCGGTCGTCGCGCTCGGCGTCATCATCCGCGGAGGGACTCCGCACTTCGAGTACGTCTCGGCGGCGACCACCGACGGACTCACCCGCGTCGCCCTGGATGCCGGCAAGCCGGTCGGCTTCGGCGTGCTCACCCTCGACGATGAGAAGCAGGGTCTCGACCGTGCCGGTCTCGAGGGATCCCAGGAGGACAAGGGTGCAGAGGCGGCGGACGCGGCCCTGCGCACCGCACTGCTCGTCCGGGAGCTGCGCGGCTGAGGTCAGCCTGCCCTTGCTGGCGGAATATCGGCGGGAATCGTAGCGTGAGGGCATGGAGACCCTGCGCCACATCGTGCTCTTCGTCCACCTCATCGGATTCGCCGTGCTCTTCGGCGCCTGGGCCGTGCAGGCATTCGGCGGCAAGCGGGAGTTCACGCGCCTGATGAGCATCGGCATGGCCATCGCGGCCGTCGCCGGCCTCGCTCTCGCCGCTCCCTGGGGCATCTCCTACGAGCTGAACTACGTCAAGATCGGCGTGAAGCTCGTGCTGCTGCTCATCATCGGCGCCCTGCTCGGCATCGGCACCGCACGACAGAAGCGCGGCGCCGCCATCCCGCCCGTCATGTTCTGGCTCGTCGGCATCCTGACCGCGGCCAACGCCGCGATCGCCGCGATCTGGCGCTGAACCCGCGTACCGTCTCAGTCCGTCTCGGAGAACAGCCGACGGATGCGCGGGATCACGGTCGCGTAGGTCTGCGAGACATCCTCATACGCGCGGACCATGTCGGGATCCACGTCGACACGATCCCCGACGTGCACCATCGCGTCGACCGCGCCGTCCCACGTCGCGTGCATGCCGACGCCGACCGCGGCGCAGATCGCCGCTCCCATCCCGGCCGCGTCCCGCACCAGCGGAGTGCGCACCGGCACGCGGTACACCGAGGCGAGAATCTGCAGCATCAGCGAGGAGCTGCTTCCTCCGCCGGTGACCACGAGACCCCCGCGCCGCCTGCCGAGAACGCGGCGAGCGCGGTCGTCGCTGGAGGCGGTTTCGATCGCCAAGGCTTCGAGGATCGCCCGGTAGATGTGGAATGCCCCCTGCGTGCCGTCGAAGCCGACCAGAGCGCCCCGGCGCCACGGCTCATCGGGCGGGGCGAGCCAGTCCAGAGCCGCGACGATGCCGCGGGCACCGATCGGCACCTCCGCAGCACCGAGGTTCAACTCCTCCTCGGTCATCCCGTGCCCCGATGACGAGAGCAGCTCGCGGAACCAGCTGACCGTCCACATGCCCCGGCGCACACCATTGCTCTCGTAGAGGTATGTCCCCGGCTCCGCTCCGAAGTTCGTCCAGACGTCCGCATCCGGACCGAGCGGCCGATCCCCCACCGTCATGGTGGCCACATACGTACCCAGGGACAGCAGCGCGTCGCCCTCCTCCCGGAGCCCCGCTCCGAGCGCCTCCACGGCCTTGTCGTTCGAGGTGGCGATCACGGGGATGCCTGCCGGGAGCCCGGTGCGGTGCGCCGCCGCTGCCGTCACTCGACCCAGCGGCTCCCCCGGCGCGACGAGCTCGAACAGCATCTGCGGATCCATGCCGGTCCGGGCATACTCGGCGGCATCCGCGCTCCACGTCCAGCGGGCGGTGTCGATCGGCCACATGCCCTGATAGTTGCCGGCCGCATCTCGGCGTTCCCCCGTGAGTCGGTGCCCGAGGTAGCCGGACGACGTCGTGACGTACACCGCATCGTCGCACTCGCGCTCATACGCGCGCGGCAGCCGCTCGTCCATCCAGCTCATGATGGGCTGCGCGAGGGAACCGTCCTGCCGCAGCACCGCACGGCAGAACCGGATCGTGCACAGACCGACGCCGCGGATCTCCGTGGGATCGCCGTCGAAGGTGTCGAGGGCGTCGCGCACCGCCGAGACGACCGAGTCCCAGAGGTCGTCGTCCGGGTGCTCCCAACGACCGGGCGAGGGGGACGCGTAGGGACGAAGGGGCACGCGCGCGCTGGCGTGCACGATGCCGCCGCCGTCGACGATCAGCACCTTGGTGCTCTGGGACCCGTTGTCGATGGCGACGACGTAGCCGCCCGCCCTCGTGGTCACGCCCGTGACGCCGTCTCCGCCGCAGCCAGCGGGTAGATCGTTCCGCGGTTCATGATGCCGTGGGGATCGATGCCGTCCTTCAGGACCCGGAGCAGCTCGAACGCGCTGCCGTGCTCCTCGAGCGTCCATGGCGTGCGGTACTTCCCGATGCCGTGGTGGTGGACCATCGATCCGCCGAGACGCAGCGCCTCCTCGACCACGATCGCGTTGAGCGGTTCGTGATACTCGGTGATCTCGTCGCGCGGCTCGCAGGAGATGTCGTAGTCGTACACGAAGTACAGGTTGGTCCCGGTCTGGTAACTGTGCGAGGAGTGTGCGCCGAGCATCGTGAGGTCGGCCGCGTGCGGGAACTCCGTCCGCGCCCTCCGCATCACGGACTCGAAGAGCTCGGCGACGCCGGACCAGTCGATGGAGACCTCGGTGGTGTAGCCCAGATGCGACTTCTCGAGCATCTCGCGCTTCTCGGCGTCGATCTTCTCCTGACCCCAGTTGAGGTTGTCGAACCAGTTCTCGATCAGCGCCGGATCGACCTTCTCGTGCGGGATGCCGGCGAAAATCGCCTCCACGCCCTCGGCGGTCGCATCCGCGATGCCCTTCGGGCCCTCCGCCACCACGACCACGACCGCCTTGCCGTCGGCGAAGTGCGAGAAGTGCTGAGCCGCATCCTCTTCGGAGTACGCCCTGGCGACCGAGGGGTGGTAGCCGGCCACGATGATCTCGCGCAGCCCCGCGACGCCCGCAGGGAGCGAGTCGACGAGGTACCCGAGGAAGCAGTTGTTCTCCGGCTGGTACCGGAACACCTTGACCGTGACCTCGGTGATGACGCAGAGGGCGCCCTCGTTGCCGATCACGATGTGACGGATGTCGGGGCCGGCGGCGCGGCGGGGGACGTTCTTGATGCGCGTGACACCTCCGCCCGGGAGCACCGCCTCGAGACCGACGACCATGTCCTCGATTCCGCCGTAGAGCGTGGAGAACTGGCCGATGGAACGCGTCGCGACCAGCCCGCCCATCTGCGCCAAAGGCTTGGACTGCGGGGAATGCCCGGTCGTCAGGCCCTGCGCCCGCAGAGTGTCCTCGAGCACCTGCAGGGGCACCCCGCACTGCGCGGTGACCATCATGTCGATCGGGTCGATCTCGAGGATCGCGTCCATGCGCGAGCCGTCGAGCACGATCGTGTCCTCGACGATGGACTCCAGTCCTCCCTCGGTCGCGGTCCTGCCCGTGCGGGGCACGATGTTGATCAGGTTCTCCTGGGCGAAGGAGAGGATCGCCGAGACGTCCTCCGTGGAGCGGGCATAGGCGATCGCCGCAGGGATCGGTCCGTCGAAGATCCCGTGGACCGACGTGTACTTCTTGAAGCGGTCGACGCTCGCCTCGCGCAGCTCCTGGGCGTCGGTGTCGACCTGATCGACACCGATGAGATCGCGGAGCCGATCGACGATCTCCGCGCGGGTGAGGGCGGATCGTGATGCAACCATGGGAGATAGTGTCCTGTTCGTTCGTGGATTCGAGGGTGCAGCAGGTCAGCGCACGAGATAGCCGCCGTCGACGGTCAGCACGTGGCCGTTGACGAAGTCTGATGCGGGGCTGGCGAGGAACACGGTCGCTCCCATGAGGTCGGCGACGTCGCCCCACCTCCCCGCAGGGGTGTGCTCGATGATGCGGCCGTTGACCGCGGGATCGGAGCGGGATTCCTCGGTGATGCGGGTCTTGAAGTACCCCGGCGCGATCGCGTTCACCTGGATGCCGCTCCCCCCGAGCTCGTCCGCATAGGCGCGTGTCAGGCCGACGATGCCGTGCTTGGTCGCGGCATATGCCGGGGATCCGAGACCGCCGAGGAACGAGAACAGCGAGGCGATGTTGATGATCTTGCCCGCCCCCTGCGGGATCATCCTCTTCGCCACCTCATGGGCCATGTCGAACGCGGCGGTGAGGTTGACCGCGACCATCGGGTCCCACTCCTCACGCCCGAACTCCGTGACATCGGCGATGCGGCTGATCCCGGCAGAATTGACGAGGATGTCGACCCCGCCCAGAGCCGCGACGCACGCGTCGACGGCCTGGAACGGCGCGCCCGAGGCCGTGATGTCGATCGTCTGCTCCTCGTAGCGGCTGCCCTCCGCGCGCACGAGCTCGGCGGTCTCTCCGCCGTCGTCGAAGAGCGTCGGGACGAAGACGTCTGCGCCCGCCTTCGCGAGGGCGAGCGTGAACGCCTGCCCCAGTCCGGTGTTCCCGCCCGTGACGATCGCCCTCCTCCCCCGCAGGGAGAAGTGGTCCAGGGAGAAATCAGTGATGTGCAATGCAGGCTCCTTCAGAACGTGCGAGGGATCAGACGAGGGGGTCGGAGATGCCGATGTAGGTCGTCTCGAGGTACTCGTCGATCCCCTCGAGACCACCCTCGCGGCCGATTCCGGACTGCTTCACGCCGCCGAACGGTGCGGCCGGGTTCGAGACGAGTCCGGTGTTCAGCCCGAGCATCCCCGTCTCCAGGCGTTCGGCGAGACGCAGCGCCCGGTTCAGGTCGCGTGTGTAGGCGAAGCAGACGAGTCCGTACTCGCTGGCGTTCGCCAGCCGGACGGCCTCGTCCTCATCGCGGAATGTCGTGATGGGGGCCACCGGTCCGAAGATCTCCTCCCGGAGGATGCGCGCGTCCTGCGGCACATCGACCAGCACGGTGGCCGGATAGAAGTAGCCGCGTCCGGACGGAACGACGCCGCCCAGCGCGACGCGCGCTCCGTCTTCGACGGCCCCGGCCACGAGTTCGGCGACCTTCTCGCGCGTGGACTCGTCGACCAGGGGGCCCAGGGTCGAGTCGGGCTCGGTCCCTCGATCGTTGACGTAGCCGGCCATGCGTGCGATCAGACGCGAGGTGAACTCCTCGGCGACGCTCTCGTGCACGTGGAAGCGGTTGGCCGCGACACACGCCTCCCCGCCGTTGCGGAGCTTGGCGAGCAGCGCCCCCTCCACGGCGGCATCGAGATCGGCGTCTTCGAAGACGAGGAACGGGGCGTTCCCTCCGAGCTCCATCGACACGCGCAGCACCTGGTGGGCGGCGTCGGCGATGAGGCGACGCCCCACCTCGGTGGACCCCGTGAACGAGAGCTTGCGCAGCCGGGGATCCGTGATGAGCGGACCGGTCACAGCACCGGCACGGGTGGTGGGGATGACGTTGACCACGCCATCGGGAACACCGGCCTCGCGCAGCACCTCCGCGAACAGGAGCGCGGTGAGAGGAGTGAGGGCGGCCGGCTTCAGCACTGAGGTGCACCCCGCGGCGAGCGCCGGCGCGATCTTGCGCGTCGCCATCGCCAGCGGGAAGTTCCAGGGCGTGATGAGCAGGCTCGGACCGACCGGCCGTTTCGCCACGAGCAGTCGGTTGCGCCCGTCCGGTGCCGTGGCGTAGCGCCCGGAGATGCGCGGTGCCTCCTCGGAGAACCAGCGCAGGAACTCGGCGCCGTAGGCCACCTCCGCGCGGGACTCGGCGAGCGGCTTGCCCATCTCCAACGTCATGACGAGCGCGAAGTCCTCAGCGCGCGCCGTCACCAGCTCGAACGCCCGCCGCAGGATCTCGCCGCGTTCGCGGGGAGCGGTGGCAGCCCACGACGCCTGAGCGTCCGCAGCTGCATCGAGGGCAGCCGCGCCGTCTTCCGGAGACGCATCCGCGACGTGGGCGAGCACCTCCCCCGTGGCGGGGTCGATGACGGGGAAGGTGGCCCCGGAGTGCGCATCCCGCCACTGCCCGGCGATGAACAGGCCGGTGGGGAGGGAGGCGAGCAGCTCGGCCTCACGTGCGGCGGTCATGCGGCCACCTCCCGACGAAGGTCGCGTCCGAGGAGGTCTTCGTACAACCGCACCGGAGTCATCTCCCCCGCGCGATCGCCGTACTGCGCCCGCGCCCGCCGGAAGATCTGCTCGACCAGAGACGACAGCTCGACGGGCATCCCGACCGAACGCGCCAGATCGACGGACAGACCGAGGTCCTTGCACGCCAGCGCGATCGCGAATCCCTCGTCATAGTCGCCGTGGTCCAGGATCGAGAGCACATCTCGGGAGACGAACGTGCTGTTCGCCGGGCTGGCGATCAGCGCATCGCGCAGCACTCCGAGGTCCACCCCGGCGGCGACCCCGACCGAGAGCACCTCGGCGGTGGCCACCAGATGCGAGAACCACAGCTGGTTGATCATGAGCTTCACGGCGTACCCCGCGCCGTGTCCTCCGACGTGGAGGATGCGCTCGGGGTCGCCCATCGCCTCGAACACCGGACGCAGACGGGCCACGTCGTCGGCGTCTCCCCCGATGAAGATCTGCAGCATTCCGCTGGCCGCGCCGACCGACATCCCGCTCACGGGGGCGTCGAGCAGGTGCAGCCCCCGGCCGGCCTGCTCGACGCGCACGGCGTCGAGCACCTCGGGAACCGAGGTCGACATGTCGATCCAGGTCCCACCATCGGCGAGACCGGCGACGAGGCCGTCGCTCCCGGCCGCGACCGCGGCGACGTGCTTCGGTGTCGGCAGCATCGTGATGACCAGGTCGCTGCCGGCCGCGACCTCACGAGGCGTGTCCGCCCACCGGGCGCCGCCGGCGATGAGCTCCGCGGCGGACTCGCGGCGGAGATCCGTCACGACCAGGGGGAAACCTGCGGCCTGCAGGTTGCGCGTCATACCGGATCCCATGTTGCCGAGTCCGATGAACCCGACAGTGGGGAGGGCCTCGGTGAGCGGAGGCGTGGAGGAACTCATGGGTCTTACGTGTCCTTCGTGGTGGAGAGGGGGGTGAAGAAGGGGTTGGTGGGGTGATCGCGGGCGGCGAGCACCTCGTCGAGGTCGGGAAGAGACGCCGCCCCGTTCGCGAGCGCTGTACGGGTCGCCTCACGGTTGTTGCGGTAGACCGTCTCGGCGTCGTCCGCGGCCGGATTGACCCACACCGCGGCGATCACGGCGTGGGTGTCGGCAGCCTCACGCGGGATGACCCCGTCCGCGACGGCATCCGCGACTCCGGCGGCGACGCCCGCCTGGGCGGGTCCCCATATGAGGAGACCGTGGTCGTCGCCCGCGGGGGCCGCCTTCGTGACGAACAGCGTCAGGGGCTTGACCGGCAGCGACGGGCGCAGCACCGCGACGAACGGCACGTGACCCTGGCTGGGACTGGCGAGGGCCGTGGCCCATGCCGTCCCTGCCGGTCCGTCACGGTGACCGAGCACGGTGTTGATGTGCGCGGCGTTGACGCCCTCCCCGATGAAGCTCTCGCCGAGCTGCACAGCGGCGGTCATCAGATGAGCCCCTGATCCTCGAGCCACTCGATCGCGACGTCTTCCGGGTCCTCGCCGTCCACGTCCACACGGGCGTTGAGCGTCTGCATGACCTCGGTGGTGAGCAACGGGCTGAGCTCGGCCAGGACGTCGGCGATCGCCGGGTGCTCGTCGAGCGTGCTCTGCTTGAGGGTGAAGCCGCCCTGGTAGCTCGGGAAGAACTCCTTGTCGTCCTCCATCACCACCAGGTCGAGGGCCGGAATGCGGCCGTCGGTCTGGAACACCTCGCCGAAGTTGCAATCGTCGCCCTTCTGGGTCGCGGTGTAGATCACGCCGGTGTCGAGCATCGTCACGTTGGCGGCGGGGGCATCGAATCCGTACGCCGCGGACAGTCCCGGCCAGCCGTCGTCACGCGTCGAGAACTCGCTCTCGATGCAGAACGTCTGGTCGGCGCTGGGGAGCTTGGCGACATCGCTGAGCGTCTTCACACCGAGCTCGTCGGCCTCGCTCTGCCGGATGGCGAACGCATACGTGTTGTTGAACGGTGCGGGATCGAGCCACGCGATGCCGCTCTCGGCGTCCGCCTCCTTCACGGCGTCGAACTGCGCCTCGGCGCCCTGCACCGGCGTCGTGTTGCCGTTGTAGGTGATCCACGACGTGCCGGTGTACTCCCAGTAGCCCAGGAACTGGTCGTTCTCCAGTGCCTGGCGCACGTTCGCCGAGCCGACGAGTTTGGTGTTCGCCTCGACGTCGGCGCCGTGGGCGTTGAGGATCTCAGCGGTCATGTACGCGAGGATGTACTGCTCGGAGAAGTCCTTCGAGCCGATCTCACCGGTGAGACCTTCGAGCTCGTCGCCCTTCGCCCCTGCGCCGCCGGCACCGCCGGAGGTGCAGCCGCTGAGGAGGAGTGCTCCGGCGGCAAGTGCCGCGAATGTTGCTGTTGCGATGGTGCGCGATGTCATTGCAGGTTCCTTTCGGGAGGGAATACGAGGATCGATGATTCAGAGGCCTTTGGGGCGGACGATGTCTTCCACGACGCTGGCCGCCCAGTCGATGAGCACGGCGATCGCGGCGACCAGGACCGCGCCGACGATGAGGACCGGATAGCGCTGCAGCTTCAGACCGTTGATGATCATGTCGCCGAGGCCGCCCGCGTTGATGAAGGTCGCCACGGTCGCCACTCCGACCGCGAACACGAGAGCGGTGCGGAGTCCGGCGAGGATCACGGGCGAAGCGAGAGGCAGTTCGACTCTGCGCAGCACCTGGCCGGAAGTCATCCCCATGCCCCGCGCCGATTCCCGGATGTTCGGGTCGACCTGTGCGAGGCCCGCGATCGTGTTCTGCAGCACGGGGAGGAAAGAGTAGATCACGAGCGCGACGAGCGCCGTCGTGAAGCCGGTCTGCCACACGATCGCGAGGAGGATCACGACGCCGATGGCCGGTGTCGCCTGACCGATGTTCGCGATGCCGATCACGATCCCGCGGAAGACACGCGACGACGAACGGCTGACCGCGATGCCGGCGGGGATCGCCAGCACCGCCACCAGGATCGATGCCGTGATCGACAGGATCAGGTGCTCGCCGATGCGCGCCGTGATGTAGTCGGCGTTGAGCGTGCGCTTCTCGATCGAGTCGAGCTCGAGTGTCGAGATCCAGACGAACGTGATCAGCAGCACCGCCGCGACGACGATCAGCGGCATCATGCGCCGCAGCAGCACGGGCATGCCTCGTCGCTCCGCGGGCTGCGTCTGCAGGACCGTCGTCGCGGAGGGCACGATGTCGGGCGCCTGCATGGTCACTCGCCCTCCGCGCGGCGTGCGGGTGCGGTGGCCCCGAGCGCGGCGGAGATCGCCGCCTGATCGATCGATCCGACGATGGCGCCCCCACGCGTCACGTTGATGCGCGGGGCACCGGTGAGCACCAGGAGGTCGAGAGCCTCGCGCAGCGAGGTCTCCTCGTCGATCGTGGCCGCGGGAGCAGCGGAGTCCGGTGAGCCGACCGTCGCCCCGCTCACCGGGATGAGCGCGAGTCGCTTGAGCGCCGCCCCTTCGCCGATGAACGAGCGTACGTATTCGTTGGCCGGGTTCGCGAGGATGCGTGCCGGGGTGTCGAACTGCTCGATCCGGCTGCGCTCGCTCAGCACCGCGATCCGATCGCCCATCCGGATCGCCTCTTCGAAGTCGTGCGTGACGAAGATGATCGTCTTGCCGATGTCGGCCTGCAGCCGGAGGAACTCCGCCTGCAGCTTCTCGCGCGTGATCGGGTCGGTCGCACCGAAAGGCTCGTCCATCAGCATCACGGGCGGATCCGCCGCGAGCGCTCTGGCGACGCCCACGCGCTGCTGCTGACCGCCGGAGAGCTGGCGGGGGTAGCGGTCGGCGAAGATGCCCGGGTCGAGCTGCACCGTGTTCAGCAGCTCCTCGACGCGTGCCGCCGTGCGTGCCTTCGACCAGCCGAGCAGCTTCGGGACGACGGCGATGTTCTCCGCGATCGTGAAGTGCGGGAACAACCCGATCTGCTGGATCACATAGCCGATGTGCCGGCGCAGCTCGTTGCCGTCGAGTGACAGGACGTCGTCGCCGTTGATGCGGATGGACCCGGAGGACGGCTCGATGATGCGGTTGATCATCTTCATGGTGGTGGTCTTGCCGCAGCCGCTGGGGCCGACGAACATGACCAGCTCGCCGGGCTCGATGCGCATCGAGAAGTCCTCGACGGCGGGAGTCGACTGCCCCGGGTACTGCTTTGTGATGCGGTCGAGGACGATGTCGACGCCGCCCTGCTGCGAGGCGAGGGAGGTGAGAACGCCGGTGTTCGTGGTGATGTCAGGCACGGAGACCCCTTGAGGTGGTGAGACGGGCGATGAGCACGAGGATGCCGTCGAGGACGAGCGCGAGGATGATCACGGCGACGGTGCCGGTGAGCGCGTAGTTGAGGGCGTTCTTGGAGCCCAGGGAAGACAGCCCCTTGAAGATGTACTCGCCGAGTCCTGGGCCCGCGACGTAGGCGGCGATCGCCGCGATGCCGACCGTGAGCTGGGCGGCGACGCGGATGCCGGTCATGATCACCGGCCAGGCGATCGGCAGCTGCACGGTGAAGAGCACCCGCGCGGGGCCGAGGCCCATCCCGCGTGCGGATTCCAGGACCGAGACCGGCACCTCGCGGAGACCGACGACCGTGTTGCGTACGACAGGGAGCAGGGAGTAGAAGACGAGCGCGACCACGGTGGGCAGCCAGCCGAGACCGAGGATCGGGCTGAGCAGGGCGAGGAGCGCGAGCGACGGGATCGTGATCGCGACGGCGGCTGCGGTCAACACCGTCGTGCGGGCGATGCGTCGATTGCGGACGAGGATGCCCAGCCCGATCCCGATGGCCGAGGCCAGCGCGATGGAGATGAGCACGACGACGAGATGATCGCGGGTCAGCTCGAGGATGTCGTCTGCGCGACGTGTGAGGAAGGCCATGAGGTCTTCCCAGTTGAATCCGGTCAAGAGGGCTCCTGTCTCGTCGTTGAGGCCGGTACCGGGATGTCATTCACCGTAGCCGGTGTAACCATTTCGTCAAAGAGTGTTGTGACTATGGCAACGGATCAGGTTAGACTCGCCCCGTGAACACCGCCACGACGCCCTCCGCTCCCCGCCGGAACTCCTCCGGCCTGGGGCGCGACATCGAGATCCTCGAGCTGCTCGGCACCGATGAGGCGCTGAGATCGGGAGGGCTCGGCGTCTCCCAGGTCGCACAGTCCACCGGCCGCGACAAGGCGGTGGTCTCACGCACCCTGGCGACGCTCGCCGAGAGCGGCCTGGTCGAGCGCGACGACGACACCCTCCGCTACCTGCTGGGACCGCGGCTGTACGCACTCGCGGCGCACACGGCCAGCACGACCCTCGTGCACGCCTCACGCAGCATCCTGCGCCGACTGGTGCAGTCGACGAGGGAGACCAGCCACCTGTGCGTGCTGCGCGGCGGCAACGTGCTCACCCTGTTGAGCGAGCTCAGCCCGCACGACGTGCGGACGACGGGCTGGGCGGGAACCACCACGGCCGCCTGGCGCACCCCCTCCGGTCGCGCACTGCTGAGCGACTGGGACGAGGAGTCGCTCGCGCGCTGGTACGAGGACCACGGCCAGGATCAGCCACTGGTCGGGCGATTCGACCAGGCGGACCCCTCGGTGTTCCCCGTCCTCGACGCCCCGCCTCCCGGCAACGCCCCCGTGACCGACCTCGCCAGCCTCCTGACCGAGCTCGCGCGTATCCGCGAACAGGGATACGCGCTCTCCGACGAGGAACTCGAGTTCGGCGTCGTCGCCGCGTCGGCGCCGATCACGGACTTCACGGGGCGCATCGTCGCCGCCGTGAACGTCAGCGCCCCCAAGGCGCGCATCGGACACCGGCTGGATGCTCTGGGCGTGTTCGTCTCACGCGCTGCCCGGGAGCTGTCGGCACGACTCGGCGCCACCGGCGCCTGATCCGGGCGGAGTTCCGTGCCTCGGGAGGAGAATTCCGCTCCGGTCCTCCTCCGTACGGGGAGTTCTCCTCCGGAGCGCGCCGACTCAGCGCAGAGCCGAGCGATCCGACTCAGCGCTGCCGCGGCGGCGCTGTGCTCTCCCGCACGATGAGCTCGGTGCCCACGAGCGGGGTCTGCAGCCGCTCCCCCTGGTCGAGCTCGGCGACGAGCGCATCCACGGCGAAGGCGCCGACACGCTCGGGGTGCTGCTGCACCGTCGTGAGCGGCGGCCAGAGCTGCGCCGCATCGGGCAGCCCGTCGAAGCCGACGATGCTGACGTCGTCCGGAACCGCGCGCCCGACCTCGCGGAACGCGCGCAGCACGCCGATCGCCATCTGGTCGTTGGCGGCGAAGACCGCGGTCACTCCGTCGATCTCACGCAGCGTCACGCCGGCCTCGTACCCGGAGGCGGCACTCCAGTCCCCCTGCAGGGGTTCGGGCACACGTCGTCCTGCCGCCTCCAGTGTCGACTGCCAGGCCTCCCGGCGCCGCTCGGCGGAGTACGACTGCGCCGGCCCGGTCACGTGCCACACGGTCTCGTGACCGAGGTCGAGCAGATGCTCGGTCGCCAACCGTGCGCCCTGCGCCTGATCCGTGTCGACGAAGGGATGCTCCGCCGTGCGGTTCGAGTCCACGAACACGACGGGGAGCCCGCTGGGGATCTCGATGTCGGCCTCGTCGAGCTGATGCGCCTCGATCACGATGATGATGCCGTCGACGGCATGCTCCTCGAGCCGGCGGAAAGCACCCACGACGGTGTCCTTGGCACTGGATTCCACGGGGATGAGGGTGAGGGCGTATCCGAGTTGCGCCGCGCGCACGGCGATCGCGTCGAGCGTGCGCTGGTTGCCGTAGGAGCTGAACGAGAACATCACGACGCCGAACGTGCGGAACCGGCCGGATCGCAGCGCCCTGGCCGCGCTGTTCGGGCGGTAGCCGAGGCGATGCATGGCCTCCTCGACCCGCTCCCTGGTCGCGGCACCGACGTAGCCGCGCGCATTCACGACGCGGGACACGGTCTGGCCGGACACCCCGGCCTCGCGGGCGACGTCCTCCATCGAAGGCTCTCTGCGGCGCTGCGACTGCTCTGTCGAAGGTTCCAAGGTCACGGGTCATCATCCATTCATGTGTTGACGTTGACACACTAGCAGTGGATCACATATGTTGACGTAGACACACGGCGCAGTGAGCGCCTGGACTTGGAGAAGGTCTCGTCGATGACGACTGAAATCATTGCGGCCCCCGGCACCGCCGGCATCCGCCGCCGCGAGAAGCGCGACTGGAGAGGATGGGCCTTCGTCGGCCCGTTCATGGTCGTGTTCGCCCTGGTGTTCCTGACGCCGCTCGCCTACGCGCTGTACCTCAGCTTCTTCCAGGAGAAGCTCATCGGCGGCACCTCGTTCGTCGGCTTCGACAACTACGTCCGCGCCCTCGGCGACTCGCAGTTCTGGGAGGCGTTCGGCCGCGTGATCCTCTTCCTGGTCGTCCAGGTCCCGATCATGCTCGCCCTCGCGCTCGGCGCGGCACTCGCCCTCGACAGCGCCCGACTGCGCGGCGCCTCGTTCTTCCGCATCCTGATCTTCCTGCCGTACGCGGTGCCGGCCGTCGTGGCCGTGCTGATGTGGGGCTACATCTACGGCGACCAGTTCGGGCTCACGTCGAACATCAACGACTTCCTCGGCAGTGACCTCATCACGCCGTTCGCGAGGGAATGGATCCTGGTCTCGATCGGCAACATCGTCACCTGGCAGTTCGTCGGCTACAACATGCTGATCTTCTACTCCTCGCTCAAGACGATCCCCACCGACATGTACGAAGCCGCATCCCTCGACGGCGCCGGCGCATGGCGCACGATCTTCTCGATCAAGATCCCCTCGGTGCGCGGCGCTCTCGTGATCGCCACGATCTTCTCGATCATCGGCAGCTTCCAGCTCTTCAACGAGCCCAACATCCTGCGTCCGCTCGCGCCGAACGTGATCACGACGTACTTCACCCCCAACATGTACGCCTACAACCTCTCGTTCGCGGGACAGCAGTTCAACTACGCCGCGACGATCGCCATCATCATGGGCGTCATCACGGCCGTGATCGCCTACGTCGTGCAACTGCGCGGCTCGAAGTCGGAGGTGCGCTGAGATGGCACTCCCCCTTGCCCGCCCCTCACGCCGCCGCAACGACCCGATGAACCCGCGGTCGTCCAAGACGCTGCTGATCGTCATGGTCGTCTACGCGCTCTACACGCTGGTGCCGCTGGTCTGGCTGCTGTTCAGCTCGACCAAGACGCAATCCGGGCTGTTCAGCTCGTTCGGTCTGTGGTTCGCCGACGACTTCGCATTCTTCGACAATCTCGCCGCGACCTTCGCCTACCGGGACGGCATCTTCCTGCGCTGGCTCGGCAACACCCTGCTGTACGTGGTGGTCGGCGCCGGCGGTGCGACGCTGCTGGCGACCATGGCCGGCTACGGATTGGCGAAGTACCGCTTCCCCGGTCGCCCTGCGGTGTTCGCGATCGTGCTGGGCGCCGTCGCCGTCCCCGGAACCGCACTGGCGGTCCCCACCTTCCTGCTGTTCAGCGAGCTCGGGCTCACGAACACTCCCTGGGCGGTCATCATCCCGTCGCTGATCAGCCCGTTCGGTCTGTACCTGATCTGGGTGTTCGCCACCGAGTCGGTGCCCACCGAGCTGCTGGAGGCCGCGCGCATCGACGGCGCGGGAGAGTTCCGCACGTTCTTCACGATCTCGATGCGCCTGCTGGCCCCGGGCATCGTGACGGTCGCACTCTTCACCGTGGTCGCCACCTGGAACAACTACTTCCTGCCGCTCATCATGCTCTCCGATCCGGCGTGGTACCCGCTGACCGTCGGCCTGAACCAGTGGAGCTCGCAGGCCATCGGCGCCGGCTCGCAGCCGATCTACAACCTCGTGATCATGGGCTCCCTGCTCACGATCATCCCGATCGTCATCGCCTTCCTGCTGCTCCAGCGGTTCTGGCAGTCAGGTCTCACCGCGGGAAGCGTCAAGCAGTAGTCGCCCCCGTTCCACCCCGTCGGTCCGATGCTGGACCGCACCCCCGAAAGGACACAGCAATGAAGCACCTTCCTCACCCCGCTGCGCGCCGCACCCTGACGGTGCTCGCAGCCGGAACCGTCGCGGCCCTCGCGCTGGCCGGATGCAGCACCGGCACCACCGACGACGGTGGCAGCACGGGCGCCGGCACCGGTTCGTTCGACTCGGTCGAGGCCGCACTCGAGAAGGGCGGCGAAATCACGTACTGGTCGTGGACCCCCTCCGCCGAGGCACAGGCCGAGGCGTTCATGAAGGAATACCCGAACGTCAAGGTCAACGTCGTCAACGCCGGTACCAACAACGACGAGTACACCAAGCTGCAGAACGCGATCAAGGCCGGCTCGGGCGCTCCCGACGTCGTGCAGATCGAGTACTACGCGTTCCCGCAGTTCGCGCTGACCGACGCGTTCGTCGACCTCTCCCAGTACGGCTTCTCGGACTTCGAGGACGACTACACGGCCTCGACGTGGAACTCCGTCACCGACGGTGACGCGATCTACGGCCTCCCCCAGGACTCGGGCCCCATGGCGCTGTTCTACAACAAGGCCGTCTTCGACGCCGCAGGGCTCGACGTGCCGACCACGTGGGACGAGTACTACGAGGCCGCCAAGGCCATCCACGCCGCGAACCCCTCCGCCTACATCACGAACGACACCGGCGACGCCGGATTCGCGACCTCGATGATCTGGCAGGCCGGCGGCAAGCCGTTCAGCACCTCCGGCACCGATGTCACGATCGACCTGCAGGACGAGGGCTCGAAGAAGTGGACCGAGAACTGGAACCGCCTCGTCGAGGAGGACCTGGTCGCACCGGTCAGCAGCTGGAGCGACGAGTGGTTCCGCGCCCTCGGCGACGGCAGCATCGCGACCCTCGTGATCGGCGCCTGGATGCCCGGCAACCTGATCTCCGGTGCCCCCGACGGCGCGGGTGACTGGCGCGTCGCGCCGATGCCGACCTACGACGGCTCTCCCGCGAGCGCCGAGAACGGCGGCGGCGGCCAGGCCGTGACCACGCAGAGCAAGAACCCGGAGCTCTCCGCCGGATTCCTGTGGTGGCTGAACAACTCCGAGGACAGCATCTCGCTGTTCCTCGAGAGCGGCGGATTCCCGTCCACCACCGCCGAGCTCGCGAGCGATGACTTCCTCGCCGACGCCCCCGAGTACTTCGGTGGCCAGAAGATCAACGAGGTCCTCGCAGCCGCTGCCGGCGACGTGGTCGAAGGCTGGAGCTACCTGCCCTACCAGGTCTACGGCAACAGCATCTTCGGTGACACCGTGGGCCAGTCGTACCAGAACGGCACCGACCTGAACGAAGGCCTCACCGCCTGGCAGGACGCGCTGGTCGAGTACGGCAACGCCCAGGGCTTCGCCGTCAACAAGTAATCACGTGCGGGCCGGGCGGGTGCGATCCCGCCCGGCCCTTAACGTCCGGCACGACCACTCCCTTCACGGAAAGCACTTCGACTGTGACCTCGTTCTCCATCGGCGACACCGACTTCCTCCGCGACGGACAGCCGCACCAGGTGATCTCCGGCGCCCTCCACTACTTCCGCGTGCACCCGGACCAGTGGCAGGATCGCATCCGCAAGGCACGCCTGATGGGGCTGAACACGATCGAGACCTACGTCGCCTGGAACGCCCATGAGCCCCGCCGCGGCGAGTGGGATGCGACCGGGTGGAACGACCTCGGTCGCTTCCTCGATCTGGTGCACGCGGAAGGCCTGGACGCGATCGTGCGTCCCGGCCCCTACATCTGCGCCGAATGGCACAACGGCGGGCTCCCGAACTGGCTCACCGCCGGCGAGCGCTCGCTGCGCTCCTCCGACCCGGAGTTCCTGGTCGACATCAGCGCCTATCTGCGCCGCGTGTACGAGATCGTCGCTCCGCGTCAGGTCGACCGCGGCGGCCCCGTGGTGCTCGTCCAGATCGAGAACGAGTACGGCGCCTACGGCTCCGACAAGGCCTACCTCGAAGCGCTGGTGACTCTCACGAAGGACGCCGGGATCACGGTCCCGCTCACCACCGTCGACCAGCCGGTCGACCAGATGCTCGAGGACGGCAGCCTGCCCGCACTGCACAAGACCGGCTCCTTCGGCTCCCGCACGACGGAACGCCTGGCGACGCTGCGCGCCCACCAGCCCACCGGTCCGCTCATGTGCTCCGAGTTCTGGGACGGCTGGTTCGACTGGTGGGGCGGCGTGCACCACACGACCGAGGTGGATGCCGCGGCGGCCGACCTCGACGCGATGCTGTCGGCGGGCGCCTCGGTGAACATCTACATGTTCCACGGAGGCACGAACTTCGGTCTCACGAACGGGGCCAACCACAAGGGCCGCTACCTCCCCATCGTCACCTCCTATGACTACGACGCCCCTCTGGATGAGGCGGGCAACCCCACCGCGAAGTTCTTCGCTTTCCGCGACGTGATCGCCAAGTACGCCCCGGTGCCGGAAGAGCTGCCGACCGCGGCGAGCCCGTCGCCGACGCTGACCGTTCCGCTGACCCCGGTGGGTGCGTGGACGGATGCCCCCGCTGCGGATGCCGCGACCGAGACACCCCGCACGTTCGATGCGCTCGCCCACCTCAGCGCGCTCGCCCGGTATGACGTCGCGCTGCCGCCGACCGAGGGACCAGGACTGCTGTCGCTCGAGGAGGTGCGCGACCTCGCCTGGGTGCAGGTCGACGGACAGCCGATCGGCACGCTCTCGCGCACGCGCCACGACCGCACGCTGCGGATCCCGGCCGGCCGCACCCTCAGCATCCTGGTCGAGGATCAGGGCCGCGTGAACTACGACCATCGACTCGGCGAGGAGAAGGGGCTGCTCGGCACCCCGACTCTGGACGGCATCCTGCTCACGGGCTGGCACTCGACACCGCTCGACGTCGCGGAGATCGCCCGCACCCTCGCCGCCCGGACGGATGCGGCAGAGGCGGGATCGGGACCGAGCGCCTGGATCGGAGACATCCCTCTCGACGCGCCGAGCGACCTGTTCCTCGATACCACGGCGTGGAGCAAGGGCTATGCGTTCGTGAACGGCTTCTTCCTGGGGCGGTACTGGCGCAACGGCCCGCAGCGCACCCTGTTCGTGCCTGCCCCCGCGACGCGCGCCGGGAACAACCGCCTCGTGGTCCTCGAGCTCGAGAACCTGCTCGCCCCGCACGCGGAGCTCGTGGCCGGTCTGCTGCTCGGCGACACCGAGGAGTAGACCCTCCGGCTTCCGGTCACAAAAAGGCACCCTCGTCTTCGGATGAGGGTGCCTTCTCGCGATCGGAGGGGCCCTATCAGCCCCTGAGGAACTCCTCGATGGCCGCGATCGTCGTCGCATTGTCGCGGTGCAGGATCGCACGGATGCCGACGGCGTGTGCGCCGTCGACCGCGCTCTGATGGTCATCGATGAACAGCACGTCGGCGGGATCGGCACCCAGTCGCTGCAGCGCGCGCAGATAGGCCTGCGGATCGGGTTTGTTCACGCCCTGCTCGTGGCTGTAGCAGATCGGGTCGAACATCGCGGAGAAGCCGAAACGACGCTCCTCCTCCTCGCGCGCACCGTCGGCGGAGTTCGAGAGGATGGCGGTGCCGGCCCGCGGGCGCAGGGCACGGGCGTATTCGATCAGCTCGGTGTTGCCCGTGCCGCAGTACGCGTCCCAGAAGTCCGCGCGCATGGCCGTGCGCTGCGCCTTGTCGAGACCGATCGCGGCAGCGAGCCCATTCCAGAACGCGGCCTCCGTGCCGACCGTGAGGTCGATCGCGGGGAGCTCGGCGGCCTCGACGCGCGCATCGAAGGTCTCGCGCTCGAGTCCGCTGACCGCGCACCAGCGCTGCCACCACTCCTCCTGCCACGCGTCGTCGTCGACGAGCTCCAGCACGCCGCCGATGTCGAACAGGACCCATTTCTTTCCCGGCATCGGCCCACCCTAGAGGGTGCGCCTGACGGGATTCAGTAGTCGGCGGTGATGGTGCGTGTGACGCCGTCGAGGACCACGTCGCCGCCATAGGGCAGGATCCACTGCGGGCGCGTGTGACCGAAGGGGACGCCGACGCAGACCACGGCTTCCGGGTTGTAGTGGGCGACGACCTCGATCACCGCATCCCGCTGGGCAGCACGCAGCGCCGTCGCCTCGGCGTCGGCGGGCAGGAACTCGAAGTCACTGACCGGCGGACGGGCCATCATCACCCCGTCGACCGCGCCGAGCACACCCCGTTCCCCGAGCCCGCGCAGCCAGCGCCGCACCCAGCTCGCCGACGGTCGCTCCTCGCTGGTCTCCAGCAGCAGGACGCCGCCCTCCAGCTGCGCCACCGCCGGCAGAAGGTCGGCCAGCGCGAGGCCGTCGACCACTTCCAGGCAGCCACCCCACGTGCGCCCGGTGACCCGTCGTGCCGGGCCCGCCCAGGTCCAGGGCTCGGTGGGCGTGCGGTCGCCGTTCTCGGTCAGCGCCCGCGGATCGGTCCATCGCCGCCCGACGTCCTCGGATTCTCCCGGATCGATGATCTCGAGCGCGCCGCCGTCGAGCAGCGCGGCCCGCAGAGACTGCAGATGGATGCCGTCGATGCCGGGCCCGGGCCCGAGGTGCACGGCGGTCGAGCCGCCGTAGAACCCTGTGATCCCGAGGCCCCAGAGCCAGTTCAGCATGTGGGTGTTGTCGCTGTAACCGAGGAAGGGCTTCGGGTCGGCGAGTGCGAGCGCCGGATCGAGGTGCGGCACCACGAGGATCTGATCGTCGCCCCCGATCGTGGCGAGGATCGCGCGGATGCCCGGATCGGCGAAGGCCGCGTTGACATCGGCCGCGCGCGCCTCGGGACTCGCGTCGAGCAGACGCGTGGTCGGGTACTCCACCGGCACGAGTCCGGTGAGATCGGCGAGCCGCCGCAGCGCCTGCTCGTGGATCTCGGGCGCGACAGCGGGCGCGGCGAAGGAGGGCGACAGCACGGCGACACGATCGCCGGCACGGAGTTTCGGTGCGGACAGCATCCGTCCAGTCTGGCGCAGCCACCCCGGGACACGATTCCGGTCGCAGACACGCACGCAGATGCACGGATCGGAGTGCAGCACTGCGATCGGAGCAGAGAGGCGGCACACCGAGTCAACACAGGTTGACGTCGCACGCGCGTCAATGTATGTTGACACACGGAGGTCACCATGAACATGCGCACCGCATCCGCCCTCGACCCGGAGGGCGAGCCGATCGCCGAGCTGAGCCGGCTCGCAGGAGTCCGACTCGACGTCGCCCGCGCCGAGGAGGTGCAGGTGCGCCGCGCCCGCAACGCCGGATATTCCTGGCAGGCGATCGCCAGTGCGCTGGGCGTATCGAAGCAGGCCGCACACCGCAGATTCGGCCGCCACTGATCAGTTCTCCTGGCGGATCCGCGGCCGTTCGAGTATTCTTGGACGCGAGCCACGTCGCACAGGCGGTGCCCGCCTCGAGTCATCTCGGCGAACGCCTGCAATCGTTAAGTTCTTCTTAAACTTCACGTGCAGAACTGCTCGATGGACGCCGTCGCAGACGCGCCGACAGACTGCATTCCTGAGAGACCACTCTCGCCCCCGACCCGATGGGGGACCCGCCTCACAGGAAGCGCGATCAATGGTGAATCGATCACGGAAAGTGTTGTTCGGAGGGCTCGCTCTCGTCGTCGCCCTCGTGGTGTCCGGTTGCAATGCGAACGCCGGCCCCACGGAATCCACGTCCGAAGGCACGGCGACGGCGATGGAGTCCGTCCCCACCGGTGGCACGCTGCACTACCTCTCCCGTCGCGCCAACGAGTCCTGGGAGACCGCGAACGCGCAGATGGTCCCCACGAGCCGACTGCGCTGGGTGCACCGCGGCCTGACGTCGTGGCAGACGTTCCCCGACAAGGAGACGATCCTCACCCCCGATCTCGCCACCGACACCGGCACCACCGACGACGGCGGCCAGACCTGGACCTTCACGCTGAAGGACGACCTGCTGTTCTCCGACGGGACCCCGATCACGGCGGAGGACGTCAAGTACGGCGTCGAGCGCTCGTTCGCCCCGATGTTCCAGGGCGGCCTGGGGTACCACAAGACCCTGCTCGTCGGCGCGGAGGACTACGAAGGCCCCTACGACGGCGAGGAGCTGGACTCCATCGAAGTGGTCGACGACCAGACCATCGTCTTCCACCTCAACCGCCCGTTCGGCAACTGGCCGTGGATCGTCAGCATGCCCGCGTTCGCCCCGGTGCCCGCCGCGGCCGACACGGAGCCGGAGACCTACGGCGAGCACCCGGTCGCGAGCGGTCCGTACATGGTCACCGAGTACACCAAGGGGTCGCAGGCCGTTCTGGAGCGCAACCCGCACTGGGACCAGAAGACCGACGACGTTCGTCTCGCCGGTCCCGACAAGATCATCGTCGACATGGGCCTGAACAACGACACGATCGTGCAGCGCCTGATCGACGACAAGGGCGACGACAAGGACGCGATCAGCAACGCGCTCATCTCGCCGTCGCAGTTCCAGCGCATCGAGTCGGACCCGTCGATCAGCGACCGCCTCGCCAACGGACCGTCCGGATACTTCCGCTACATCGCGCTGAACATGAAGAGCCCTGAGCTGGCAGACGTGCGTGTCCGCCAGGCGCTCAACTTCGCCCTCAACAAGGCCGAGCTGCAGAGCGTCTACGGCGGCCCCAAGTTCGGCGGCGAGATCAGCTCCACGATCATGACCCCCGGCATGCCCGGCTACGAGGAGTTCAACCTCTACGACGGCGGCGACAAGGGCGACGTCGACAAGGCCAAGAAGCTCCTCGCCGAGGCCGGTGTCACCGACCTCACGCTGAGCCTGACCTACCCCGCCGATGCCAGCGCGATCGAGGAGAAGGAAGCGCTGAGCATCAAGAACTCTCTCGCCAAGGCCGGTATCACGGTCGAGCTCAACGGTCTGGACTCCGACACCTGGTACGAACTGATCTCGTCCGGCGGTGACGGCTACGACCTCACCACGAGCGGCTGGGGCGCGGACTTCCCGAGCGGCATGAGCACGATCCAGCCGCTGTTCGCATCCAGCGAGATCGGCAACGGCGGCGGCAACGCCTCGAACTACTCCAACCCCGACGTCGACGCCGCGATCGATGCCGCGATCTCGGAGCCCGACCTCGACAAGGCCGGCGAGATGTGGGCCGCGATCGACAAGCAGATCATGGAGGATGCTCCGATCGTCCCGATCCTGGTGCAGCGCACCCAGGCTCTCGCCGGATCGAACATCGTGAACTACTTCATCCCCGCCTACCCGCCGTTCGCGAACGAGCTGGTCGTCGGCATCGATGAGTGAGTCCTGTGTCGACGATTGAGAAGACGCGCGCGGAGGGCCGACGCCCGTCGGTCCTCCGCCGCTTCACCCGCAAGCGCTCGGCCGTCATCGGCCTGGTCATGCTCGCGATCCCGCTTCTGGCCGGCCTGTTCGCCCCCGCACTGGTCGCCCTCGAGGGGCAGGACCCCTACTCGTTCCACACCGAGCTGCTCGACCCGAACGGCGGCCGTCCGCTCGGCGCGTTCGGCGGAGTGAGCGCGGAGCACTGGCTCGGCGTGGCACCGGTGACCGGGATCGACCTGTTCGCGCAGATCGTCTACGGCATCCGCTCCTCGCTGTTCATCGCCTTCGCCGCCAGCATCATCTCGATCATCTTCGCCGCCGCGCTCGGCACCGCGATGGGCTACTTCGGCGGCTGGCTCAACGCCGTCGCCGGTCGCGTGATCGACTTCATGTTCGGATTCCCCGGTCTCATGTTCGTGATCGCCGTGATGGTGATCGTCCCGCCCGAGTTCCCCCGAGAGCTGGTGCTCGTGTTCGTGCTCGCCTTCTTCGGCTGGACCGTACCCGCCCGGATCATCGGCGCGCAGGCCGGAGCCGTGAACGCCCGGGCGTTCGTGGAGGCTGCCCGTTCCACCGGCGCTCCCCCGTGGCAGATCATCCGCCGCGAGATGCTCCCCCACCTGTTCGGTCTGATCGTCGTGCTGTTCGCGATGTCACTCCCCGCGAACGTCAGCATGGTCGCCGGTCTCTCGTTCCTCGGCGTCGGCCTGCGCGGCGACGTCCCCGACCTCGGCAAGCTGCTCTCGGACTCCCTCCCGTGGATCTACAGCGGCGCCGACGTCTGGTACATGGTCTTCCCCGGCGCCGTGGTGTTCTGCATCGTGTTCGGGGCCACCCTCGCCGGCGACGCGCTCCGCGACGTCCTCGATGTGCGCACGGAGGACGCATCATGATCGGCTACATCTCCCGCCGCCTGTTCACCGCGGTGTTCATGCTCCTCGCGATCGCCTTCGTGACGATCGCCCTGTTCTTCGGCGCGTCTCGCGACCCCGCCCGCGCCATGTGCGGCAAGCCCTGCCCCGCCGACACCCTCGCGAAGGTCAGCGCCTACATGCAGACCGACAAGGGCGTGCTGTGGCAGTACGTCGAGTTCGTGAAGGGTCTGTTCGTCGGCCGCACCTACGGCTCCGGCGCACAGCAGGTGCACTGCGCCGCTCCGTGCTTCGGCTACTCGTTCCCGAACCAGAGCGATGTCACGACGCTGATCGTCGAGCGCCTCCCGGTCACTCTGTCGCTGACCTTCGGCGCCGCCGTGCTCTGCCTCGTGGTGGGCATCGGCCTCGGCGCCGTGTCGGCCATCCGCAAGGGCGGTGTGATCGACAAGTTCTCCACTGGCTTCGCGATGTTCGGTCTCGCCGTCCCGACGTTCCTGGTCGGCCTCCTGGTCGTGCAGGTGTTCGGCTTCATGCTGAACGTGCTCCCCTACTCGGGGTTCGTGCCGCTGTCGGAATCGCCGCTGGACTGGGCCTGGCATCTGATCGGACCGTGGATGGTCTTGTCGATCATCCTCGCAGCCGGGTACATCAGGGTGACGCGCACGCAGCTGCTGGGTGAGCTGTCCTCAGACCATCTGGTCGCGATGACCGCGCGCGGCGCCTCGCCCCGAAGAGTGAACGCACACGCTGTCCGCGGCGTCATGATCCCGATCGTGGCGATGTTCGCCCTCGATGTGGCCGCGCTCCTGGGCGGATCGGTGATCGCCGAGAAGGTGTTCAGCCTGCACGGCCTCGGCGATCTCCTGCTCGCGGGCGTGAACGAGTCCGATCTCAGCCTGGTCGTCGGGGTCACGCTGTTCTCGGCCTTTCTCATCATCATCGGCAATCTCCTGGCCGACATGCTCATGCCGCTTCTCGACCCGAGGATCCGCCGTGCCTGAACCCGTGCTCCAGATCGAGGATCTGTCCATCTCCTTCGCCCTCGCCGGCACCGATGTCGACGTCGTGCGCGACCTCGCGGTCTCGGTCGAGAAGGGACGCACCCTCGCCGTGGTGGGCGAATCCGGCTCGGGCAAGACGATCACCGGCCGTTCGATCATGCGGCTGCTGCCTCCGGCGGCGAGCGCGCGCGGCAGCATCCGCGTCGCCGGGCGCGAAATCCTCACCGCCGACGAGAAGACGCTGCGACGCATCCGCGGCGCGGACGTCGCGATGGTCTTCCAGGACTCGCTCTCGGCGCTGAGCCCCTACCTCAGCATCGGCGCGCAGATCGTGCAGGCGGTGCGGCTGCACGACCCGTCGGTCTCGCGGCGCACGGCCCTCGCGCGGGCCGTGGAGATGCTGGACCGCGTCGGCATCCCGAATCCCGCCGACAGCGCCCGCCGCTACCCGCACGAGTTCTCCGGAGGCATGCGCCAGCGTGCCGTGATCGCGATGGCGCTCGTCAATCGTCCGGCGCTATTGATCGCCGACGAGCCGACCACCGCGCTCGACGTCACGGTGCAGGCACAGATCCTGGCGCTGCTGCGCAGCCTGCAGGACGAGTACGGCATGGCGATGCTGCTGATCAGCCACGACTTCGGCGTGGTCGCGAGCGCGGCGGACGATGTGCTGGTGCTGTACGCCGGCCGTGAGGCCGAGTACGGGAGCCTGCGCGACATCTTCGAGCACCCCGCCCATCCGTACACCGCCGGACTGCGGGCGGCGACGCCGCGGCTGGACGCGGAGGGCGAGCGGGCACGACTGCGCGCGATCCCCGGAGTGCCCACCTCGCTCCGGGACGCCGGGCCCGGATGCTCCTTCGCGCCGCGGTGCGCGTTCGCGGCACAGCTCGGCGGTCGCTGCGAGACCGAGCTGCCCCTGCCGACGCTGCGCGGGTCGGACGACGCCGGAGCGGTCCACCGGGCTGCCTGCCACCTCGACCGTCTCCCCGAACTGCAGGAGGCCGCCCGATGAGCGATCCGATCCTCATGATGACCGACGTCACGAAGCGCTACCGCACGGGCGGCGTGTTCGGCCGCGACAGGAAGACCGTGCTCGCGGTCGACGGCGTCACCCTGCAGGTCGGTCGCGGCGAGGCGCTGGGGCTGGTGGGCGAATCCGGCTCGGGCAAGTCGACCCTGGCGCGGATGGCCAACGGCCTGATCAGCCCGACATCGGGCTCCGTGGTCACCGACGGGTACGAGGTGTCACGCCTCAGCGCGAAAGGCCTCCGCGGGCTGCGGCGCAACGTCGCGATGGTGTTCCAGGATCCGCTCGCCTCCCTGAACCCTCGGCAGACCGTGCGGCAGACGCTCGAGAACGTCTTCCGCGCGCACGGCGAGACGACGTCGACGGCGGAGCTGATCGACCTGCTCGCTTCTGTGGGGCTGGGTGCGGACTACCTCGAGCGCTACCCCCACGAAGCGTCCGGCGGTCAGCTGCAGCGCGTCGCCGTCGCACGTGCCCTGGCGCTCAAACCCGACCTGATCATCGCGGATGAGCCCACCTCGGCGCTCGACGTCTCGGTACGGGCGCAGATCCTCAATCTGCTCGCGGACCTGCAGCGCGATCAGGGCATCTCCTTCCTGCACGTCAGCCACGATCTCGCCGTGATCCGCCTCTACAGCGATCGTGTCGCCGTGATGAACCGCGGGCGGATCGTGGAGACGGGTCCGTCCGACGAGATCTTCCGCTCGCCGCAGCATCCGTACACGCAGTCGCTCGTCGACGCGACACCGGAGGCCGAGCTCCCGACTCATGACGGCGCCCCCGTGCGCGCGGGTGCGCCCTCGTGCGACGATCTTGACCATGACTCACCGAATGACCACGACGCCGTGGTTCGGCCAGAAGCCGGCCCGGCACGAGACAGAAAGAGGACACGTGGGTACTGACCTGTTCGTCCGAGAGTTCGGACGGGATGCCGCAGAGGCGCCCGTCGTGCTGATCCTGCACGGAGCCGTCGAGTCCGGCGCCTGCTATGGAGACGCGATCCGTCGCTGGGGGGACGACTTCCACATCGTCGCGCCCGACGCGCGGGGGCACGGCCGCTCCCCCGGACGCCTCCCCGAGCACGAGGGCGTGCCGTCGACCGATGTGATGGTGCAGGACGCGATCGACATCCTGGAAGATCTCCTGGAGGAGACCGGCCGTCGCACGCTGATCGTCGGACACTCCATGGGGGCGCGCATCGCGGCGTTCGTCGCGGCGGATGCACCGCACCTGGTGGCCGGTGTCGTGCTGGAGGACCCGCCCTGGTGGGTCCCCGAGGCAGGCCCGAACCCCTGGCTCAGCGTGGAGCAGACGGAGAAGGATCCCTTCGACTTCGCCGACACGGCCTCGGTCGACGAGCTCATCGAGATGCAGCGGGCGCAGAAGCCGCATTGGCCCGAGGAGGAGCTCCGTCCACTCGCCGAGGCCATGAAGGCGGTCGACATCGCCTACATGGAGCAGCGGGTGCACGAGAAGCGCCGCATCTGGACGCCGACGGCACGACAGATCACGGTCGGTCCGACCGGCGTGCCCGCGCTGCTGGTCACCGGCACGGGAGACGTCATCGTCGACAAGCACTCGCGCGAACGCCTGACCGCGGTCGCGCCGGGCTTCGACATCATCGTGATCGAGGGCGCGCACCACTGCGTGCGCCGCGACCGGCCGGTCGAGTACCACCGGCACGTCGACGCCTTCCTGCGCGAGAACGCCCCCTCGGTGGGGGCCGTCACTCCACGCTGAACGTGTCGGAACGCGCGAGCGGACCGTGGATCTCCGAGTCGGGCTCGGCGAGCACGGTCCGCATCGCGTCGAGACCCGCGCGCACGACCGGGTGGCCCTGATTGTCGCGCCGTGTGGTCATGATGACCTTGCGCAGCGGCGCGATCCCCTGCGTCGGCAGGATCGTCACCCATTCCGCATCGCGTGCCGACAGGGCGGACTCCGGCACCAGGCACACGCCCGCCTCGGCGGCGACGAGCGAGACCGCCGCACGGTAGTCGTCTGACACGTGTGAGATCGTCGGGTGGAACCCCAGCTCGGCGCACGCCTGGAGCACCATGGTGCGCGAGGGGTTACCGGGAGAGGGCATGATCCAGCCGTCCTCGACGAGCTGCGTCAACTCCACGCCGTCGGACCCCGCGAGTGGATGGCTGTGCGGCACGGCCGCTTTGAACCGCTCGATGTAGAGCGGGAACTTCACCACGTCCGGCGAATCGCGCTCGGGGTCGGACTCGTACTCCAGGCTGACGGTGGCGTCGATATCGCCGCGCATGAGCATGCGATGACTCATGTGCGCCTCGGCGTCGACCACCTTGACGTCGATCCCCGGCGCGTTGCGGCGCAGCTCGACGATCGCCGGAGCCACCACCCAGCTGATCGCCGTGGGGAACGCGCCGATGCGCAACTGTCCCAGCAGTCCGCCGGAATGGGCGGCGAGCTCGGCCTCGGCGATCTTCAACCGGGTGTTGATCTCCTCGGCGTGCTCGGCCAGGATCCGTCCGGCCGGGGTGAGTGCGAGCTTGCGCCCGGTGCGCACCACGAGCGCCTGTCCGACCTCGCGCTCGAGAGCCGAGAGCTGCTGCGACACGGCCGATGCGGTGAGGTGCAGGGCCGCCGCGGTGGCGGTGACCGAGTCGGAGAGCACGAAGGCGCGCAGGACGAGCAGACGGCGGGGGTCGATCGTGACCACGGAGGCTCCATCGGCGAAGGCGGTCGGTCACCGATCGTGCGGGTTCACGCGGTGTCCCAGTGCGGTCATTCTATCGACCACCGTCCCTGTTCGGCGGGCTCGGCGCACCCGTTCTCCGCCCCGTCGCGGCGTACGCGGATGGGCACCGCGGGCACGGAGAGGAAGTACGGTCGTACTACGCCCTTTTCCAGAACGAGGTCCTCCATGTCCCGCACGGCGACTCCCCGCCGACGCGGACGCGGCGCGCAGCACGAAGGTCCGCGCGCCACGTTCCGCCAGCTCCTCCCCTTCCTCTTCGAGCACAAGCGCACGCTGGTCGTGGTCGCCGTGCTCAGCATCGTGGGAGCGGCGACCTCGCTCGTGCAGCCGCTGCTGGTGGGGCAGGTCATCGAGGCCGTGCAGTCGGAGAAGACCATCGGCATCCTGGTCTGGCTCCTCGTCGGCTTCGTGATCGCGTCGTCGATCATCTCCGGCTTCCAGCACTACCTGCTGCAGCGCACCGGCACCGCCGTCGTGTACTCCAGCCGCCGCAAGCTCATCGCCCGCATCCTGCATCTGCCCACCTCGGAGTTCGATGCCCGTCGCACCGGCGACCTCGTCTCGCGTGTGGGCACCGACACAACGCTCCTCTACGCGGTCCTCACTCAGGGTCTCGCGGATGCCGTGGGCAACGTCGTGCTGTTCCTCGGGGCCCTCATCGCGATGCTGGTGATCGACCCGGTCCTGCTGCTGCTGATCGTGGTCGTGATCGGCGTCTCGGTCGTGGTGGTCGTGGCGCTGAGCGGACGCATCCGCACGGCTTCGACCGCGCAGCAGGAGAAGGTCGGCGAGCTGGCATCCGGCGTCGAGCGCGCCGTGGGATCGATCCGCACGATCCGCGCCTCCGGGGCGACGGAGCGCGAGACCGTCGCCGTCTCGCAGCTCGCATCCGACGCCTACGGCATCGGCGTGCGCATCGCCAAGATCTCCTCCCTCGTGGTGCCGATCGCCGGGATCGCGCTGCAGCTCTCGCTGCTCGTCGTGCTGGGTGTCGGCGGCTTCCGCGTCGCGGCCGGAACCATCACGATCGCCTCGCTGATCGCGTTCATCATGTTCCTGTTCCTTCTGGTGATGCCGCTGGCCTCGACCTTCGGGGCCATCACCTCGGTGAATCAGGCACTCGGCGCCCTCGGCCGCATCCAGGAGGTCCTGGATCTGCCGACCGAGACGCAGGACGACGAGAAGATCGCTGCTGCGGTGACCCGCGAAGAGCCGGACCCGCAGTCGCCCGCTCTCGAGTTCCGCGACGTGCACTTCCGCTACCCGGAGAACGTCGTGGTCGCACGACGCGCGGCAGCGAAGGAGGCGCAGGAGGTACTCGCCGACGCGCATCTGGAGCGTGCCGACACCGACATCGCGGCCCCCGTCATCTCGCACGAGGTGCTGCGCGGCGTGTCGTTCGCGGTGCCTCGCGGTGCCCGCGTCGCCCTGGTCGGGCCGAGCGGGGCGGGCAAGAGCACGATCCTCTCGCTCGTGGAGCGCTTCTACGACCCGACCGGCGGCTCGATCCGTCTGTACGGCCACGACTCCCGCACCTACACACGCGAGGAGCTGCGCGCCCAGTTCGGCTACGTCGAGCAGGATGCGCCGACCCTCGCCGGCACGCTGGCCGACAACCTGCGCCTCGCCGCCCCCGACGCCTCCGACGCCGAGTGCGAACAGGTGCTGCGCGCCGTGAACCTGGGCGATGTGCTGGAGCGCAGCACGCTCGGACTCGAGGCACCTGTCGGCGAGGACGGCGTGATGCTCTCGGGAGGAGAGCGCCAGCGGCTCGCGATCGCGCGCGCCCTGCTCACGGACGCCCCCATCCTGCTGCTGGACGAGTCGACCTCATCGCTCGACGGCGTCAACGAGCAGCGCATGCGCGAGGCGATCGACGCGGTCTCCACCGACCGCACGCTCGTGGTGATCGCGCACCGACTGTCGACCGTCGTCGACAGCGACCTGATCATCGTGCTGCAGGACGGCGCCGTGGTCGGGCAGGGAACGCACGCGGAACTCGTGGAGTCGACGCCGCTGTATCGCGATCTCGCCCGTCATCAACTCCTGGCCTGAGCCGTCACCCCGCGGGAGGTACCGCGGGCCGCCATGCCGTCACGTGGACGGTCGCGCCGGGGATGAGATCCAGCGGCATCTGCCAGGACAGCCGTTCCTCCCCCGGAGTCACGGCGACCCAGATGCTGCGCGCCGCGAGCTGCCCCTGGACCGAGTTCGCATCCCATCCGATCACGGCTGTGGCCGAATCCCCCGGCTGCAGGGTGATCGACGAGGGACCGAGGTCCTCCGCCATGAAGGAGCGGCCGTGCTCGACGCTCACGTCGAGCAGATGCCCGTTCTGGTCGCCGTACGCGACATCCGGATAGCCGTTCAGGATGCACGGCTCCTCTGCGACGTTCACGAGCTGCAGCAGCTGACCCCGATGCCCGGTCGCGCCGTCCGGCGGCGGCGTCATGATCGTCGTGTCCTCCGCGGTGCACGCCCCGTCGACCGTCGCGCCATCGGAGGGCCCGGCCGTGGGTACCGGCTCCCCGTCTGCGGAGGGATCGGGGGCCGCTGCTCCGCTCGGATCGGCCTCCCCCTCTGCCGTCGCCTGCTCCTGTCGCAGCTGCTCCTGCATCGCGTCGTCACCGGCCTGGGAGGCGACCGGGATGAGGATCAGCGCGACCGCCGCGATCAGCGCCACGACGAGGTTCGATGTCGTCGCGCCCGAGCGACGCGCAGGTGGCACGTCCGCGTCCCATGCGGGTCCGGAGCGCGCGTACACGAGCGCCGGGATCCATCCCGCGACCACTGCCCACCAGGTCGTCTCCGAGGCGGCCCCCATGCTGCTGATGGCGCCGCCGATCCCGAAGTCGCCGACTCCGGTGACGACGTTGCCGAGATCCAGGGCCGCGCCGATCGCGAACGCGACCAGGATGGCCGTGAGCCAGCCGGCCACGAAGCTGACCCGGCCGGCGGAGAACCGCGCGGCGAGCACCGCGAAACCGGCCACGAGCACGACCGCCATCAGCAGTTGCACGAGCACCGCCCACAGCACAGGGTTTCCGAACACGCCACGGGTCATGGGCGAGGGCACCAGCCGTGCCAGAGTCGCCAGGCTCCCGCCTGCCTGATACAGGAGATGCGGCACCCAGCCGCAGACGAACCACAGCGCGGCGAGCACCGCTCCGCCGATCAGACCCTGCTTCGTCGCACCGTGACGCATCGCGTTCCCCCCGGACAGCACCGCAGACGCGCGGATCATCCGACCCTATCGTCGCGATCTGCACGCTCCGCGGATTTCGGGCAACGCGAAGGCGGGATGCCGGAGACCACTCAGCCATGGGTTCGTCTCTGACATCCCGCCTTCGCGGGTATGAGGCACCGGCTCCCCCGAGCCGGTGCCAGTCTGGGGCTACGCCTTGTCGAGGCGGTAGCGCAGCGACGCGAGCTCGGCACGCAGAGCGGCCGGCACCTTGTCGCCGAAGGTGTCGTAGAACTCCTCGGTCAGATCGGCCTCGGTCTTCCAGGCCTCCGCGTCGACGAGGAAGAGCTCCTCAAGGTCAGCGGCGGGGATGTCGAGGCCGTCGAGGTTGAGGTCCTCCGGGCGCGGCAGGCGACCGATCGGGCTGTCGACCGCAGGGACGTCGCCCGCGATGCGGCGGATGATCCAGTCCACGACGCGCGAGTTGTCGCCGAAGCCGGGCCACAGGAACCGGCCGTCAGCACCCCGGCGGAACCAGTTCACCTGGAAGATGCGAGGGGCACGATCGAACCGGAGTCCCCGACCGACCTTCAGCCAGTGACCGAAGTAGTCCGCCATGTTGTAACCGCAGAACGGAAGCATGGCGAACGGGTCGCGGCGCAGCTCGCCGAGCGTTCCCTCGGCCGCAGCCGTGCGCTCGGACGAGATGTTCGAACCGAGGAAGACACCGTGGGTCCAGTCCGTGGCCTCCACGACGAGCGGCACGTTGCTGGCACGGCGTCCGCCGAAGAGGATGACGTCGAGCGGCACGGCCTGCTCCCAGTCCTCGGAGATCTGCGGGCACTGCGCCGCCGCCACCGTGAAGCGCGAGTTCGGGTGCGCGGCCGGACGGCCGGAGTCGGGCGTCCAGTCGTTGCCCTCCCAGTCGATCAGGTGCGCGGGCGCCTGATCGGTCAGGCCCTCCCACCACACGTCGCCGTCGGGGCGGAGCGCCACGTTCGTGAAGATCGTGTTGCCCCACAGGGTCTCGACGGCGGTGACGTTGGTGGACTCGCCGGTGCCGGGGGCGACACCGAAGAAGCCGGCCTCGGGGTTGATCGCCCACATGCGGCCGTCCTCGCCCGGACGGATCCAGGCGATGTCGTCGCCGAGGGTCTCGACCTTCCACCCGGGGATCGTCGGGCGCAGCATCGCGAGGTTCGTCTTGCCGCAGGCCGAGGGGAATGCCGCGGCCACGTGGTAGGCCTTGCCCTGCGGGTCGATCACACGGATGAGCAGCATGTGCTCGGCGAGCCATCCCTCATCGCGGGCGATCACCGAGGCGATGCGCAGCGCGAAGCACTTCTTGGCGAGGATCGCGTTGCCGCCGTAGCCGGAGCCGGAGGAGTAGACCTCGAGCGTCTCGGGGAAGTGCACGATGTACTTCTCGTCGTTGCAGGGCCACTCGACATCCTGCTCGCCCTCCGCGAGCGGCGCGCCGACCGTGTGGACCGTCTTGACCCACGGAGCGCCTTCGGCGATGCGGCGCGTGACGGCATCACCCACACGCGTCATGATGCCGATCGAGGCCACCGCGTAGGCGCTGTCGGTGACCTGGACGCCGATGTGCGAGAGCGGACCGCCGACCGGGCCCATCGAGAAGGGCACGACGTACATCGTGCGTCCGCGCATCGAGCCCTCGAAGATCTCGGTCATCTTGGCGTGCATCTCCGCCGGAGCCGCCCAGTTGTTGGTCGGGCCGGCGTCTTCTTCGCGCTCGGAGGCGATGTAGGTGCGGCCTTCGGTGCGGGCGACATCACTCGGGTGCGAACGGGCGAGGTAGGAGCCGGGACGCCATTCGGGGTTGAGCTTGATGAGCTTTCCCTCGTCGACCAGGCCGCGCAGCAGCCAGTCGTTCTCGGCGCGGGAGCCGTCGACCCAGTGCACGGAGTCCGGCTGGGTGAGCGCGCGGATCTCTTCGACCCAGGCGGCCAGTTCGGCCATCGCGGGGGTGTCGTAGCTCGGCGCAGCACCGAACGTACGCGCAGCGGCGACGGGGGATGTGCGAGGGGCGAAGACTTCAGCGATGGCCATGACAGCTCCTTTGATGAGTGGGGCGTTGCATCCATCTTCTTCTGCCTTGTTCGACTCTTTCGGCCAAATCGGGCGATAAGAAACGTGATTCTTTCGCTATGATCAAGGAATGGCGACCTCCGGCATCCACCTCACGACCCTCGGCCACCGCATCCGACACCACCGGCTCGCGAACGGGTACACGCTCGACGAGCTCGGCGCGCTCGTCGGCGTCGCCGGATCCCAGCTCAGCCTGATCGAGAACGGCAAGCGCGAGCCGAAGCTGTCCCTGCTGCAGGCGATCGCCCAGGCGACGAGCACCGAGGTCACCGACCTGATCTCGGGTGAGCCGCCGAACCGCCGCGCCGCCCTCGAGATCGAACTGGAGCGCGCGCAGGAGAGCCCGGTGTTCCGCCAGCTCGGCGTCGCCCCGGTGCGCGTGACGAAGGGCATGAGCGACGAGACGATCGAGTCGCTGCTCGGTCTGCACCATGAGCTGCAGCGACGCGAGCGCGAGGCGATCGCGACCCCGGAGGAGGCGCGCCGGGCGAACACCGAGCTGCGCCTGCGCATGCGGGCGCAGAACAACTACCTGGGCGACATCGACAAGCTCGCCGAGAAGCACCTGCGCACCGCAGGGCATGTGCAGGGGGCGCTCACGCACCGCACCGTGAGCATCATGGCCGAGAAGATCGGCTTCGAGCTCATCTACGTCAACGACCTCCCCCACTCGACCAGGTCGGTCACCGACCTGGAGAACGGGCGCATCTACCTGCCGCCCGCGTCCATCCCCGGCGGGCATGGCCTGCGCTCGATGGCGCTGCAGGCCATGGCGCACCGACTGCTCGGACACACGCCGCCGACCGATTACGCGGACTTCCTGCAGCAGCGCCTGGAGATCAACTATTTCGCGGCGTCGTGCCTGATGCCGGAGGCGGCCTCTGTCGCATTCCTGCAGCAGGCCAAGAAGGACCGCAACCTCGCCGTCGAGGACTTCCGCGATGCCTTCGGGGTGACCCACGAGGCAGCGGGCATGCGCATGACGAACCTGCTCACCGAGCACCTGGGCATGTCGCTGCACTTCCTGCGCGTGGACGCCACCGGCGCGATCACGAGGGTCTACGAGAACGACGATCTGCCGTTGCCGATGGATGTGACCGGCGCGGTGGAGGGGCAGCGCGTCTGCCGGAAGTTCCAGGCACGCGGCGCGTTCACGCAGCAGAACCGCACGACCGAGCACCACCAGTACACGGACACCCCTTCCGGCACGTTCTGGTGCTCCACCCAGACCGGCTCCTCGAGCGACGGCGAGTTCTCGGTCACGGTCGGCGTGCCCTTCGACGACGCCCGCTGGTGGCGTGGCCGCGAGACCGGAGACCGCGCCGTGTCGACGTGCCCTGACGAGTCCTGCTGCCGTCGCCCTTCGACCGAGCTCGCGGATCGCTGGAGCGGCAAGGCGTGGCCGAGCGCCCGCGTGCACACCCACATGTTCTCGCCGCTCCCCCGTGGCGCCTTCCCCGGCGTCGACGACAACGAGGTGTACAACTTCCTCGGGCGTCACGCCAGCGAGTGATTAAGATATATTCAATTCACTCATTCATTCTCTAGGGAGCCCCGTGACCGAGCCGACCCCTGCCGACCAGCCCGCCTCCGAGACGTTCACCTCCCGCCGCCACCAGCTCACGGCCGGAGGACGCACGCTCGACTACACCGCGGGCGCCGGCACCGTCATCGTGCGCGATGATGAGCACCGGCCGCTGGCGAGCGTGTTCTACACCTCGTACACCGCGGACCGGGAAGACGGCGCCCCGGAGCGCCCCGTCACCTTCCTGTTCAACGGCGGCCCCGGATCGGCGAGCCTCTGGCTCAACATCGGCGGATTCGGCCCGAAGCGCACCCCCACGAACACCCCGCATGCCACTCCCCCCGCCCCGTATGTCTCGGACGACAACCCGTACACGCTGCTGACCGAATCGGATCTGGTCTTCATCGACGCGCCCGGCACCGGCTACTCACGTCTGCTCGGCGAGACCAAGCCGGGCGAGGTCTGGGGCGTGGATCAGGACGTCGACGCCTTCGCCAAGGCGATCACGCGCTGGCTGACCATCACGAACAACTGGAACGCCCCGCGTTTCCTGTTCGGCGAGTCCTACGGCACGACCCGCGCCGCTGCCCTCGTGCACCGTCTGCAGAACCAGGGACTGGACTTCAACGGCGTGGTCCTGCTGTCGACCGTGCTGAACTGGGGCGAGAGCAACATCGGCGGCCCCCGCGAATACATCAACCTGCTGCCGTCCTTCGCCGCCACAGCCTGGTACCACGGCAAGGCGCGCACCGCGCACCGCGAGCTGGCGCCCTTCCTCGCCGAGGCCCGCGAGTTCGCACAGGGGCCGTTCGCCGCGGCGCTGCTGCGCGGGGACCTGCTTCCCGCGGAGGTCGAGGACGCGGTCGCCGAGCAGATGAGCGCGCTGATCGGCATCGATGCGGACACTCTGAAGAAGAACCACTTCCGCATCGGCATGGAGCAGTACCGCTACGCGCTCCTCGCCGACGAAGGACGGGTGATCGGGCGCTTCGACACGCGCTTCACGGCCGAGCACCAGTACGTGCGGGGCAACGGATCGCACGACCCGGCCACGGATGACGCGGCCACGGCCGGCGTGAACAGCGCCCACCTGTCGACATACCGCGCGCACCTGGTCGACGACATCGGCTACACCACCGAGCTGCACTACCGGCACCTGTACAACATGCCGATCTCGCGCGCCTGGGACTGGAGGCACAAGGCGCCGGGCATCGACGCGCCGCAGCTGGTTCCCGACGTCTCGCTCGATCTCTCGGCCGCGGTCCGCCGCAACCCGAACCTCAAGGTCTACGTGATGGGCGGGTACTACGACCTCGCCACGCCGTTCTTCGGCCCGGAGCTCGACGTCGCTCACCTGTACCTCGCCCCCGCGCTGCGCGACAACATCCGCTTCACGTTCTACGAGTCCGGGCACATGACCTTCGTCGACGAGCAGGCCGTGACGCACATGAAGCGCGACCTCGACGCGTTCTACCGCGACGCCACCGCGCGCTGAGGCCGGCGTGATGAACGAACTGACCGAGGAGCGTCAGGTCACGCGCCGCGTAGGGTCCGTGGAATTCACGGCGCGGCAGGAGGAACTGCCGCTGCGGCGTTCCGATGGCGGACGACAGGGCACCCTCTCGGCGTTCAGCTACGTCGTGGACGGCGCGTCCGATCGTCCGGTGCTGTTCCTGACCAACGGAGGCCCTGGCGTCTCCTCGGTGTACCTGCACCTGAGCGGCATCGGTCCGTGGCGCGCCCGGATCCCCCGCGACCCGGTGACCGACGGAGCACCGCCGTACGGCATCGAGGAGAGCCCCTCCACGATCCTCGACGTCGCCGATCTCGTCTTCCTCGACGCTCCGGGCACCGGCTTCGGGACCATCGATGACGGCGCCGACGCCGCTGCCTTCCACTCGGTCGAAGGCGATGCCGACGCCATCGCGGTGGCGATCTCGGAGTGGGTGAACCGGCACGCACGATGGGATGCGCCGAAGTTCTTCCTCGGCGAGAGCTACGGCACGCAGCGCGCCGCGTTCCTGGCGACCTCGGCGCACGGCATGGACACCGCGCCGCTGAGCGGCATCTCGCTGCTGGGCCAGGCCGTCAACATCCAGGAGACGCTGGACCGTCCGGGCAACATCGTCGGGGCACTCGCGAATCTGCCCTACAAGGCGGCCAGCGCGTGGTTCCACGGCGTGGGGTCGCGCGAGCACGCCACGGTCGACGGTGCGATCGACGCCGCGCTCCATTTCGCCCGCACCGAGCTGGTGCTCGCGATGCTGCAGGGCGACCAGCTCTCGACGTCCGAACTCGCGACCGTCGCCGCCCGGCTGTCGTCGATGATCGGCATCCCCGCCCAGGAGCTGATCGACGCCCGCCTGTGGATCAGCAAGCAGGACTTCCGGACACGGCTCCTCCCCGGCCGCGCCCTCGGGGTGACCGACAGTCGGTACCAGGCGCCGAGCGCCGACCGCTCGTTCGGCGAACTCGGTCTGGATCCCTCGGACGTCGCCCTGTCGCCGCGCTATGCCTCGGGGATCGCGCAGCTGCTGTCGCAGGTGTTCGGCACCTCGTCCGACCGGCCGTATCGGATCGTCGACCAGGATGCCGGGCGCGACTGGCAGTGGGAGGACGAGGGCAGCGCCGGATTCATCTCGATGGGGCGTCCGTCCCCGTTCCACACCTACCCGTACCCCGCCCGGCTCTCGCAGTGGATGAAGCAGATGCCGCACGGCCGGCTGTTCATCGGCACCGGGGTGTATGACTCCCTGACCACCGTGGGCGCCGCCGACCACCTGCTGCGGCACTGGGATCTGCCCCGCGCGCGCACGGAGTCGCACCGGTATGCCGCGGGGCACATGATGTACAGCGACCCGGATGTCACGGTGCAGCTGAACGCCGACCTCCGCGCCTTCCTGCAGCGCTGAGGATCCAGCGGATCAGGCCGTCAGTCCCGCAGCCGCTCCAGCGCGAACGCGGCGAGGGCTACGGCCTGATCCGCCAGCACCGCGTCGTCGAACACCACGTGCGGCGAGTGGTTCGGCGCCGCGGTCTCGAGGTCGACGTCGGCCGGGGTCGCCCGCAGGAACAGGAATGCGCCGGGCACCTGCTCGAGGACGTAGGAGAAGTCCTCCGAACCCATGACCGGGTTCGGCGTCTCGCGCACGCGGTCCTCGCCGAACAGCCCGGTGAGGGTCTCGCGCACGGCGGCGACCGCCTCCGCGTCGTTCACGGTGGGCGGGCACAGCACGGCCGTGTCGACCTCGGCCGTGCAGCCGTGTGCGGCAGCGATCTCCCTGGCGATCACCGGGAGCTCGGCCTGCACGCGGGCGCTGCTCTCGTGCGAGAGCACGCGCACGGAGGCGACCAACGTCGCGGTGTCGGAGATGATGTTGCGCGCGGGACCGCCGGCGTGCAGCTGGGTCACGCTGAGAACCACGGGGTCGAACACGTCGAAGCGCCGCGTCACGAATGCCTGCAGCGCCGTGACGAGCTCGGCCACGGCCGGAACCGGGTCGCGTGTGAGGTGCGGAGCGGAAGCGTGGCCGCCCTGGCCGGTGATCGTGACCTCGACCTCGATCGCCCCGGCCATCAGTGCACCGACTCTTGTGGAGAAGATCCCGTACTCCCCCGGCACCACGTGGATGCCGAAGGCGGCGACCGGTCGAGAACCGGTGAGATCCAGCAGTCCCTCGTCGATCATGCGGCGAGCGCCGTCGCCGATCTCCTCGGCGGGTTGGAACATCAGCAGCACGTCGCCGTGCAGCTCCTCGCGCCGCGCGGCGAGCAGGTGCGCGGCGCCGACCAGCCCGGCGACGTGCAGGTCGTGCCCGCAGGCGTGCATCCGCTCACCGGTCGCGGCATAGTCCAGGCCGGTGTCCTCGGTGAGCGGCAGAGCGTCCATGTCGGCCCGCAGCAGCACGGTGGGGCCGGGGTGCGCCCCCCGTACGATCGCCGCGACCGAGCTCAGCCCGGTGCCGCAGTGCGTCTCCAGCTCCCAGGGCTCCAGGGCATCGAGGACCCGCTGCTGGGTGCGCGGCAGTGCGAGGCCGAGTTCGGGGTCGGCGTGGATGGCGCGGCGCAGGGCCACGAGCTCGGGCAACAGACCGCGAGCGTCGTCGAGCAGGGTCATTCAGGATCCGATCGAGTGGAGGAGGCTGTCCGTGCCGGCGTTCTGGATACGCGGGATCGCCGCCACCAGCGCCTGCGTGTACGGGTGCACGGGGTTCGAGACGATCGCATCGGCATCGCCGTGCTCCACGATCTCCCCGTTGCGCATCACCGCGGTGGTGTCGGCGATGTAGCGGACCGCGGCGAGGTTGTGCGTGATGAACAGCACCGAGAGCTCGAGCTCCCTTTGCAGATCCCGCATCAGGTTCAGCACCGCACCCTGCACCGACGCGTCGAGCGCCGAGGTGATCTCGTCGGCAATGATGAGGCGCGGCTTGACCGCGAGGCACCGTGCGATCGCGACGCGCTGGCGCATGCCGCCGGACAGACTCGAGGGGTGAAGCTCCGAGACCCCGGGCTTGAGGCGCACGAGCTCCAGCAGTTCCTTGACGCCGGCGGCGCGGGCCCGTGCGTTGCCGCCGCCGTGCGTGGCCAGAGCCTCATCCAGCGTCTCCCCCACGGACATCCGCGGGTTGAGCGAGGAATACGGGTCCTGGAAGATCATCTGCACGTCACGCGCATGTGCCCTGCGGTCTCGGCGTCCGACCGCGAGGTCCTTGCCATCCAGCAGGATGCGACCCGACGTCGGCTTCTGGAGGCCGGCGACCGTGCGCGCCACCGTGGACTTGCCCGAACCGGACTCGCCCACCAGGCCGACCGTCGTGCCGTGCGGCACGGTCAGCGACACATCGTCGACCGCATTGACCGCGTGGTGGCCTCGACCGAACGTGACCACCAGATTCTCGATGACGAGATCGGCCATCATGCACCCGCCTTCTCGAACTCGTCCTCGTGCACGCCGACATCCTGCGGGTGCCAGCACGCCACACGACCGGCGCCGTGTGCGACCAGCTGCGGGGTCTCCGTGCGGCACAGCTCGGTCGCGAAGGCGCAGCGGGGCGCGAACGCGCACCCGACGACCGGGACCGAGAGATCCGGCGGCTCACCGGGGATCGTCGCGAGCGGCGCGGTGCGGTCGGTGTCGAGATCCGGCAGCGACTCCGCCAGCGCGCGGGTGTAGGGGTGCGCGAGCCGCTCGGGTCGGGCGAGGTGACGCACGTCCACGTCTTCGACGATGCGTCCGCCGTACATCACCAGGATGCGCTGGCACAGCTCCGCGAGGACGGCGATGTCGTGCGAGACCACGATGGCCGCGGCACCCGTCTCCTCGCACTCGCGCCGGAGCAGGGCGAGCACGCGCTGCTGCACCGTGACGTCGAGCGCCGTGGTGGGCTCGTCGGCGATGATCAACCGCGGCTTGCCGATCTGCGACATCGCGATCAGCGCGCGCTGACGCATGCCGCCGGAGAACTCGTGCGGGAACTGCTTGGCACGACGGGCGGGGTCGGTGATCGACACCGCGGCGAGCGCCTCGACCGCGGCGGCATCGGCGTCGTGCCGGCTCGCCTTCTGGTGCACGCGGGGCACCTCGGCCAGCTGCGTGCCGACGCGGAGGGCAGGGTTGAGCGCCGTGAGCGAGTCCTGGAACACGACGCCGACGCGGGTGCCGAGCTTCTTGGCGGCGCGTTCGCCTGACAGGCCCGCGAGCTCCTCACCCGCGAAGCGGAGGCGCTGCGCGCTCACGGCGGCGCCGGCGGGGGCGAGCTGGGCGATCGCCATCATCGTCACGCTCTTGCCGCTGCCGGATTCGCCGACCACACCGACGATCTCACCGGGTGCGATCCGGAACGACACGTCCTGCACCGGGCGCACCCAGCCGTGCTCGCCGGGGAAGGAGACGCTGAGTCCTGCGACCTCGAGCAGCGGCTCGACCTCGTCGGCCGCCTCCTCGATCACGGCCGCCGCCTCCACACGGGCCGGATCGCCGAGCTCACGGGCGCTGAGCGTGCGGGCGCGGCCCCTGCCCCGCATGTGGGAGGCCAGGGCCTCACCGAACATGCCGAACATGATGCCGGCGAGCACGACCATCACGCCGGGGCCGACGATCGCGGTCGGCTGGCTGTACACCTGCTCGAAGCCCTCGCTGAGCAGACGACCCCAGTCGTACTCGGGCGGCTGCACACCGACGCCGAGGAAGCTGAGGCTCGACAGAGCGAGCAGTCCGCCGCCGATCGAGATCGTCACGTTCACGATCACGGGCTCGGCGATGTTGGGGAGGATGTACCGCGTGAACTGACGCGTCTTCGACACCCCGAGCAGGCGTGCCGCGGCCAGGTACTCCGAGCCGCCGACGCGGGAGGAGAGCGTCTGGGCGAGACGCGCGAACGAGGGGGTCATCGTGAGCGCGAGCGCGATCACGGCGGTCGTCGACCCGGTGCCGAGCAGGATCACGGTGAGCATCGCGACCAGCAGCACGGGGAACGCCAGCCAGGTGTTGATGACGGAGCCGAACAGCCGCTGCACGCGGGGACCGGCGACCACCGGCAGCGCGCCCAGGATCAGGCCGGCCACGGCGCCGATCGCGGTGGCCGCCAGGGCCATCACGAGCGAGAGCCGCGTGGCGACCAGCGTGCGCAGCAGCAGGTCGCGACCGAGCGCGTCGGTGCCGAGGGGATGCGCGGCGCTCGGCGGCTGCAGCAGGTCGGCGGGAGAGGGGGTCTCGGCCTGCGTGCCCCACAGCATCGGGGCGAACACGGCGAGGAGCGCGAAGAGCGCGATGAAGGCCAGGGAGATCAGCGCCATCGGTGACTGCAGCAGCCAGGAACGTCGCCGGTGAGCGGAGGTCATGCGGTCTCCAGAATGGTCGTTCGGCGGTCGAGGAGTGCCAGGACCACATCCACCAGCAGGTTCACGATCAGGATGATCGCCGCGTAGACGATCGCCAGGCCCTGCACGATGCCGTAGTCCTTCGTGATGATCGCCTGCACGAAAGCGCTGCCCATGCCGGGCCAGTTGAAGACCCGCTCGACCAGCACGCTGCCGGCGATCATCGTCGCGAGGAGGGCGCCGCCGAGCGTCAGGGTGGCGGTGAGCATGTTCGGCAGGGCGTGCCGGAAGTAGATCATGGCCGCGGGGAGCCGCTTGGAGCGGGCGGTGCGGATGTAGTCGTCGCTGAGGACGTTGAGCGCCTCGACCCTGGCGATGCGCGAGAGGGAGGCGGATGCGCCGAGTGCGAGCGCGAGCACCGGGAGGATGTACGACTGCGGGCCGCTGATGCCCGCCACGGGGAGCAGCGGGATCGTGATGGCGAAGAGCATCAGCAGCGCGACGCCGATGAGGTACTCGGGGACCGCGGCGAAGAAGCCCGTGATCGATGTGAACGCGAGTTCGACAGGGCGACGTCGGTTTCCTGCCGTGAGGATCGCGATCGCGAGCCCCAGCGGGATCGCGATGACAAGGATCACGAGGAACGCGATACCGGCGAGCTGCACGGTGGCGGGGAGCCGGAACGCCACCAGCTCGTTCACGGATCGTCCGGTGATGAGGGAGACGCCGAGATCGCCGTGGAACACGATGCCGGTCAGGTAGTTCCAGAACTGCACGATGAGCGGATCATCGAGCCCGAGCTGTGCCCGGCGTTCGGCCACGACGGATGCCGGAGCCGTCGGTCCGAGCGCCGCGCGGACGGGGTCTCCGCCCGCGGCGCGCAGCACGACGAACGCGGCTGTCACGATCACGAGCATCGCGATGAGCATCCGACCGATGCGGCGGAGGAGGAAGGGGACCCAGCGTCCGCCGCCGTGGCGGCCACCCCGAGGGGTGGCCACCACGACGGTCTTCGGCCGCGTCACGATCTGCGACGTCATACGGTCACTCTGTCACGCGGATCGTGGTGGGAGCGAGGATGCTCTTGGACATCCCGAACTCCGCACCGGCGCCGTAGAAGGTCGACGTCGACGAGTACACCGGCAGCACCTCGAGGTTGCTGAACAGGGAGTCCTGCGCAGCCTGCCAGGCATCGCAGGAGTCGGCGCCGGCGAGCGCCTGCGCCTCACCGACCAGGTCGAAGTACTCCTGGTTGGCGTTGTAGGTCCAGTTGCCGCCGTTCGGGGGGAACTCTCCGCCCAGGATGCCGGCCCAGTCGCTCGGGAGGCTCGTGAAGATCGGCGCCCAGACGATGTCCCAGTCGCCGCCGGAGAAGATCACGTCGGTGTACGACGCGGACGGGGTGGGAACAGCATCCACACCGATCTTCTTGAACTCGGTCTGCAGGAGCTCGATGGCGGCGGTGACGCCCTGGCTCTCGGAGGCCGGGTAGAGCATCAGGATGCTCAGCGGCTTGCCGTCCTTGGCGCGGATGCCGTCGGCACCCTCCACCCAGCCGGCGTCGTCGAGTGCGGCGGCTGCCGCGTCGACGTCGTACGAGGGGATCGCCGCGGAGCTGTCCATGGCCGTGCACGCCGCGCCGAACTCCGACACCAGGGTCGTGATCTGCTCGCCGCGTCCGGCAGAGGCCACGGGGCCGACCGATTCGCGGTCGACGGCCTGCGCGAGCGCCTGGCGGACCGCGAGGTCGTGACCGACGCGGCCTTCCGCCTGGTTGAAGAAGATCAGACCGGGACGCAGCGGCACCTCGAGCTCCTGTGCGAACTCGGTGGATTCGAGGCGATCGCGCTCGCTGCCGCCCACCTCCGCGATGTTGGCTTCACCGGTCTGCAGCAGGTTGGCCGCCGTCGAGTCGCTCTCGATGATCGAGATCTCGACCGTGCCGGGCAGGCCTGCGGTCTTGCTGGTGATGTCATCGACACCCCAGGTGTAGTCGTCGCGCAGCGTGAAGGTGTAGCTCTGCCCCGGCGAGGAGGCTTCCAGCGCGTAGGCGCCGGTGCCGTGGAACTCGGTGTCGAGCACAGCGGGATCGTCGAGCCCGGAGGCGCAGACGATCGGCAGCGCACCGATCGTCTCGGCGAGGAAGCTCTGCGCCGCCGCACTCGTGAACGTCACGGTGCCGGCGTCGTCGTCGGCCTCGATCGTGAGGCCCTCTGCCGGGAAGTACACGCCCTTGTAGGGAGAGCCCGTCTCATCCGCCGCGGCGTACTCGAACGTGGACTTCACGTCCGTCGCGGTCAGCGGCGTGCCGTCGACGCACAGGATGCCGTCCTTGAGGGTGAACTCGACGCTCGTCGTGGTCGACTCCCACGACTCGGCCAGGAGACCCTTGGGCTCCTCACCCGTGGGGTAGAACAGGAGCGACTCGTATCCGAAGGTGGATACCGACTCGCTGGCGTTCGTCGCGTTCGTGATGGGGTTCAGTGTTCCGGGGTCCGACTGCACGGCGATCTTGATCGTCTGTGCCCCCTCCCCTCCGGGCTCCGCCGTTCCTCCGGCGCAGCCGGACAGGGCGAGGGCCGTCACGCCGACGGCGGCCGCGGCGACAATGCTGCGTCTCATGGTGTCCTCTCTCACGGGTTCCGCACGATGCGGGTCAACCCAATTGAATGTTATGAATTGCTCTTTATTGATTCGTGTCGGCGGTGTTTCGGGTTTGTAACCGATCACGAAGATCGTCGATGAGGGCAGCGGCGCCCATCACCGACTTGAGCTCGAGAAACTCCTCGAACCCGTGCACGCCGCATTCCCGGCCGATACCCGACTGCTTGTAGCCCCCGAAAGGGGCACCCACGTCGAGACCTGCGCCGTTGATGCCGACGGTGCCCGTGCGCATGCGCAGAGCCACGTCGAGGGCACGTCGAGGGTCGCTCGACCATACGCCGCCCGACAGTCCGTACACGCTGTCGTTCGCCAGGTCGACAGCCTCATCGACCGTGGCGTAGGGAGTGATCGTGAGCACCGGTCCGAAGACCTCTTCGTGGAAGATCTGCATCTCCGGTGTCACATCGGTGAAGATCGTGGGCTGCACGTAGGCGCCGCCGGCCGTCGGTTCGACGATATCGAGGCCTCCGGTCAGCACGCGTGCGCCCTCAGCGATGGCGGTGGCGATATGCCCGCGCACGCGCTCCTGCTGCAGCACCGAGGCCACAGGACCCGTGGCCGTGGCCTCGACTCCCGGGTCGCCGGGAGCCCAGCCCGCCGCGACCGTGATCGCGGCGTCCTGCCAGGCGTCGAGCATGTCCGCGGGGACCAGCACTCTGGTCTGTGCGGCGCAGGTCTGGCCGGCGTTCGCGAAGCACGAGGCGAGCACCGAGCGCACCGAGTCCTCCAGCGGCGCGTCATCGAGCACGATGGCCGCCGATTTGCCGCCGAGCTCCAGCGCGACCTTCTTGATCGTCGCCGCCGCCGCTCGGGCGACGCTCTCGCCGACCCCGCGCGAGCCGGTGAAGGTCACCATGTCGACGCCGGGATGCGCCACCAGCGGGGATCCGACGCCGGCGCCGTCTCCGTGCACGATGTTGACCACACCGGCCGGCAACCCGATCTCGCGCAGGATGTCGCCCACGATCGCCGCATTCAGCGGAGCCACCTCGCTGGGCTTCAGCACCACGGTGCAGCCGGCGAGGATCGCCGCGCCGACCTTGAGCATGATCTGGTGCAGCGGGAAGTTCCAGGGCGTGATCGCGGCGACCACTCCGACGGGCTCGGAGACGACCAGCGAGTTCGACACCGATTCCCGCTCGACGTGTGCGCGGGCGGCATCGACGAGTCGGGCGAGGTCGGCGATCGCGACCCCCACCTGAGCGGAACGCGCGAACGCGATCGGCGAGCCCATCTCCGCGCTCAATGTCGCGGCGAGTCGTTCCCTGTGGCGCGCCAACCCCTCGGCGAGCGCCTCGACGTGAACGATCCGCTGCGCCATCGGCGTGGTGGACCAGCTGCCGAACGCGTCCGCGGCCGCAGCCACCGCGCGATCCACATCCGCGGGGCTGCCTGCGACGACGGAGGCGATCACGCTGCCGTCGGCCGGATTGACGACATCGATCGTGGAGCGCCCCTCGGCGTCCTCCCTGATGCCCGCGATGTCGTGACCGATGATCATGTCAGACCCCTGCCCGCTGGATCAGGTGGGATCCGGGAGCGAGCGGCGCGGGGCGCGGCACGCCTTCGTGGATCAGGTGCCACGGCGAGGGGAACTCCCCCACCGGCACATTGATCAGGATCGGCTCGTTCGCGGGGATGGCATCGGCGAGCACGCCGGCGAGCTCCTGCGGCGTGAACGCCTGGGCGGAGCGGATGCCGAACGCCTCGGCCAGCACACCGTAGTCCGGGTTGGTCAGGTCGCTGGCGAAGTACCGCGCGCCGTAGCGGTTCTTCTGGATGCGGCGCACGTTGCCGTAGAAGCCGTCGTGGAACACGATCGTGACCAGTCCCAGCCCGTAGCGCTTGGCCGTGGACAGCTCCTGGAGCGTCCAGGAGAAGCCGCCGTCACCGTTGACCGAGACGACGGCGCGGGAGGGATCGGCCGCCTTGACGCCGAGCGCTGTGGCGAAACCGTACCCGAGAGTGCCCTGGTAGCCGGGGCCGATGTACGTGCGCGGCTGGTAGGCCGGGTAGCAGGCACTCGCCGCATAGCCGACCTGCGTGAACTCGCTGACGAAGACACCGTCATCGGGCAGCGCCGCACGGATCGTGGAGAGGTATTCGCGCTGCGGCGCGATGTCGTCGAACTGCTCGGCGAGCCAGGAGCGCACCCGCGCGAACTCGCTCTCGCGGGAGTCGCGCGAGCCGTGTCCCACCTCGGCGGCGAGAGCGGACAGGGCGAGCCGCGCATCCGCGTGCAGCGCCTGGGCCGCCGCACGGGGAGCGCCGAGGTCGGCCTCCTCCGCGTTGATCAGGATCACCGGCGCACCGTTGGTGTCGACCTGCGTGCCGAACGTCGACACGAAGCGGGTGCCGACGGCGAGCACCAGGTCGGCTTCCTCCCGGAAGGCGCGCAGCGCCAGCGAGTCGAACGCGAGGCGGTGGCGGGCATCGAGCGCTCCGCGTCCGTTCTCGGTCATCAGCACCGGAGCCTCGAGGGCTTCGGCGAGCGCCTGCAGCGCGACCGAGGCGTTCGAGGCGAGCACTCCGCCTCCGACCACGATCATCGGGCGCTTCGCGGTGGCGAGCAGCGCGGCGGCTGCCCTGATCTGCTGCTCGTCCGGCACCAGGGGGGCCGCGGCGACGAGCTCGGCAGCAGCGGCCCGTGAGGTCGCGGCCAGCACGTCCGGCGGCACCTCGATCGCGACGGGGCGCGGACGCCCGCTGCGCAGCTGCACGAAAGCCTCGCGGACGAGCCCGGGGATCTCGTCGGCGGAACGGGCGGTGCCGGTCCACTTGGTCAGGCGCTCCAGGATTCCGGTCTGGTCCGGCAGCTCGTGCAGGGCGCCGAGTCCGCGGCCGATGGCCTTCGAGTCGATCTGGCCCGCGATCAGCAGCATCGGCGAGTTGGCCGAGTAGCCGGTCGCGACACCGGAGAGCGCGTTGAGCACACCGGGGCCGGGAACGACCATCGCGACGCCGACCTCTCCCGTGCTGCGCGCATACCCGTCGGCCATGTACGTGGTCGCCTGCTCATTGCGTGCGCAGATGAAATCGACCTGGTCGGTACGGGACTGGAGGGCGTCTGCGGCGGCATCGAGCTGAACGCCCGGAATGCCGAAGATCGTCGAAACGCCCTGGTTGATCAGGGAGTCTGCGAGCAGATCGCCACCGGTGGGGTCGGTCATCTGATTCCTCTCGTGAGCAGCATTGCGAGATTGACTGTATTAGATACATTCAATTACTGCAAATAGCAGTTTCGCCTCGTGTCACGCCCCTGAAGCGTCACGCGGTATCTAGGATGTGAGGGATCCGCTCCACATCCCCGATCTCGACCGAAGGACGCCCGTGGCCACCACCCAGGAAGAAGCGCGCACCTTCCAGCGTGTCGCGCCCGCTCAGTCCGTGGCCGACAGGGTGGTCACCGAGGTCGAGGCGATGATCAAGGCCGAGGGACTCACCCCCGGCCACCGCATCGGCACCCGGCAGGAGCTGTGCGAGCAGTTCGGCGTCGCACCGGCCACCCTCGGCGAAGCGCTGCGCGTGCTGCGCGCCCGCGGCTCCGTCGACCTGCGCCCCGGTCCCGGCGGCGGCATCTTCGTCGCCGACCAGTCGCCCCTGATCCGCCTCGCGCACAGCGTGCTGCGCCTGCGCCAGACCGGCGCCCCCGTGCACGACGTCGTCAAGGTGCTCGACGCCCTCGACGAGGCCGTGATGGGCGACGCGGTCGTGCACCGCACCGAGGCCGACATCGCGGATCTCGATGCGCTCATGGCCGAGATCGCCGACCACTGGCACGACCCGGTCGAGGGCCTGCACGGCAACTGGCGCCTGCACCGGCGCATCGCCGAGATCTCGCCCAACGCAGTGCTGCGCACGTTCTATCTGAACCTCGTCGACTACATCGAGGGCGAGACCAGTGGCGGCGCCGACGACACGGACCTCTCGGTCCCCGGGTTCCGCCCTGACACGGACGAGCGCCTGCACATCCACACCGCGCTGATCGAGGCCATCCGCTCCGGCGATGTCGAAGCCGGGCGCAAGGCCGTGCTCGACCACCGCACGCTCGGGCGCTGAACCGCCTCCGAGCGCGCGCCGAGTCGGCCTAGCCGGCGCCCACGTGGCGGAGCGCCAGAGCCGCCAGCGCCGCGGCCTGATCGCCGAGCACGCCGTCGTCGAACACCGCGCGCGGCGAGTGGTTCATCTCCGCGCTCGCGGGGTCGATGCCCTCCGGCGTCGCCCCGAGGAACACGAAGGCACCTGGCACCTCGGCGAGCACGAATGAGAAGTCCTCCGAGGCCATGATGGCGGTCGGCAGCTCCTCGACCCGATCCTGACCGAACGTGGACCGCAGGGTCTCGATCGCTCCCCTGGCTTCCGCGTCGCTGTTCACGGTGACCGGGTATCCGACGATCACCTCGGTCTCCGCCGTGCACCCGTGCGCCGCCGCGATGCGCTCCACGAGTGCGGGCAGCTCGCGTTGCACCTGCGCCACCGCGGAGTTCGATGCCGTGCGCAGTGTCGCGCCCAGTCCGGCCTCGTCGGGGATCGCATTGATCACCTCGCCGGCGAACAGCTGCGTCACGGTGAGCACGACCGGGTCGAACACGTCGAATCGGCGGGTGACCCAGGTCTGCAGGGCGAGCACGATCTCCGCGACCACAGGCACCGGATCGACGGCTTGGTAGGGGCGCGAGCCGTGTCCCCCCTGGCCGCGGATGCGGATGCGGACCGAGTTCGCGCTGCCCATGAGCGCCCCCGCCCTGGTCTGGAAGACCCCGGGCACTCCGGGCATGACGTGGATGCCGTAGGCTGCGTCCACCCGCGGCCCCGCCGCCTCCAGCACGCCGTCGCGGATCATGAGTGGCGCGCCGCCGCCGGCCTCCTCCCCGGGTTGGAACATGAAGACCACGGACCCCGCGATGTGATCGCGTCGCGCCGCGAGCAGACGCGCAGCTCCGATCAGCCCTGCGACGTGGAGGTCGTGCCCGCACGCGTGCATCGCGCCGTTGGTCGAGGCATACGGCAGCCCGGTCTCCTCGGCGATCGCGAGCGCGTCCATGTCACCGCGCAGGAGGACGGACGGGCCGTCGGCGGCACCGCGCAGCACGGCTGTCACGGCGCTGAGGTCGCTTCCCGTCGACACCTCGAGTCCGAGGGGTTCGAGAGCGTCCAGGATCACGCGCTGCGTCTGCGGCAGGTCGAACCCGACCTCGGGGATCGCGTGCAGGTGGCGGCGGATGGCGGCGAGCTCCGCCTGCATCCCCGCGGCATCCCGGCGCAACGATGCCATCCCGTCCCGCACCCCCTTCCCCGTCGGCGTCACCATCGGCCGGCCTCCGCGGCATAGACCTCGCGCCCGTCGATGAACACTCGCCGGACGGTCGATGCCACCTCCAGCGGATCCCCGGACCAGATCACGACGTCGCCGTCCCGGCCGACCTCGAGTGCGCCGACGCGGTCGTCGACCCGCACGATCTCAGCCGCCGACGAGGTCATCGCCGCGATCGCGGCATCGCGCGGCAACCCTGACCGCACCGCGACAGCGGCCTGGAGTGCGAGGTGGCCGATCGGGACGACGGGGTGATCCGTGGTCAGGGCGATGCGCACGCCCGCCGCCGCGATCGTCGCCAGGTGCGCCGGATCGGCCTCGCGCACCTCGACCTTCGAACGACTCGACAGGATGGGGCCGAAGATCACCGGAACATCGCGCTCCGCCAGCTGATCGGCGAGCTTGTGCGCCTCGGTGCCGTGGTTGAGCACCAGGCGCAGACCGAACTCCTCGGCCAGCCGGAGAGCCGTGGCGATGTCGTCGTGACGGTGCGCGTGCTGATCCCAGCTGAGCTCCCCGGAGAGCGCCTTCGCCAGCGCCTCCTTGCCGAGATCGCGAGCGAAGGGGGTGCCGTCGGTCTCCGCCTTGGCACGGCGGGCGACGTAGTCCTGCGCATCCACCAGCGCCTGGCGGATCACGAACGCGATGCCCAGGCGGGTGGCGGGAAGCTGCGAGCGCTTGCCGTACGTCTCCTTCGGGTTCTCACCGAGCGCGGACTTCACGCTGACCTCGGCGCGGATCACGCGGTCATCGACGTAAGGCCCTCCTCCGGTCTTGATCGCGACGCTCTGTCCGCCGATCGGATTCCCCGACCCCGGCTTGACGACCACCGCCGTCACCCCTCCGGCGAGCGCGTCGCGGAAGGCGATGTCCTCGACGTTGACGGCATCGATCGCACGCACGCCCGCGGTGTTCGGCATCGTCACCTCGCTGCCGTCGAAACCCGCAGGGCCGTTGGCCTCCTCGTGGGCACCGATGTGGCTGTGCGCGTCGATGAGACCGGGGAGCACCCACGCACCGGAGGCGTCGACGACGGTCGTGCCCTCCGGGATCCGCACCTCCCGCCCGACGGCCGTGATGCGTCCGTCCTGCACGAGCACCGTGGCGCCGTCGATGTCGCCCCCGAGTCCGGTGACCACCCGGCCGCCGACGATCGCCACATCGCCCGTGACCGCCGTCATCCGTCTTCCCTCTCGCCGGGCGCCGCCTGCGCGATCCGATCCACCCGGGCGCGCAGCTCCACCGGATCGACGCCGAGGATGCCGACAGTCGGATCCACGCGCACGATGACACCGTCGTCGCACACCGGCGGCTCACCGTGGAGGTCGACGACCGGATCGTCCACCCAGGCCCACGGCAGGGCACCGGCGTACTCGCGGATCATCCGCAGCTTGTCGAACTGCACGGGCAGGAACGGCCACGGCTCCTCCGGCAGATCGAGCGCCTGCCGGAACGCGGTGTGGGCGTTGTGCCCCCACTCCGAGGCCCACACGATCTCGAACCGCGTGGCCAGTTCCGCCAGCCGCGCGGCGGCGGCATCCGGGATCGCCACATCGCGCACCCACCGCCCCCAGGCCGAGAGGTGGTGCACCGAGACCGGTACGGCCGCCTCGCCCTCGAGCACGACGACGCCGCTGATCCCGAGCACGAGCAGAGGACGATCGCCCCGCGGCGGTCGCGCCGTGTACTTGGCCATGTCAGTCGTCCTTCGTCACGTCAGTCGTCCACGGCTTCGGCGAGCAGCGGAGCATCCGCCGCGCCCTCGAAGTAGTTGCCGCCCTCGATGCGCACCAGGCGCTCCGACTCGTCGAAGAAGACACCCACAGGGTCGCCGCCGCCGGCGACCGCGCGGTGCTGCTTGGCCATCATGCGGCGGATCATCGCGATGCCCTGATCGGTCGTGGTCAGGTGGTCCTCGGAGTGCAGCGAGATCGACCCCTGCGACTTCTGGGCCTCGTAGTCGCCGGGGAGCCGCTGGTGCTCGAGCTCGGTGAGCTCCTTCCAGGGCTTGCCCTCGTGCGTGGAGCGGAGCTTCGCGAGGAAGTCGGAGTCCTCATCGCGGGCCACCGTGAAGATGCGGAAGTTCGTGTCGTCCATCGGCACGACCCAGCCGATCATGTTCGTCTGACCGGAGCTGAGCTTGGGACTGGCGACCACGCGCAGGTTCGGGAAGATGACCTCGGTCACGCGTCGGAGCTGACGGCCGTCGCCGAGATCGCGCATCTGGATCGAGCGCACCCCCAGCGGCGTGTACTCGTAGCTGACCTCGGGGATCAGCGCCATCTCCGGCGTGAACTGGTTGCCGCTGAAACGCGCGTGCAGGATCGGCACATGGAACGGATCCATCACGTTCTCCCAGTGCTGCAGCCAGTTGAAGTCGAGCACTGCGGGTCCCCCGCCGCCGACTCCCTGGTCGTTCACGATCAGCTGCTCACCGGGCGCGAGGTCTTCGAGCGTGTCGTAGCGGGGCAGCACGGGCTTCTTGTCGGGCGGACCCATGTAGGCCCAGAGCAGGCCGTACTGCTCCTCGACCGAATACCAGGGCTGGCGCACGCGGTCGCGGTGCAGGCCGAGGTCGGGCTCGCAGGGCTGCTCGAGGCAGTGCCCCTCGGTGTCGAACACCCAGCCGTGATAGCAGCAGCGGATGCCCTCGTCTTCCACGCCGCCATAGAACAGCGAGGCACCACGGTGGATGCAGCGCGGGTGCAGCAGGCCGGGCTTGCCCTTCCTGGTGCGGAAGAGCACGAGCTCCTCACCCAGCACCCGCAGCGAGATCGGACGCGTCGTCGCATCCTCGACCTTCGCCACCGGATGCCAGTAGCGGCGCAGCACCTCGCCGTAGGGGGTGCCGGGGCCCACCTGGGCGAGCTCGTTGAGCGGCTGCCCCAGGCGGAGGCCGTATGCGGTTCCGGTGTCCATGTTGTCTCCGTTTCGGATGTCAGATGTCGAGCACGAGGGTGGAGTCGAGGGAGCGGGAGACGCAGATCATCATGGTCTCGTTGCTCTCGCGCTCCTCCGGGGTCAGGATCGAGTCGCGATGTTCGGGGGCGCCGTCGATGACGACCGTCTCGCAGGTGCCGCAGACACCCTCCAGGCACGAGCTCGGCACGCCGATGCCGGCCTGCTCGAGCATCTCGAGGATGCTGCAGCCGCGTTCGACCGTCACGATGAGGCCGGAGGCTCTGGCCTCGACCTCGAAGGTGTCGGCACCCTGGGACTCGCCGAACACCTTCGCCTGGAAGCGTTCGAGGTGCAGCGCGCCCTGCGGCCACCCGGTGCTGAGGGTCTCCAACTCGTCGAGCATGCGGGCGGGGCCGCAGGCGTAGATGCCGGTGCCTTCCGGGACGGAGCCGATCCAGGTCGCCAGGTCGAGCCGTTCCTCCCGGTCACGACTGACCAGCCGCGCGGGCGGTGCGCTCAGGTGCGGGGCCGAGGCGAACGCCATGCCCTCGCTGCGCGTGCCGAGGTACGCCAGCCGCCACGGGACGCCGCGGCGCTCGGCCTCGGCGATCATCGGGAGGATCGGGGTGATCCCGATGCCGCCGGCGAGGAAGACGTAGGCGCTCGCGTCTTCGAGCGCGAAGTGATTGATCGGAGCGGAGGCCGTGACGGCGTCGCCGACGCGCAGGGTCTGGTGCACATAGCGGGAACCCCCGCGGCTCGGGTTCTCGGCCAGGACGGCGACGCGCCAGGTGCGGAGGTCGGCGGGATCGGAGCACAGCGAGTACTGGCGTTCGACGCCGTTGGCGAAGCGCAGGTCGATGTGGGCGCCGGGAGCCCACTCCGGCAGCAGGGCACCGGAGGGGTCGTCGAGCTCGAGGGACAGCACATCGTGGGCCTCCCACCGCATGGCACGGACCCGGAGGTCGAGGGGCTGCGGGGAGAGCTCGGCCGCGAACTGAGACACCGTCGTTCCGCTCCTTCCGTCGATCCGATCACCCCTGATCGAATTGACAACATTGGATATAGTCAATTGCGATACTATGAATCCCGCCCGAGGCTGTCAAACGGGCGACGAACGAGAGGCGGAACGATGTCGGACCTGAGACTGCGTGAGGATCTGAGCGCGATCCCGGACTACAAGCCCGGGAAGACGACGACGCAGTCGGCCCCCACGGGCCCGGTGTTCAAGGTGTCGTCGAACGAGAACCCCTATCCGCCGCTCCCCTCGGTGGCGAGCGCGATCGCGGACCGGATCACCCACATCAACCGCTACCCCGAGACCGCGGCCACCGCCGTCGTCGCGCTCCTGTGCGAGCGATTCCAGGTCTCGCCCGTGAACATCGTGCTGGGCAGCGGCTCCGTCGAGGTGGTCTCGCAGCTCATGCGCGCCACCGCCGGCGAGGGCGATGAGGTCATGTTCGCGTGGCGCTCCTTCGAGGCCTATCCGATGCTGGTGCGCGCCGCCGGCGCCACTCCCGTCGCCGTGCCCCTCACCGCGGACCACCGCCACGACCTCGACGCGATGCGCGCCGCGATCACGCCGCGCACGCGCCTGATCCTCGTCTGCAACCCGAACAATCCCACCGGCACCACGATCGGGGAGGACGAGCTGACCGCGTTCCTCGACGCCGTCCCCGCCGACATCACGGTCGTGATCGATGAGGCGTACGTGCACTTCAACGAGCGCACGGACTCCCCCTCCGGGATCGAGTACTTCCGTCGCTACCCGAACGTCGCGGTCGCGCACACGTTCTCGAAGGCCTACGGGCTCGCCGGACTGCGCATCGGCTACGCGATCGCTCCCGAGCGCCTCGCGAACGCCCTGCGCAAGGTCGCGATCCCCTTCGGCGTCACGGATCTCGCACAGGCCGCAGCTGTCGCGTCGCTGCACGCGGAGGGCGAGCTCTCTGCCCGCGTGGCCGACCTCATCGCCGAGCGCGAGCGCGTGGTCGGCGCCTTCCAGGATGCGGGCCTCGACCTGCCCGAGACGCAGGCGAACTTCATCTGGGTCCCCTTCGGCGACGCCACGACAGCGGCGGCAGAGCTGCTGGAGAGCCACGGGCTCCTGGTCCGCCCCTTCGCGGGAGAGGGCTTCCGCGTCACGGTCGCCGAGCGCGAGGCGAACGACCTGCTCGTGCGGCTGATCCCCGAGCTGGCCGCGCTGCGCACACCCGTCGCAGCCGGCTGACCCGCGCTCAGCCGGCGAGGAATCGCGTATAGCGGCCGAGCGCGTTCGCGAGAGCCTCCTCGGGCACCGACTCGGCGCCGACGAGCCCTGTTCCGAACAGTTCCGGAACAGGGCTCTCTGCGCGGCGGCCCGCCGACGTGGAGTGTCCCCAGACCCCGATGACCACGCCATCCACGAGCAGGACAGGACGCACCATGCCGTTCTTCCCCGGGCCGATGGTCGCGAGATGCTCCGGCGCGCAGACGGTCGTGCGGTCGGCGTAGGAGATGTAGTACTCGTCGAAGGCGCCGAGAGCATGCACGCTCGGCACGCGGGCGGACCGGCGCGGGCGCCTCTCAGCCACGAACAGTCCGCTCTCGACCTCGACCACACGCGCGGCCGCCCGCTCGGCCGCCTGGCGCGAGAGGCCGAGCGGGAGCCCCGACCACCAGGCGAAGTCCGCGACTCCGGCCGGTCCGTGGCCCGCGATGTAGCGCACGAAGAGCTCGGCCAGCGCGTCGTCCGGATGCGCATGCTCGCGGATGTGCTCGTCGACCAGCACGAAGCGCTGCTCGCGGGCCACACCGTCGCGTGCGACGACGGGCCCCTGGCAGATCAGTCCGTCGATCGTGAGCGTGAACAGCAGGTGGATGCCGCGCTGCCCGGTGGGGTCGATACCGATGCCCTCCAGCAGCGTGAACACCTCGGCGCGCGTGAGACCGCCGTCACGTAGCGCCGGCGTCAGTGTGCGTGCGGCCGCCGCGACCATCTCGTCGTCGATCCCGAGATCACGGTGACGCGATGCCGCCTGTTGGCGCTGCCTGGGTGCCGTGACCTCCAGGATCCATCCCAGATCGCGCGCCGGAACCGTGTGCAGCGTGCCGCGCATGGTCCACGCCCGCACGAGATCGCCGCGGTCGAAGGCGCGGTCGACCGCGCGCAGGCCCGGCTCCCCGCGCGTACGCACGGCCAGCGCCCACCGCCCGGCGGTGAAGTCCTGGCTCTGCACCGCGAGCAGGTGGCCGGCCGCCTCCGACACCGTGCGCGCCGGCGCCGTGAGGCGGTGCGCACGCAGCCGCTCCGACAGCAGTGTCTCGCTCTTCATGCCCCCATCATGCCGGGGCCCTCCCCCATTTCCCGGGAGGTGTCAGCTGTGCAGCGTGACCTCGCGCCGCGCGGGGAGCACGACCGGGTGCGAGCCCGCCATGACCTCGAGCACGCGGATCACCTGGCAGGAGTAGCCGTACTCGTTGTCGTACCAGACGTAGAGCACGACGTCACGGTCGTTCGCGATGGTCGCGAGGCCGTCGACGATGCCTGCGCGGTGCGAACCGACGAAGTCGGTGGAGACGACCTCCGGGCTCTCGACGTAGTCGATCTGCTGGCGCAGCTTCGAGTGCAGCGACACCCGGCGCAGGTAGTCGTTGAGCTGATCCTTCTCGGCGGGGCGCTCCAGGCTCAGGTGCAGCACCGCGAGGGAGACGTCCGGCGTGGGCACGCGGATCGCGGAGCCCGTGAGCTTACCCGCGAGCTCGGGCAGCGCCCGGGCGACGGCCTTCGCGGCCCCGGTCTCGGCGATGACCATGTTCAGCACGGCCGATCGTCCGCGACGGTCTCCGCTGTGGAAGTTGTCGATCAGGTTCTGGTCGTTCGTGAACGAGTGCACGGTCTCGACGTGTCCTCGTACGATGCCGTACGCCTCGTCGATCGCCTTGAGCACAGGGGTGATGGCGTTCGTGGTGCAGGAGGCCGCCGTGATGATGCGGTCGTCGGGCTCGATCGTGTCGTCGTTGATGCCGTGCACGATGTTCTTCAGCGACCCCTTGCCCGGCGCGGTGAGCAGCACGCGGGCCACGCCCTTCGCCTCGAGGTGGCGGCTGAGGCCCTCCTCGTCGCGCCAGCGGCCGGTGTTGTCCACGACGATCGCGTCGTGGATGCCGTAGGCGGTGTAGTCGACGGATGCCGGGTCCCCCGAGTAGATCACCTGGATGCGGGTGCCGTTCGCGATGATCTGCTCGGTCTCCTCATCGACCGTCACGGAGCCGGCGAAGCGGCCGTGCACCGAGTCGCGCAGCAGGAGCGATGCGCGCTTGACGAGGTCGTTCTCCGAACCTCGGCGCACGACGATCGCACGCAGCCGCAGTCCGCTGCCGCCGCCCGTGTGGGCGATCAGGATGCGGGCGAGCAGGCGACCGATACGCCCGAAGCCGTAGAGCACGACGTCGGTCGGCGCGGCGACGGTGGCACCGATCGCCGGAGCGAGCGCCTCGGCCAGGTAGGCGTCGAGCGGGAGATCGCTCGACGCGTGGCCCTCAACCAGACGAGCGACGTCGAGCGACGACGCTCCCGGCGCGAGCGCGTGGATCGCTTCGAGCACGGCGAGCGTGTCGTCCAGCGGGAGCGTCTCGTGCCCGAGCTGGGCGACCCGCTCGTGCACCTCGACCAGGCCGGTGGCCGACAGGCCCAGCAGCCGATGCCCGTGCAGCGACGTGACCACGTCGTGCTCGCGCTTGAGTGAGCCGATGAGCGGGATCATCCGCTCCGCCAGCTCTTCTCTCGTCATCCAGTCGTCGCCGTGTGCGGCGGAATCGTTCATCTGCGTCCTTGCATGTGTGAGCGCGCACCGAGATCGCCGGCGCGCGAGTTGCCGGGTGAGCTTCGGGGGATGCCTCCAGCGTACGCGGCCGGGACGAGGGCTCCGAATCGGCGGCTCTCACCTCTCCCCTGCGCCCTCGTTTTACGTCTACACTGGTGGAATAATGAGCGACACATCCCCCGGCGACGAAGCCGATCTGATCATCCGCGGCGGGCGGATCCACACCTTCGACGGCCAGGACTCCGCCGTGAGCGCCCTGGCCGTCCGTGCGGGGCGCATCATCGCCCGGGACTCCGAGGCCGAGAAGCTCGCAGCAGCGCGCACGATCGAGCTCGACGGGCGCACCGCCATCCCCGGCATCAACGATGCGCATCTGCACGCGGCCTGGCTCGGCGCCCGCTGGCCGCACCTGTTCTTCTCCGACACTCCCCCGGAGGATCAGCCCTCCGGCCGGCTGGTGACGACCGAGACCGAACGCCGCGCGGCCCTCACCCGCGCCTGGGGTCTGCTCGCCGAGCTCGGCATCACGAGCTACACCGAGCCGGGCATCGGCCCGGGAGAAGACGACGGGGAGACCGGATGCTTCGGCACCGACATGCTCGCCACCTACACCGCGTTGCACCGCGAGCGCGCACAGACGTCCCGCGTGACGCTGCTCCGCCTGTTCGGCACGATCGACGGCGAGAGCACCCTCGAGGACTTCGAGCGGGGCATCCGCACCACGGCACCGACCACGGACCCGCACTGGCTCGCGGTGACCGGGGTGAAGATCTTCGCCGACGGCATCCCGCCGATGGCGACCGCCTGGGTCGAAGAGCCCTACCCCGACGGATCGACCGGAGAGCTCCTGACGCGTGGCAGCGATGCCCCTCTGAGCGCGTTCCGGCGGATGATCGAGCTCGCCGCCGCGCGCGGCCTGCAGATCGCCGTGCACGCGACAGGAGATCGCTCGATCACCGAGTTCCTGCACGCACTGGAAGGTCTCGACGCTGCTCCGCCCGCTGCGGGCCCGCACTATGTGGTGCACGGCGACCTCGCGACCACCGCGCAGCTCGAGCGGATGCGGCGCCTGGGGGCGGGGTTCGCGGTGCAGCCGCTCATCGCCGCCCACACGCACGACTGGGCGGGCGCGCAGCTCGGACCCGAACGATTGGCGCGGGCCTGGCCGCTGCGCGAGATGCTGGCCACAGGGACCCTCACGACGATCACGAGCGACGCCCCCATCGCGACGCCTGACTGGCGGGTCGGCCTCGATTCCTCTCTCGCACTGCTCTCCGCAGCGGGCCGCCCGGACGACACGGAGCTGCGCAGAACGCTGCTGCGCACGATGACCGTCGATGCCGCACGCCAGGACGGCGCCGTGACATGGAAGGGATCGCTCGAGGTGGGCAAGGTCGCCGATCTCACAGTTCTCGACGAGGACCCCTGCGCGCCGGGCCGCCCCTTCGCGTCCCTCGCGGTCGCGCGTACGATCGTCGACGGCCGCAGCATCTACCTCCGCGATTGAGCCCGACGCGCAGCGGGCATTCGCTCATCCGACTCCGAACGAGAACGGCGGGCGGCATGTTCACGCATGCCGCCCGCCTCTGATCCCCCTCGGATCAGTTTTCCGCCCCGGCGCCCGAACCGGCGCGCCGGGGCCGTCTTCACACCGCCGTCGCGACGAGCACCCGCGGGCTTCCGGGCAGCGCGATCTTGTCGCGCACCTGCCAGCCGGCATCGTCGAGCCACCCGCGCACCTGCGCCTCGGGGTAGACGATCGTCCCGTCGATGACCAGGTACTCCCCCGCGTGCAGGGCGTCGAGCCCTCGCTGCTCAGGGTCGTCGTCGAGGAAGAAGTCGAGCACGGTGAGCGTGGCGCCCGCGACCGCCGCGCCCCGGAGGGTGCGGAAGATCCGCGCGTTCTCCTCCGCGCTGAACCGGTGGATCACGTGGTTCGCGAACACCGCGTCGTACTCGCCCTGCGGCGTGGCGGTGGCGGTGTCCCCCACCTCGACGACCGCGCGATCCGCGACCCCCGCCGACTCGACCGCTTCGACGATGCCGTCCTCGAACCCGGGGGCGTAGAGGAACGTCGTGTGCAGCTGCGGATTCTGCGCCATCACCGACAGCGCGAACTCCGCGGACAACCCTCCGAAGTCCAGTGCACGTGTGGCGCCGCCGAGATCGACGTGGCGACCGAACTCCTGCGCGTGCAGGCGGTTGTAGGTCATGACGCCGGCCATGAAGGTGGCCCAGCGCGCGTCGTCCATCTGCAGGTCGCCCGGTTCGGTGGTGTCCACGGTGTGCGCGATCTGGAGCCAGTGCGGGTAGCTGATCTCGTCGAGGAAGGTCAGGAACGGCGCGAGATCGATCGCGGCACCCGTACCGGTCAGGTACGCCGCCGCATCCGGGGCCGTCGCATAGCGCGCATCCGCGCGGACGAGCAGCCCCTTGGCGGCCATGGCGTCGGCGAGCAGACGGGCGATCCGTTCGCTCACACCGCAGCGGACGGCGATCGCCTCTGCCGTGTCGGCACCGGCGGCGACAGCGGAGAAGAGCCCGATCCGGCTGGCCTGGAAGAGCTGCTTCGATGCCATGTAGCCGGTCGCGATGTCGAGGATGCGCGCCGCGTCGGGAGTGGAGGTGTGGGTCATGGTGACCGCCTTTCGTGTGATCTATCTACAAATGTGGAAAATAATGGGCGGCGCGGAACCCCGCGGAACGATCCGATTCAGCCGGCGAGGAAACCGCGCACAGCATCACGGAGCTCGGGAGCGTGCAGCGCCGCGAGGTGATCTCCGGGGACCCGAGCCGTCCGAGCATCCGGGAGGAGCGCGGCGAGCGCATCGATCCCGGCCGCCATGGCGTCGTCCGCACCACCGAGCAGCAGCACCGGCATCCGCGGCCCTTCGGCGTTCGGCGCGAACGGCTCCGCAGCGAGCCCCTCGATCAGATCGAGCAGCGCACCAGGGCGATTCCCCGGCGCCGCGATCATGTGCGCGATCATGGCCGTGAGCGGATCGCCCGGCGCCGCTCCTCCCGCGATCGCGGACCGTGCAGCGGCGAGATCCACGGCCGCGAAGGGCTCCCCCGCGCTGAGTCCTCCGAGCACCAGCCGGCGCACCGAGACGTCGGACCGCCGCGCCAGATCCCAGGCGAGACGCGCGCCGAGCGAGTACGCCACGACATCGACCTCCTCCGCACCGATGCCCTCAGCCAGGGCGTCGAGCACGGCGGCGGTCGGAGCGGTTCCGAGCGCCGGGCTGTCACCGTGCGCCGGAAGATCCACCACGAGCCGCGGCCGGCCGTCGAGCGCGTGGGCCCACTCGGCCTCCGGCCAATCCTGCGCGCCGCGCGAGGCGAGGCCGTGCAGGAACACGACCGGTCGCCCGGAGCCCGGGTGGCGTGCGATGAGAAGGGGGGATGTCACGGTGCGCCGTCCTCTCGGATCCGGCGCGCCGCCGTCAGCGGAGCCGCGCCAGGAACTGGTCGATATACGTCTGGTAGTCGGCGATGCGCTCGCCGTCGGGGTACATGAGGTTGATGACCGTCGCGCCCACCGCGACCGAGATGAACTCGTTCGCGAACGGGGCGTAGTCCTGCTCGCGGATGGCTCCCGCCTCGCGGGCGGCCTCCATGCGCTCGACGAGCATCGCGTGCCAGCGCCCGAGATGCGTCCGGTAGAGCTCCGTCAGCGAGTCGTTCGACATCGCGTACTCCCAGAGCGCCAACAGCACGCGTCCGCTCGCGATCTCGTCGACTCCGCTCGGCAGCGTCCCCTCGAGCACCTGCCTGAGCATCTGCTCCGGCGTCGCGCCCGCCGAGATCGACTCCTGCAGCCATTCGTCGTGTTGGTGCAGCACCGTCTCGAACGTCGCCGCGACGATGCTTTCCTTGCCGGGGAAGTAGTGCTTCAGCGCACCGTTCGCGAAGCCCGCCTCCGCCGCGATGCTGCGCATCGTGGCCGCTTCGAACCCGCCCTTGAGGATGATGGACTTCGCCACCTCGACGATGTCCCGTCGACGCTGGTCGTGGTCGATGATCTTCGGCATGGAGTCCTTCCGGCCGGTTCTGGATCGGCGATCCTCCGCACATTCCGCGTCGGCGCGGGGAGAGATCGGGCCTGGAGCTACCGTACCGCCGCATCGGGCACCTCCCGCAGAGCGAGCCACTGCGCACGGCGAGCGCGTTGCGCAGCGGGGTCGGCGACCGGGGAGGCGAGACGCAGGCGTTCGGAGTACGCATGCCGCGGCGCCCGCGTGACCTGCTCGCCCTCGCCGACCTCGACGAGCTCGCCGCGATACATCACGGCCACCCGATGGCAGACTCGACGCACGACGCCCAGATCGTGCGACACGAAGAGGTACGACACCCCGGTGTCACGCTGCAGCTCGATGAACAGGTCGAGGATCGTCGCCTGCGTGGTGAGGTCGAGCGCGCTGACCGGTTCATCGCACACGATGAGCCGCGGCCCGCGCACGAGGGCACGGGCGATCGCGATCCGCTGCCGCTGGCCTCCCGAGAACTCGCTCGGGTAGCGGTCCATCGCGGCGACGGGCAGGCTCACGCGGTCGAGCATCTCCCGCACCTTCGCCTCCGCCGCCTTCGCCCCGATGCCGGTGGTGAGCAGGGGCTCCGCGAGGATGTCGCCGATCGTCATGGCCGGGTTCAGGGAGCCGTAGGGGTCCTGGAACACGACCTGCACGTCATCCGCCAGCGCGCGGCGCCCGCGGCCGCTCACCCGGGTGATGTCCTGCCCGTCGAAGCGGATGCTGCCGCTCGTGACCGGCGCGAGCCCCAGGATCGCCTTGCCGAGGGTGGACTTGCCCGAACCGGACTCGCCGACCAACCCGAGGCACTCCCCCGGGGCGATGTCGAGCGAGACGCCGTGCAGCGCGCGGAAGGCCGTGCGCCCGCGTCCGTAGTCGACGACGAGGTTGTCGACCTCGAGCAGCGCGTTCACGCGTTCACCTCCGTGATCAGCACGGACCGCTGAGCGACCCGATCGAGTTCGGCACGTCCGTCGGCGTCGTCGAGCGACGCCGAGATCAGCGCTCGGGTGTACTCCTCGGCGGGAGCCGCGAACAGGTCATCGACCGGACCGGACTCCACGATGTCGCCGCCGCGCATCACGATCACCCGGTCGCAGATGTCGGCCACGACACCGAAGTTGTGGGTCACGATCAGCAACGCCATGCCGTACTCGGCCTGCAGCTCACGCAGCAGTTCGAGCACCTCGGCCTGCACGGTCACGTCGAGCGCCGTGGTGGGCTCGTCGGCGACCAGCAACGCAGGTCGGCCCGCGATCGCACCGGCGATCAGCACGCGCTGCGCCATGCCCCCGGAGACCTGATGCGGATAGCTGCGCATGACGCGGTCGGGGTCGGTGAGTCCGACCCGCACCAGCATGGCGCGGGCGCGCTCCCTCGCGGCCGTTCTGCTCAGTCCGTGCGTGCGACGCAGCGGCTCGATGAGCTGGTGGCCGATCGTGTAGGAGGGATCGAGGTTGCTCATCGGCTCCTGCGGCACGTAGCCGATGGCGCGGCCGAGCAGAGCCTGTCGCTGCTTCGGGGTCGCCCGGGTGACGTCGGTGCCGCCGACCCAGATCGCATCGGCGACCGCGCGGCCGGTCGACGGCAGCAGGTCGAGCACCGAGAACACGGTCTGGGACTTTCCCGAGCCCGACTCCCCCACGATGCCGACGACCTCGCCCGGCGCGACATCGAGCGTGACGCCGTGCACGACCTCGGTCTCCCCCGCGGGGGTCGCATGCGCCACGCGCAGGTTCTCGACCCGCAGCGCGGCCGCTGCGGCCTCGTGCTGCGTGGTACCGGTCGCCGCGACGGTCGGCATCGGGGCAGCTGTCGACGCCCCGTTCCGGCGACGGGCCGCGCGGGGCGTGCGCACCTGCACGAGTTCGGCGAGGGTCGATCCCATGATCGCGAGCACGGCGATCGTGAGGCCGAGCGCCGCCGAGGGCCAGAGCAGCATGAGCGGGTAGGTGAGCATGAGACGGAAGCCCTCGAGCATCATCGCGCCCCAGCTGGGAACGTTCGAGTCCCCGATGCCGAGGAACTGGAGCCCGGCCTGCATGCCCATCGCGATACCCGCGGTGAGCGCGGTCTGGATGATCACCGGCGGATAGACCGCCTTGATCACGTGCCGGAAGATGATGCGCGCATCCGACAGTCCGGAGACGCGGGCGGCATCGATGTAGGGCTCGCCCCGCACCGCGAGGGTCTGGGATCGTGAGATGCGGAAGTAGCCGGGCACCATGAACACGCCGACCGTGGCCATCAGGACCTCGAAGTTGTTGCGGCTCCCTGCGGCGACCACGAGCAGGATGATCATGCCGGGGATCGACTGCAGAGCGTCGCTGATCCAGGTCGCGACCCGGTCGAAGGTCCCGCCGAAGTAGCCCGCAGCGACGCCGGCGGGGACGCCGATCACGAGGGCGGTGACGATCGTGATGAGTGCGCCCCACAGGGTCGTACGGGTGCCGTAGATGAGCCGCGAGAGGATGTCGCGGCCGGTGGAGTCTCCGCCCAGGAGATGCTCCGGACCCGGCGCGGCCTTCGCGGCCGAGAGGTCGACGAAGTTCGGATCCATCGGCGCGAGCAGGGGCGCGAGGACTCCCACGAGCAGGATCAGCAGGAAGATCGCGAGCGGGATGTAGCCGCCGGGGTGGCGGAGGAAGCGGCGGAACAGGCCGGAGCGGCGCTTCTGCGCGGCGCGGTCGAAGGCGACGCGGATGTCTGTGGTGGTCATGCGACGCGCACCTTCGGGTTGATCCAGCCGAGGACGAGATCCAGCAGGAGGTTGATGAGGACGACGAAGACGATCGAGATCACGGTGATGCCGAGGAGCATCGGGATGTCGCCGTTCTGCGAGGACTGGTTGGTGAGCTGTCCGAGACCGGGGAGGCTGAAGATCTGCTCGACCACGATCGCGCCGGAGAGCAGGCCGACGAACATCAGGGCGATCACCGTGAGCGCGGCAGGCGACGCGTTGCGCAGGATGTGCAGATTCACGCGCGTGGCCGAGAGCCCGCGGCTGCGGAGGGTGCGCACCCAGTCCTGACGGCTCTGCGCGATGACAGCGTTGCGCAGCTGCTCCGCCACCGCGACGATGCCACCGAGCGCGAGGGAGATCGCCGGGAGCGTGATCGATCGCAGCCACCCCTCGACCGACTGCGTCGGAGGCACGTACCCCACGGCGGGGAACCACTTCAGCTGCACCGCGAGCCACATGACCAGCACGAGGCTGACCCAGAAGCCCGGGAGGGCGAACAGCACGACCGAGATGCCCTTGATGATCCGGTCGAACCAGGTGCCGGGTCGCAGCCCCGTGATCATGCCGAAGGCGACACCGATGACGGCGGTGATGAGAGTGGCGAACGTGACGACCGAGAGCGTGACGGGTACCTTGATCGCGAGCTGGTCCGCGACGGGCTGGAAGTTGCGCCAGGAGACCCCGAAGTCCAGCAGCGCGGCGTGCGAGAGCCAGTCCCAGAACTGCACCAGGAGAGGGCGGTCGAGACCGATCTTCTCCGCGAGCGCGGCCTGCTGGGCAGGGCTCGCCGTGGTGCCCAGCAGCGCGGCCGTCGGATCGCTGATCGCCAGGTGGGCGAGGAAGAACGTGCCGATCGAGACCGCGACGAGCAGGAGGATGCCGGACAGCATCCGCTTCGCCGTGAACAGAAGCATGAGGACCTCTCGGAGGGTCGGAGGGGGATGGATGCCGGGGCGGCGCCCGTCCGCATCACCGCAGATCGCAGTGAGGGGACAGCGGCCGCCCCGGCGGGCGTCAGCCCTGAGTGATGTAGCGCAGCGTGGGGAACATCATCCCGACCACCGGCTGCAGCTGGATGCCGGCAGCGGTGTAGTAGATGTTGTTCGCCTGGTACCAGACCGACCACCATGCCTGGTCGACGAGCGCCTGATTCAGCTCCTGGATGGCGGCGGTCTGCTCGTCACCACGGGCGCTCTGCACCTTCTCGACGAGCGGGGCGATGACCTCGTTCTTGGCGTAGTCCGGCTCGGGGTTGAACCACTGCACGCTCGTGAGCTGGCGGGAGACCGTCGCGACGTCGTTGCCGTCCATGGCCAGGAACGAGATGAACATCGGGTAGTTCGGTGCGTTCAGCTGGTAGTCCGGCATCTGCATGTTGTCCCAGGTGACGGTGATGCCGAGCTCGTTGAGCGCCTGCTCGGCGGAGGGCTTCCACATCTCGAAGATGGGCGACATGGGCATCGAGATCTCGAAGCCGTCGGGGTAGCCGGCGTCTGCCAGCAGTTCCTTGGCCTTGTCGATGTTGTAGGCGTAGGTCTCGTTCAGCGCCGGATCGTTGATCGCGCCACCGTCGGGGAACACCTGGTTGGTCGCGACGCCCGCCCCGCTGCCGACGGCGGCGAGGACTGCGGCGCCGTCGAAGGCGTAGTTCAGCGCCTGGCGCACCTCGAGCTTGCCGAGGGGCTCGCTCTTGGCGCCGGTGTGATCGGTGATCACGAGGCCCGCCCAGCCGGAGACGCGCTGCGCGACGTTCCACCCCTGCTGGTCGGCCTGCTCGAGGTTCGCCACGTCGCCGTACTGCACGTTGATCTGGCCGCTGAGCATCGCGTTGTGGCGTGCCGTGGCATCTGTGATCGGGAAGATCGACAGCTCCGCGAACGGATACGTCTTGGCATCCCAATGGTCGTCGACCTTGGTGAAGTGGTACTCCGCACCGGCGACGCTCGTCGCGCTGTCGAGGACGTAGGGACCGGAGCCGATCGGCTCCTTGCCCAGCGAATCGGCGTCGATGGATGCCGGAGACATGACGTAGCTGCGGCCGAGGCCCATCAGATACAGGATCGTGTCGTCGCGCTGCGTGAGCCTGATGCTGATCGTGTCCTCGTCGACCTTCTCGAAGGACGAGACATTGAGGTAGGCCTCCCCCGAACGGGCTCCGGCCTTGAGGTACTCCAGGCTCTTGACCACGGCGTCGGCGTCGACCGGGGTGCCGTCGCTGAACACGGCGTCGGTGCGGATGTCGAGGTCGATGCTCAGGTCGTCGTCTGCGACGGTCCATTCGGTCGCGAGCGACGGGATCGGGTTGCCGTCCTTGTCGAGGGCGATCAGGGCGTCGTAGACGGCGGACAGGTACGGTCCGTCGAACCCGATGTCGGCCAGCGACGGGTCCCACGACGTCACGTCGAGGAAGTTGCCGATGTTCAGGGCGTCAGGGCTGTCCACGCCGCTGTCGTCGGACGGAGCCGGTGCGGTTCCGCCGCTGCAGCTGGTGAGCGCGAGTGTCGCGGCGAGGGCCGCGGCGATCGCAAGGGGCATTCGTTTCATGGTTCCTTCTCTCGGGTGCAGGGAGTGGTGAAGAAGGTTCGAAGAGCCACTGGCCGGAGAGCCGGATCAGACGCCACTTCGATGTGTCGTGCTGGTTAGTCTACATGCGTGGAAAAAGAGCGCAAGAGCATTCCGTGGTGAGGAGAGCGGCATCCATGCCTCCGCGCGCACCCGACTTGTCCGAGCGCGCAGGGCTTGGCGTGAGCGGCGATCGGTCGCAGCGGTCAGCTTGCGCGGGATGTCAGACGCCGAGCGGGTCGGTCCCGCAGACGATTCACGTGCGCGCAGCAGGGGTTCGTCTTCAGGGGTCCGCCTTCAGGGGGATGTGCGGTCCTGGCGTGCGTGGTGCAGTGGAGGCAGGTTCTTGATGCTCCGAGGAGGAGAAGTGGACGTTCTCAGAGTTCAACGGTTGCGGCTGGCGCTGCGGCTTGTCAGTGTCGTCGCGATCATCGTCGTGAGCGCTGCGATCATCTGGTTCGGGTTCGCTGCCACCGCTGCGTCTGGCGTCCAGATGGCCGCGGCGAGCGCGATGTTCGCGGCAGCTGCCAGCGGATGGTCGGGCGCTTTCGCAGCCATCACAGCAAAGCTGAAGTCGGGCGAGGCAGCTCGAGTCTGATCGTGTTTGCTCGCCCCGTCGATGAGCCGTGGATGCGTATGCGGATGGCGCAACGAGAGACGATGGCGTGCTTGTCACACCGGGTCGACCCAGGCAGGCCAGCTCAGGCGGCGATGTCGAAGCGGGCGCGGCCGCCGAGGCGGGGCGTGCGGGCGAGGTCGACATAGCGGGGTGGCACGAACCACACCCGGGCGGTGATGCCGGTGCCGTCGATGCGGATCTCCCAGTCGTTGTCATGGATGCGGTGGTGACATGTCTCGCACAACAGCACCCCGTTCGACAGGTCCGTCGGCCCGGCATCGCGTTGCCACCACCGGATGTGATGCGCTTTCGTCATCTCCGGCGGCAACCCGCACATCGCGCAACCCCCATCACGCTCCACCAACGCGAGTCGTTGCCCTCGGGTGAAGAGCCGCTTCTCCCGACCCCAATCCAGGATCTCGCTGTCTGAGCCCATCACCCAGGGGATCACTCCACCTCCGGCGGCCATCCGCCGGGCTGCCCCGACACTGACCGGAGCCTCGATCCCATCGATCGTCGCCGACCCCGTCCCCGACTGCAGATCGTCCAGGGTCATTCGTACGATCACCGTCGCTCCGGCCATCGGTACCCGAGCGTCACACCCGAGCGCGTGCGCGCAGAACGCGACCAGCGCGTCGGCCTGGATCATCGACACTGTGCGCCGATCCGCATCCGCAGCATCCGGTTCAGGCGCGTCCTTCCGCGCAGCGAACGCCACCGACACGAACCCCCGCACCGCCGTCACCACCGGCGCCGCGGTCTCCACATCCAGCACCGCGTTCAGATGCAGCATCCCGTCCCGCTCGAACATCGTCAACGACCGGCGCGCCCGCCGCTCCTCGTCGCGCGGCGGCACCCCGTCCGGGTCCAACCACGCCTCCGCCCGCACGACCAGCTTGCGCACCGCATCCAGCGCCAACCCGGACGCCGCATCCACCAGCACCCGCTCCCCCTCAGCGACCCGCACCGGCCCCGCGGCCACCCGGCACCGCTCCAGCACCCCGATGATCAATGCCGCCGCCTGCGCGCTCAACACCCCTGAAGCCAGCGCCTCCCGCACCCGCGGGTACTTCGCCGGCAACCGTGCCCCCAGAAGATCCGTCCGTGGCGCGGTCGCCTCCCCCACCGTCACCAACCGGGACGCCTCCCCCGCCGACACCCCGGCCGCCGCGGCGATCAACGTCGCCGTGTTCCGAAACCCCTGCTGCTTCGCCAGACTCGCCGCACCCAGCTCCGGCCGCGACTCCCGAGCAATGCCCGCCGCGACCTCCACCTGCACCGCCGACAATCGTCGCTGCAACACCCCGAGCGCATCATTGACCGCGACCAACTGCTCCCGCGAGAGATCCTGCGCGTCATCCGCCCCCGCCCAGGCCGCTTCGAGACGACCCAGCGCCTCGTGCATCCCGACCAGTTTCGACATACCTCATTTTACCCCGAGCCACCCCCGAGTATCGAACGTATATTCGAACGCATGCCGGCATATCGATACTCCGGGCGGTTCACCTTCCCCGGGTGCCCAGGCGACTTCCCTTACCTCGCGCCAGCCCTGAGGCCGGGCTCTCGACGAGCTCCATCGACCTCAGCGCTCGAAGGGCGCTCCCCCAACACCCGCTCCAGACGTCGCAGCGCTCGACCGTATCTCCGCGTCGAGGTCGACCGCAGTGTCGTTGACGGAGAGCTGGAGGGGAACCAACACGGCGGCTCCGGTCAACGTGATGATTCCCGCCACACCGAGGGGGACCATCACGCGACGACGCCTCCACCACACCACGGGAGCGTCCGCCCCGCGATCGAAGCGCGCTGCGCGTCCCTGCTCATCTGGCCCACCAGGGCATGGCGGATGGCGTCCTCGCCGCCTTCCGCAGGATCAGCGGATGCGAGTTCCGACGACCCTGTTCACCCGCCGGACAGGGAATCGTGCGAGCATCCGACGCGTTCTCACCACGGACACATCCCGAAAGGCCACTCGATGACAGACCGCCCCCGCCGCTCGGCGTGGCCACCACTCCTGGTCGCCATCGCCCTGGAAGTCATGGCCACCCTCTCGTTGCGCGCCGCCGAAGGATTCACGCATCCGCTGTGGCTGATCCTCGTGGTGATCGGCTACAGCGGTTCGCTCTGGTTGCTCTCGATCGTGCTCGACCGGGGCATGCCGGTCGGCGTCGCCTACGGCATCTGGTCAGCGATCGGCGTCGTGGCGACGGCCGTGCTCGGCACCGTGCTGTTCGGCGAGCTGTTGGGTCCGGTGCAGATCATCGGCGTCGGCGTGATCGTGGTCGGGGTGCTGCTGGTCGAACTCGGCTCCCACACGCGGGAAACCGCGCAGCCGGCCCTCCCGGAGGTCGCCGCATGACCTGGCTGCTGCTCGCCCTCGCGATCGCGAGCGAGGTCACCGCGACGCTGAGCCTGCGCGCGTCCGAAGGGTTCCGTCGTAAGCGCTGGATCCCGGTGATCGTCGTCGGCTACCTCGCCGCGTTCACCCTGCTCGGCACGATCCTGGCGATGGGGATGCCGGTGGGCGTCGCCTACGGCATCTGGGCCGCCGCCGGCGTCGCGGTCACCGCCGTGCTGGGACGCGTGATCTTCAAGGACCACTTCTCCGCGTTGATGGCCGTCGGTGTCGCGCTCATCGCGGTCGGTGTCGCGATGATCGAGTTCGGCGGCGTGCACTGAGGCAGGTCTCGCCACTCACCAGGCCCCGTCGGCTCGCACCTCCTGATCGACCCAGCACCCGGCGAGCGCGGCGCGGACCTCATCACCGTGATCACGCGCCAGCGCCAGTGCGGCGTGATTCTGCTCCAGCTGCTCGCGGCGTGACGCACCGAACAGCACGTTCGCGGTCGCGGGATTCGACAGGCAGAAGGCGACCCCCAGCGCGGCAGGAGTGACCCCGAACTCCCCCGCGATCCGCGCGACCTCGGGGTAGATCGCCGCGATCCGTTCGCGGATCCCGCCGACGTCCGCGCCGATCTTGCGCTGCGGCGAGCGCCCGGTGGCGAGAATGCCCCCTTCGAACACATCCGAGGCCTGCAGAGTCAGCGTCCCGTCGGCGAACAGCGGCCCGTATGCGTCACCCTCGGCCATCGAGCGGCGGGCGATGCCGTACTTCAGCTGCGCGAACACCGGTCCGGCAGCACCCTGCGCCTCCGCCTCCGCCAGCGCTTCCCGCGTCTGCGCGATGCGCCAGTTGTTGATCCCCCAGGAACCGACCAGCCCCTCGGCGATCAGCGCATTCACGTCGGCGACGAGGCGCGGCATGTCGGGGGCGTCGAGGTAGTCCCCCACCACCAGCGTGTCGAACCGGTCGAGACCGGCACGCTCCAGCGACTCGAGCAGCTGCGCCCGGAAACCCTGGTTCGGCCAGTCCCAGAGCCAGAGCTTGCCGCACAGCACGAGATCGGAGCGATCGACTCCGCTGGCCCGAAGAGCCTCGCCGAACAGGATGTCGGTCTGCGAGTTCTCGGCGTGCGGTCCCATGTTGTAGTACGCGACATCGAAGAATCCGGCGTCCCGCTCCACCGCGCGGCGGATCACGGCGACCGCCTCCTCGGAGGTCATCCGATCCCAGGTGTTCCACGATCCCAGGGCCAGCGGAGGCACCACCGCTCCCCCCGATTGCAGAGCCCTGGCGGGATATGTCGATTCAGGCATGAAGACTCCTTCAGCTTCGCGTGACACGGGGTTGTGTTTTTCTATGTTTGTAGAATATAACGGAGACATCCCGTCAGAACACCCGTCAGTGAGGACGAACATGACCGAATCCCCCCGCCGCATCCTGGTCACCGGAGGCGCCTCCGGGCTCGGCCGCGGCATCGCCGCCGCCTTCCGCGCGGAGGGAGCCGAGGTCTTCATCGGCGATGTCAATGCGGATGCCGCCGCCACAGCTGCCGCGGAGGTCGGGGCCACGGCGCTCACGCTCGACATCGGCGACGAGGCATCCGTCCTCGCGGCGGCCGAGCAGATCGCCGCATCCGGGGGCCTCGACGTGCTCGTCAACAACGCCGGCATCGTCGCGGGCGGCGGCACACTGCAGGAAGTTCCGGTCGACGTCGTCGATGCGGCGCTGCGTGTCAATGTGCGTGGCACGTTCCTGATGCTCCGCGTGTTCGGCGCACTGCTCGCGACCGCCGGCCGCGGCTCGATCGTCAACATCTCCTCGATCGGCGCCCGCCAGCCGACTCCCGGCCTCGGGCACTACGAGGCCACCAAGGCTGCGGTCGATGCGCTCACGCGTACCGCCGCGATCGAGCTCGCCTCGTCCGGCGTTCGCGTGAACGCGGTCGCTCCGGGGCCCGTGCTCACGCCGCTCACCGCCGCCTTCGCCTCGGACCCGCAGGCCCGCGCGGCCTGGGAGTCGCGTATCCCGCTCGGCACGATCGCCGAGATCGACCAGATCACCCCGCTCGTGCTCTTCCTCGCGAGCGATGCCGCCAATCACATCACCGGGATCTCCGTCGCCGTCGACGGAGGACAGCTCCTGGTCTGAGAGGACCCTCATGACACTCCCCACGACGACCCGCGCCGCCGTGCTCACCGCGCACGGCGAGCCTCTCGCCCTGCAGGATCTGCCGCTGCCGGCCGAGATCGAGCCCGGCGCCGTGCTCGTGCGCATCGCCTGCACGACCCTGTGCGGCACCGACATCGAGATCTGGGAGGGACGGATGACGTTCCCCGGCATGCTCCCGATGGTGCTCGGCCACGAGATGGTGGGCGAGATCGTCGCCACCGGCCCCGACGCGCGGGACGCCCTGGGCCGTCCCCTCGCCCCGGGCGACCGCATCGGCTGGTCCGAGTCGACGTGCGGCGAGTGCCACGGCTGCGTCGTGCTGCGCGAGCCGGTCGCCTGCGCCCGGCGGGGCTACGGCTTCCTGCAGCGCGCGGATGTGCACCCCTTCGCGACCGCCGGGCTCTCCGAGTACGCCTACGTCACCCCCGGTGCGGCGAAGCTCCTGCTCCCGGCAGCCGTGAAAGACACCTGGGCGTCGATGGCGGGGTGTGCGGCGAAGACCGTGCTGCGATCCTTCGAGCGCGCGGGGCGCATCCGCCCGGGGTCGACGGTCGTGGTGCAGGGCGCAGGCGCCCTCGGCATCTTCGCCACGGCCGTCGCACAGATCGCCGGAGCAGGGCAGGTGATCACGGTCGGCGCCCCCGCATCGCGGCTCGAGCTCGCCGCGCGATTCGGAGCGGACGCGGTCGTCGACTTCCGCGACGGCCCCGTCGTCGATCAGGTGCTCGCGCTCACGGGCGGTCACGGCGCCGACCACGTGTTCGACTTCGCCGGTGCCCCGAGCGTCGGCCCGGATGCGATCGGCATGGCTGCGCAGCGCGGCACCGTCGTGATCGTGGGGTCGACCGGCCCGGCCGGAGACGGCTTCCCGCTCAGCACGATCATGGGCAAGGAGCTCACGCTGGTCGGCTCCCTCAACGGCGACATCTCCGACTACGCCAGGGCGATCGACTTCTTCACCGCCTTCGCGGACCGCTACCCCTGGGACGACCTGTTCAGCGCGCCGGTCGGTCTCGCCGACGCCTCGGCCAAGATCGCCCGGATGCACCACCTCGATGAGGTCAAGGCCGTCATCGATCCCCGACTGTGAGGACGACCATGACCATGCCCACCACACTCCCGCTGCCGCGACGCGAGATCGGCCGCAGCGGTATCCCTGCCTCCCTGTTCTCGCTCGGCTCCTGGCACACCTACGACCGGATGGACTTCGCCGACGCGGTCGCGATGCTGCGGCAGGCGGTGGACCGCGGCGTGAACCTCTTCGACGTCGGCGTCTACTCCGCACCGGGGATGCCCCCCGTGTTCACCGACATCATCTTCTCGGCGATGGTGCGCGCCGCGGGGCTCCGCCGCGAGGACTGGCTGCTGTCGTCGAAGCTGTGGCTGGAATCCTTCGGTGCCGACGGCTTCCGGCCGCAGCTGGAGAACGCCCTGCTGCGCGTCGGCGTCGAGCATGCCGACCTCGTGATCCTCGGCGACCTGCGCCGCGACGACCTCGACCTGCGCGACCTCGTGCTCGATCTCGCGCAGCTGGCGGACGCCGGGCTCATCCGCGCGTGGGGCGTCAACAACTGGTCGGCATCGAGCATCCAGCGCCTGATCGACATCGCTGCGGCCGAAGGCGTCGCCGGCCCGCAGATCGCCCAGCTCAAGTACAGCGTCGCCCGCCGCGCGATCCCGGACGGCGAGCCCTTCGCCCGCCTCTGGGAGCAGGGCCTGACCCTGCAGGCGTCCGACTGCCTGGAAGGTGGCGTGCTCGCGGGTACCGTGGCCGGCGACCGGCAGATCGGCCGCGACCCCGGCGACATCCGGACGCGCATCATCGCGGACGTTCCGGCGTTCACCGAACTCGCCGCCTCGCTCGACGTCTCGCCCGCACAGCTCGGCATCGCCTTCACGCTGACGCACCCGGCGCTCACGACGACGCTATTCGGCGCGTCCCGCATCGAGCAGCTGCACGCGAACCTCGACGCCGCCGCCCTGGTCGACCGCGTCGGCGCCACCGAGCTGCGCCGCCTGGTCGAACCGTTCTGGACCGACCGCGGGATCGTCGATCCCGAGGGCCCCTGACCCCTCTTCCCGAAGGAGACCCCATGACCGCCATTGCTGCCGGATACCCCGCTGTCGTCCCTGTGCCCTTCGATCCCGAGGTGCAGGCCGTGCTCGACGAGATCGCGAAGAACCCGCAACCCGCCCTCACCCGCGAGACACTGCCTCGAGAGGGCGTGGACAGGATGTTCCCCGACGCCGTGACGGTGATCGCGGGTCGCGACATCGACGCGGAGGACCGCGTGATCCCCGGTCCCGCGGGCGCCCCCGACCTCGAGATCACCGTGTTCCGGCCCCGCCGCAGGGACAGCCACATGCTCCCCGCGTTCGTCAACATCCACGGCGGCGGGATGATCGTCGGCCACCGCTCGTGGGAGACCTCCCGCGTCGTCGACATCGTCGACGAGCACCAGGTGGTCGCCGTGAACGTCGAGTACCGACTCGCGCCTGAGGACCCGTTCCCCGCCGGTGTCGAGGACTGCTACGCCGCCTTCGCCTGGGTGCACGAGCACGCCGCCGAGCTCGGCGTCGACCCCGCGCGCATCATCGTCGGCGGCGGCAGCGCAGGGGGAGGGCTCACCGCCGCGGTCGCACTCATGGCCCGTGATCGACAGGGCCCGCGCATGGCAGGCCAGCTGCTGCTGTGCCCGATGATCGACAACACCAACACCACGGTCGCGAGCCGTCAGTACGACGGCATCGGCACCTGGCAGCGCGACATGAACCTGCTGGCCTGGTCGTGCGTGCTCGGCGATGATCTCGCCTTCAGCGAGGATGCTCCCGCGTACGCGGCTCCGACCCGCGCCGCCGACGTGTCCGGGCTGCCGCCGGCGTTCATCGAGGTGGGCGAAGCCGAGGCGTTCCGCGATGAGGACACCGAGTACGCGCTGCGCATCTGGGCCACCGGAGGGCAGGCCGAACTGCACGTGTGGGGCGGCGGGGCGCACGGCTTCGACATGTACATGCCCGAGGCGGAGATCACCCGCGCCGCCCTCGCCGCCCGGTCGTCCTGGCTCCGACGGATCTGGCAGGGCGCCCGATGACCGCGCCCACCCCGGTTCCCTACGATCCGGAACTCGTCGCCGGGCTCGACGCCTTCGTGGGGATGGTCGAGATCATCCCGCTGCGCGCCGACACGATCCACGCGAACCGCGACCACTTCGCGACGATCATCCCGCCCATGGCCGTGCAGGCCGAGGGCAGGGCGATCGTCTGGGAGGACCGGCTGATCCCCGGCCCGACCGGAGCCGGTGACATCGAGATCACGATCGTGCGCCCCGCCCGCGCATCGGCGACCCCCGCACCGGCGGTGCTGTCGATCCACGGCGGCGGGATGGTTCTCGGTACCCGGTTCTTCGGCACCGGTGAGCTCGTCGACCTCGCTGAGCGCCACGGGGTGATCGGCGTCGCCGTCGAGTACCGTCTCGCCCCCGAGCATCCGGGGCCCGCGCAGGCCGAGGACTGCTACGCGGCGCTCGAGTGGATGGCCGCGCACGCCGAGGAGCTCGGCATCGACCCCGACCGCATCATCACCTCGGGCATGAGCGCGGGTGGCGGCCTCTCAGCCGCGGTGGCACTGCTCAGCCGGGATCGCGGCGGACCACGGCTGGCAGGGCAGCTGCTCGGATGCCCGATGCTGGACGACCGCAACGAGACCGTCTCCACCCGCCAGTACGACGGGTTCGGAGCCTGGGACCGGAACAACAATGACACGGCCTGGGATGCCATCGTCGGCGCCGACCGCTTCACCGATCGGGTCTCCCCGTACGCGGCTCCGGCGCGCGCACACGACCTCTCGGACCTGGCACCCGCATTCATCGAGGTCGGCGCCGCGGAGACCTTCCGTGACGAGGCCGTCGACTACGCCCTGCGCATCTGGGCGACGGGAGGTCGGGCCGAGCTGCATGTCTGGGCCGGCGGCTACCACGGCTTCGCCGGCTTCTCACCGGACGCAGAGGTCTCCCGTGCCGCGAACGCCGCGCGCGAGAGCTGGCTGCGCCGCACCCTGCGCCTCGCCGGATGAGCATCCCTGCGCCTGAGGGGGCGTCGCATCGGCGGATGAGCACCCTGCGCGCGATGCTCGTGCTCGGGATGCTGGAGGCGTTCGGTCCCCTGTCGATGGACCTGTATCTGCCCCAGCTGCCGCAGCTGGCCGCGTCGCTCGGCACCACCGAGGCGCTCGGGCAGGCCACCATGTCGGCGTGCATGATCGGCCTCGGGCTCGGGCAGCTGGTCGCAGGTCCGCTCAGCGACCGCTTCGGTCGACGCCGCCCGCTCATGGTCGGAGTGACGGCCTTCGCCGCGCTGTCGGTGCTGTGCGCGGTGGCTCCGAACATCGAGTTGCTGCTGCTCGCGCGTTTCCTGCAGGGGCTTGCGGGGTCGGCGGGCATCGTGATCTGCCTCGCGATCGCGCGCGATCAGTTCGAGGGAGCCGAGCTGTCGCGGATGCTGTCGCTGTTGTTCCTCGTGTCGGGGACAGCACCGATCATCGCGCCCGTCCTCGGCGGCCAGCTCGCGCGCATCATGGACTGGCGCGGGATCTTCTGGGTGCTCGGCGCGATCGGGGTCGTGCTGCTGCTCGTGGTGGTGTTCGCATTGCCCGAGACCCTGCGCCCCGCCGAACGCCACGGCGGCGGCCTGCGCGCGCTGGGTGGCCATGCCGGAGCCGTGGTGCGCGACCGGCTGTTCCTCGCGGTGCTGTGCGCGGCCGCCGGCGGTGGCGTCGCGTTCTTCACGTATCTGTCGATGTCGTCGTTCGTGCTGCAGGACGAGTTCGGGCTCAGCCCGCAGACCTTCAGCCTCGCGTTCGCGGCGGGCGCGCTGGCCAGCATCGTCGGCAGTCAGACCAGCAGGCTCGTGGTGCGCCGCTGGGGTCCGTTGCGCGTGTACCTGGGCGGCGTCACCGCCACGCTGATCGCCACCGCGGCGTTCCTCGTGCTCGCGCTCACCGGCACCGGCGTGCTCGGCGTCGTGATCGCCCTCATCGGGTTCATGCTGTGCTCGGGGATCGGCGGTCCCAACGGCCAGACCCTCGCGCTGGCTCATCACGGCTCCCGGGCCGGCACCGCCTCCGCGCTGCTCGGCATGGCCACGTTCCTGTTCGGCCCCGTCCTGGCGCCCGTCGCGGCGGGGATCGGCGGGACGAACGCGGTCACCATGGCGGTGACGATGGCGATCGCCGCCGCCGTCGCGGCTCTGGCGGCCTGGGCCTTCGTGCGTCCTGCGGCGGTGTGATCGGCGCGCCGCTCCCTACCCACCAGAAGCCAGCTGAACCTGCACCACTCCCACGACGATGACGGCGATCCCGCCGATCGCCAGCAGCACGCCGAGCAGTCCGATCCACGCGGGGCGCTGCTGTCGTGCGAACTCGTTCACCTCCGAGAGGTGTCGCGCTGCCCTGATCCTGCGATCCAGAAAGTCGTAGATCCTCACACGGAATCGGATGAGGAAGCACCCGATGACAAGGGCAAGTGAGCCTACGATCACAAACGGCGCCAGAGTGGCGAAGTCGGGATTGCTCGCCGCTGGCGCGTTCGAACCCACGCCCGTCGGAGCCAGAGGGTGCCCGTCGACCTGGACGATCGCGACGATCGCGCCAGTGACCATCGCGACGCCCATGCCGCAAGCGAATGCACCGACGACACCCAATACCCACGGCTTCTGGCGCCCGGCAGACAGCTGCGCCGCCCGCTCTCCGAGCATCGCCTTCTGGCTCTGCAAAACGAAGGCGTGCAACGGCTTCCGGAAGCGGATGATCACGATGCCACCGACGAACACGAACACTCCGACGATGAGGTTCGCGACGATGCTACTGACGGGCACCGGTCGATCGTAGCGCGGGCTCAGTGAGCCGAGTGCGGTTCCCGCGCCTCGCCGCGCGCCGCGATGCTCTTCACGCGAACCCGACGCCGACGCCGACGAGAATGACGATCACCGCGGCTCCCCAAGTGAGTGCGTACTCGACAGATATGAGAATCCAGCGGGAAGACAGCTCGAATCCATCGTCAACCTCCCCATGAGTCGTTGATCATCAGAAACAGGTCAAACCAGGCGATCGCACGCACCGTTCAGAACTGCGCCGAGAATGCGCCGTCGCTCTTGAGCAGCTGACCCGAGATCCACCGGCCTTCAGGGGAGACCAGGAACTCGACCACCGCGGCCACGTCGGCGGGGCGGCCGAGTCGCCCGAGCGGGGTCATGTCACCGAGGCCGATGCGCGTCTCGTCATCCATCCAGCCGGTGTCGATCGGACCGGGGTTGAGCACGTTCGCCGAGATGCCCCGCGGGCCGAGCTCGCGTGCCGCCGAGATCACGAGCCGGTCGAGCGCGCCCTTCGAGGCGCCGTACGGGAGGTTGCCCGTGACGTGGTCGCTGGTGAGCGCCAGGATCACTCCCCCGTCGTCGCCCGCCTGACGCGCGAAGGCCGCGATCAGCAGCAGGCTCGCGCGGGCGTTGACCGCAACGTGCAGGTCGAAGCTCTCGGCCGTGGTGTCGAGGATGCCGGACTCCACGTCGTGCGCGTGGCTCAGGATCAGCGCGGAGATCGTGCCGTGCTCCCGGTTCACCGCGGCGATCAGCTCCTCCGGGCCGTCGGGGGTGGAGAGGTCGGCCGGGTGGTCGGCGTCGCGCAGGTCGCTGGTGACGACGGTCCAGCCGGCCGCACGCAGACGGGGGACGATGCCGGCGGCGATGCTGTCGGCGCGCGCGGCGCCGGTGATCAGAGCGAGGGGCATCCGGCCACGGTACCGGAGAGTGCGCGATCAGAGGTCCCGGATCAGTGCGCCGCCCACATCACGATCACGCCCACGGTCATCGCCCACGACTCGACGGCGAGCAGTCGCGAAGCGGCCGTCCGCGGGTGCGGGCGGATCCGGTCGGCGACGGTCCAGGCCAGGAGCAGCAGCACGCCGACGGTCGCGATGCCGGGCACGGCATCCGTCCCGAGATGCGGGCCGTGACCGGACAGGACCTCCGCGCCCGGCGCCACCCCCGCCCCGTGCGCCACCCCGGCGAACGAACACACCGCCATCACGAGCGATCCCAGCGCGCGGTGGCAGCATGCCCGCACCGCTGTCGCGCCGCGCAGTCCCGCCGTGCCGAGCATCGCGGAGGCCAGGAGCGCGACCCCCGCGAGCAGCGCGACGCGCGGATCGCCGGCCGCGAGGACCATGCCGATCATCGCGAAGGCCATCACGATCACCGACTGGCGTCCCTGCCACGGCACGGAACGGCCGGCCGCGAGGCAGCACGCGACCGTGACGATCGCACTCGCGATCATCAGCACCATCGCCGCGGGTCCACCCATGGATCGGATTATATTGATCAATCGCTCAAAATAGTCAGACATCGATCGAAAGCAGCGAGGACACCGAGCGGATGCGCCAAGATGGGCAGATGCCCCGCATCGTCGACCATGATGAGCGGCGCCGGCAGATCGCCGAGGCGCTGCTGGCGGTCGCCGCCCGCGACGGGCACGAGAGCGTGTCGTCGCGCGCCGTCGCGAAGGAGCTGGGTGTCGCCACCGGCTCGCTGTGGCACTACTTCGACGGATTCGACGATGTCGTGCGCGCCGCCGCCGCCGAGGTCACCCGCCGCACCGACGCCCGCATCGCCGACGCCACCACCGGCCTGCGCGGCCTCCCCCGCCTCCATGCACTCATGCGCGAAGTCCTGCCCGTCGATGAGCGCACCCGCTCCGAAGCCCGCGTCGTGGTCGGATTCTGGGGTCGTGTCGCGACCCTCGCGTCCACACCGGATGCCGGCGCACCGACCCTCGCGACCTGGCAGGACAGCATCCGCGATGCCCTCGAGGAGGCCGTGGCCGACGGCGAGCTCCGCGCCGACACTCCGCAGGACGCCGTGATGGCGCTGCTGCGTTCGATCACCTACGGCCAGCAGGTGGTCGAGGTCACGGAGCCCCAGCCCGAGGCTGCCCACCTCGCCGTGCTCGACGGCATCCTCGCCCCCTGGCGCAGCTGACTCCCCCGCGGACGATCCGGCTCTTGTCACGCCGGTCGTTCCGTCGTACCATCGTGCCAACCCGTTTATTGAGCAAGTGCTCGAAAATAGTGAGGTCGACGATGTCCCACCACTCCCCGCAGCCCGTCTCGATCGAGAAGATCGCGGTCCCGCACCCGCTCGACCCGCTGACCGGCACCGAGATCGCCGCCGCCCGCGCCGTGATGGATGCCGCAGGCCTGCTCACCGCGACCGTGCGGGTCCCGATGCTGCTCCCCGACGAACCCACCAAGGATGAGCTCGCCGCCTGGCTGCCGGGCGCCCCGATCGACCGCCGCGTCGACGCGACTCTGCTCGACACGGCCACGGGCGTCGCGACCGAGGTCATCGTCTCGATCACGCGGGGCGAGGTCGTGCGCACCGAGCGCGTGCCCAACGATGCTCCCCCCTACGGACAGCCGCAGTACCTGTTCGAGGAGTACGAGCGCGCCGAGACCATCGCGAAGGCCTCCCCCGAGTGGCAGGCCGCGATGCGGCGGCGCGGACTCGAAGACCACATGGCGCTCGCGTTCTGCGGCCCGCTCGCCCCGGGCTACACGGGCCGCGCCGACGAGGTGGGGCGCCGCGTCATCCGCTCGCTCACCTTCCTGAAGTACGACGAGAACGACTCCCCCTGGGCGCACCCGGTCGAAGGCCTGATCGTGCACATCGACCTCACCGCGAACGCCGTCATCCGCGTCGAGGACCATGGCGACGTCCCTGTTCCCGCCGGCCACGGCAACTATTACCCCGAGACCCAGGGAGCGGCCCGCACGACCCTGAAGCCGATCGAGATCACCCAGCCCGAGGGGCCGAGCTTCGCCGTGACCGGCTCTCTCGTGGAGTGGGAGGGCTGGTCGATGCGGGTGGACTTCAACGCGCGCGAGGGACTCGTGCTGCACGACGTCGCGTTCGGCGGACGCTCCGTGCTGAGCCGCGCGAGCGTGCCGGAGATGGTGGTCCCGTACGGCGACACCGCCCCCGGCCGCTTCTGGATCAGCTACTTCGACGCCGGCGAGTACCTGCTGGGCAAGAACGCCAACCACCTGGAACTCGGGTGCGACTGCCTGGGCGTCATCCGCTACCTCGACGGCTACGTCGCCGACGACCACGGCCACCCGGTGCGCATCCCGAACGTGATCTGCATGCACGAAGAGGACTACGGCATCCTCTGGAAGCACACCGATCTGGCCGGTCGCGCCGACGTGCGCCGCTCGCGCCGTTTCGTGGTGTCGTACTTCTCCACGATCGGCAACTACGACTACGGCTTCTACTGGCACTTCTACCTGGACGGTTCGATCGAGGTCGTCGCGAAGGCGACCGGCATCGTGTTCGCCGCCGCGGGTGAGCCCGGCGTGCGCCAGAAGCACGCGACCGAACTCGCCCCCGGCGTCTTCGCCCCCGTGCACCAGCACCTCTTCTGCGCGCGTCTCGACGTGGCGATCGACGGCGAGGACAACCGCCTGGTCGAGGTCGATGCGCAGCGCGTGCCGATGGGGCCGGACAACCCGTTCGGCAACGCGTTCACGTGGTCGGAGACGACGCTCGCGACCGAGTCGGAGGCGCAGCGCGACGCAGACAGCTCGGTCGCCCGCGTCTGGGAGGTGCAGAGCGCCTCGCGCACCAACCGCGTCGGACGCCCGACCGCCTATCACCTGGTGCCGGAGCCCACCGCGCTGCTCATGGCCGATCCCGCCTCGTCTGTGGCCGCGCGCGCCGCGTTCGCGACCAAGCACCTCTGGGCGACGAAGCACGAACAGGGACAGATCTGGCCGGCCGGCCGCTACCCCAACGCGCACCAGGGCGGCGCCGGCCTGCCGGAGTACACGGCAGGCGACCGGTCGATCGACGGCGAGGACATCGTGCTGTGGCACACGTTCGGTCTGACGCACTTCCCTCGTCCGGAGGACTGGCCCATCATGCCCGTCGACTATGCCGGCTTCTGGTTCAAGCCCTACGGCTTCCTCGACCAGAACCCCGCGATGGACGTCCCCGAGTCCTCACAGGCGCACGGCGCGTCGGCATCCGAGGGATGCTGCGGCGGAGGTGCCAGCTGCGCCTGCGCCCACTGAGGCCCCTGTCGTCGAACCGGGCAGCTGTCGTCGAACCTGGCACCTGCTGTCGCTGAACGACGCACATTCCGACGACAGGTGCCGCCTTCGTGACAGGTCACGAGACGGAGTCGGCACCTCGCGACGGAATCAGCTCCCGTCAGCGACAACAGGGGTCAGCTTCGCGTCCGCCGGCGCGCCGGTTCAGGACAGCGCGCTGATCGCGTCGCGCAGGATGCCGTCGGCGGCGGCGAGAGCCGATGCCGACGCGTCCGCCGACGCGCCCGTGACGAGCATCAGCACCGCCAGCTTGACCGATCCCTGAGCGGATGCGAGTGCTGCGGAGGCATCCTCGACCCCGACGCCCGCGAGCTGTGTGACCGTGCGGATCGAGCGCGCGTGCAGCTTCTCGTTGGTGGCCTGCAGGTCGACCATCACGCCGCGGTATGTCTTGCCGAGCTTGATCATCGAGAGCGTGGTCAGCATGTTGACCACCAGCTTCTGCGCCGTGCCGGACTTCAGGCGGGTCGACCCGGAGATGAACTCCGGCCCGGTGACGACCTCGATCGCGATCTCGGCCGCCGCGCCGATCGCGGAGTCGGCGTTCGAGGCGATCGCGACGGTCAATGCGCCGATCCCGCGGGCGTAGTCGAGGCCGCCGACGACATAGGGCGTGCGTCCGGATGCCGAGATCCCCACGACCGTGTCGTTCTCGGAGAGCTCGAGGTCGCGGAGCGAGGCTTCGGCGGCCTCACCGTCGTCTTCGGCGTTCTCGACGGCCGAGCGGATCGCGGTCTCGCCCCCGGCGATCAGTCCGATGACCATCGACGGGTCGGTGCCGAAGGTCGGGGGGCATTCGCTCGCATCGAGCACACCGACGCGACCCGCGGTGCCGGCACCGATGTAGATCAGTCGTCCGCCCCGGCGGAAGCGCTCGGTGATGCCGTCCACCGCCGCCGCGATCTCGGCGACGCACGCGGCGACGGCCACCGGCACCCGCGCGTCTTCCGCGTTCATCCGCCGCACGAGTTCGACGGTCTCGAGCAGGTCGAGGTCGCCGCGCTCGGTCGTCGACGCCTCGGTGCCCAGGCCCTCGAGCACCGAGAGGAGAGCGGTCAGTCGGGAGTCGTCATTCAGCGCATCAGAGTTCAGCACGGTGCACGAACCTTTCGTGGGGGAGATCTGTCCGGCGCGCGAGGAGCGAAGCGCCCTCCAGCGCATCGCCCGCCGCGGGCACGCTGCGTCGTCCTGCCGCCTGCAGTGCGGCGACGAGGGCGGAGTGGAACCAGCGGTGGTCGGCGAGTCCGCCGTGCAGCGTCACGTCGAGCGTGCGCGAGGAGGCGGCGACGGCGGAGGCGGTGAGCAGACGCACGGCTTCCGCGGCGATCTCGCCGGCGATCCGGTCGCCGTCGGCCGCCGCATCCAGCACCGGCGGCGCGAGGGTCGCGAGGCGGCGGGCGAGGGGCTCTGGCTGCGAGAGCCAGGCGGGGATATCGGATGCTGCGCCGATGCGGTCCTCGATCACGGCGGTGAGCACGGTCTCGGGAGTCAGCCCTGCGGAGTGGCGCAGCACGGCACGCACCGCCTCCCGTCCGAGCCACGAGCCGCTGCCGAAGTCGCCGAGCTCCGGACCCCAGCCGTCGACCAGGCGCGCGCCGTCGGCGTCGATGCCGAGTGCGGCCGCGCCGGTGCCGGCGATGAGCAGCACGCCTTCGCCGCCGTCGAGCGCACCGGCGTGCGCCGTCACGACATCGGATGCCACCGCGACCGCGGCGCCGGTGGAGGCAGCGAGCGCCGAGGCGAGATCCTGCGCGGCAGCGGGTGCCGCCCACGCGCCGGCGGCACCGACGCCGAGCAGCGCGACGTCACCGTCGATGCGTTCGAGCAGGGGGCGGATCGCGGCGAGCGCCGCGGCGACTCCCCCGCTCGCCGCCAGGCCGGGTGCGCCGATGCCGTCATGCCGCACACCGTCGACGGCGACGCGACAACGGGACTTGCCGAGGTCGATGGCGACGACCCGGTGCGGAGAACTCATGAAAATAGTCTACGCACAGCTGAGCATCCATGAAACAATTGTTCAACGCGTCCACGGGATCATCCGCGGCTGCGCACGCGACGACCCGCGAACACGAACCGCGCGACACGAGGAGAGGCATGAGCGTCCAGACGACCATCGCGACAGCCGCCGAGACCCTTCCCCCCTCGCTCGCCCGCATCGCGCGGGTGATCCGCGACAACCCGACGACCGCGGTCGAGAGCACGATCTCGGAGCTGGCCGCACTCTGCGACACCTCCGTCGCCTCTGTCGTGCGCTTCTGCCGGGCGATCGGCCTGCGCGGCTATGCGGCGCTGCGCATGGCCCTCGCCACCGAGCTCGGACGTGAGTCGGTGCAGTTCAGCGCGCCCGCGGGCTTCGGCTCGGAGATCGCGGTGGGCGACTCGCTCCGTGAAGCGGTCGGCAAGGTCGCGGCGCTGGAGCTGCTCGCGATCGAGGAGACGGTCGGCAACCTCGACTACGACGTGCTCGCCGCCGCGGTGGAAGCGGTCGACCATGCGAACCGGATCCTGCTGTTCGGCGTCGGCGCGAGCCGACTGGTCGCCGACGACCTCGGCCACAAGCTGCTCCGGATCGGACGGACGGCGATCGTGCTCTCCGATGCACACGAGGCCAGTGCGGCTGCGGCGCTCGGCGCCAAGAAGACCGTCGCGATCGGTTTCTCGAACTCAGGGACGACCACCGAGACCCTGCAGTTCCTGCGCACCGCCCGCGCGGCCGGCACGACGACGATCGGCGTGACGAGCGCTGCCGACTCGCCCCTCGCGACGTCCGTCGACCACGCGCTGTTCACCCACGCCCGCGAATCCCGGTTCCGTGCAGGCGCCATGGTCAGTCGGATCGCGCAGCTCGCGCTCGTCGACTGCCTCTTCGTCGGGGTCGCGCAGCAGCGTCACGCGCACACCGTGCATGCGCTGCAGCGCACGGCGGACGCGGCGCAGGCGCTCCGCCGCGACTGAGCCACAGCCTGAGGTCGGCCGAGCCCGCTCAGGCGATCGCGCTCTCCTCGCGCTCCGCCGCGGGCTGCCCCGTGACCGAGCCTGCGGTGCGCAGGAACACGATGATCCAGCTGAAGATCAGCACCGCCGCGATCAGCTCCACCGCCGTGAGGTTGTAGTAGCCGACAGCGAAGAACGCGGCGAGCAGGACGATGACCAGCACATACGCCCAGCCGAACGCCACGAAGACCCGGGGGATCGTCGGCACGAACCACGGCAGGCCGATCACCACGACGGCGAACACGACGGTCATCCCGGTCGCGACCGTGTTGTGCAGCAGGAAGAATTCGTCCACGGGGAAGATGCCGACGCAGGCGAGGAAGATCCCCATCAGGATCAGGCCGCCGCGCACGATGAAGCGGCCTCGGCGGTCATCCGGTGCTGTCGCGGGGAGGCCTGCCGTCGCGTAGCGCGCGATCGTCGTGACCATGACCCCCGCGATGACGAGTGTCGCGTTGAACGCGAGCGAGGCGCTGTTCGTGCTCATGCCGAGCGCCGACAGGTTGTCGCGCCACCAGTGCGGATCATTGGAGGCGAGCATGCTCGCGAAGGCGCCGACCACCAGGAACACGGCGAGCACCAGCGAGAGCACCATCGGGGTGAGCGCGACGCTGCTGAGGAATGACACGTACGCCGTGAGCGCGAACGCCACCCCGACCAGCAGCGCACCGGGGAAGGGGAAGACGGGCGCGTCGGTGAAGCTGCTCTCCAGGAGCTTGGCGACGCCGAGCCATCCGAGGTACGCGATCGCGGCGTGGGCGAAGGCGATCGCTGCGAGGTCGTACCAGCGCAGCCGGTCGCCCGGCACGCTGAAGCCGTCGCGGATCGCGTCAGGACTCCGCTCCTCCGGTCGCACGGCGAGCCGCCCGAGCACGAAGGCGATGGCAGCGGTGGCCGCTCCCCCGTACGCCGCGAACGCCCCGATCGAACCGGTGCCGCTGATCGCCATCTCGTGACCCCAGAACACGGGCCACCCGATCACGAAGCCGACGATCAGGAACGCGGTACCCACGATGAGCGCGGTCGCCTCGAACACGGCATCCGCTGTCTCCGGCCCGCGCAGCTGCCGCAGCACCTGCCTGACCCACTCCCCGAAAGCTCTCATGACCCACCCTTCCGATCCACATCCTAGAAGTCGCCCCGCTCGGACGTCGCCGGTGATAACATCGCGGAACGGATCGTATACAACGTCGTCGTTCCACCATCCCGAGGTGATCAGTCATGAACGGTGCACCCGCTGCCCCCGCCGAATCGGTGTCCACTCTTGTCGCGCGCAACATCAGCGAGTTCCGCGCCGCCGTCTCCGAGTCCTTCGTGCCGCTGCAGGTGTCCAGCGGCGGCCCCGACCATTTCCGCGGAGTGATCCGCGGAGCATCCGTCGACGAGGTCCACGTGACCGAGGTGCGAGCCACCTCGCATGTGGTCGAACGCACTCCGGAGCTCATCGCCCGTGGCGACCGCTCGTACTTCAAGGTCAGCCTGATGCTCGCGGGCACGGGGATGCTGATCCAGGACGACCGCGAGGCCGTGCTGCAGGCCGGCGACCTCGCCGTCTACGACACCGACCGGCCCTACTCGCTCGTGTTCGACGAGGACTTCCGCACCATGGTCGTGATGTTCCCGAAGCACCTGATCAGCCTGCCGTCCGACATGATCGGCCAGCTCACCGCGGTGCGCATCTCCGGTCACGAAGGCCTCGGCGGCATGGTCGTGCCGTATCTGACGCAGCTGGCCGGCAACCTCGATCAGCTCGCCGGCACCACCGGCGCACGCCTCGCCCACAGCGCGCTCGACCTGGTCACCACCGTGTTCACCCGTGAGCTCGGACTCGACGAAGTCTCGGCCGATCCGCACCGCGCTCTCGTGCAGCGCATCCGCTCGTACATCGACCGCAACCTCGCGTCGACCGACCTCGGTCCCGCGTCGATCGCCTCCGCGCATTTCATCTCGACCAGGCACCTGCACGGGCTCTTCCAGGAGCAGGGCGTGACGGTGTCGACCTGGATCCGCACGCGGCGACTGGAGCAGTGCCGCCGCGATCTGCTCGACCCGATGCTCGCCGATCGACCGGTCGCGGCGATCGCCGCGCGCTGGGGCTTCGTCGACGCCGCGCACTTCAGCCGCGCGTTCAAGTCCGCGTTCGGGGTCTCCCCCAGCGAGTACCGCGCCGCCCGCTGACGACCCGCGCACCCGCTGACGGTCCCGCGCCCGCCCCGCGCCGGGTGCGCCGGTCGGGTGCGCCGTCGCCCGCCGACGCGCGACACGACGGATGCCGGATGCCGGACTTGCCCCGGAGGGCACGCCGGTTGACTCTCGGCGCGCGATGGCCGCTGCGCCCTTGAGGCGATGACCGGCCCGGACCGAGCATGAGGCAAGCGCACCGCGATGAGGCGGTGCCCGGAGCGAAGAGGCTCCGCCACGTGCGACGTCTGGACCTCCATGACCGACATCTCCACCGACCCGGCACTCGACGAATGGCGCACCTACGACGAGTTCGCCGCCGGCATCGACACGTTCCGCCTGCCGAACACACAGCTCTCCGGCACCGCCCTCACTCTCACGCTCGACGATGCCACCACGCTGTCGCTCCGTTTCGACGCGGACGCCGTGACCTGGAGCGGGCTGGGCGCATCCGGGACCGACCCGTATGACGCGGTCCGTGTGCGCGACGACGTCGTGTTCGTCAACATCCCGCTCGAGAGCCGCGAACGGGAAGCGCTCACGGTGGTGTTCTCGTCCACGACGCATCGCGCCACCGTCATCCGCTCGCGCATCGCCGCCGCGGCGGTGGAGGGCACCCCGCAGGTCGGCCAGGACTTCTGGGCCGCGACGACAGACGCCGGACCGGCGACCGGCGAGGTCCCCGGCCCGAGCCGCGACCTGATCGGCAAGCGCAACATCTACCGCTACAGCCCGCACCATCTCTACGAGCACGTGTACGTGTCGAGTCAGCGCTATGCCTGGCAGTGCCTGGAGGGCGTGCAGCGCGGTCACGGCGACATGGACCTGTCGACCGTGTGGAAGTTCGCGGACGGGCTCTACCTGTTCTGCTTCCGTGAGTTCCGCATCGCGGTCGCGAGCGTGTGGCTGCACGACCTCGGCTACCAGCTGATGACCACGGGGATCTTCCTCGGCCTCAACGGCGACGGCCGGGCCGAGCACTCGCGCGGCGGCGGCCACATCTACCCCCTGGGCTCCGTGGTCTATCCCGACGCCCAGCCCGTCTGAGCGGTCGACAGGCGCAGAGCCCCCACCGGATCGAGGAGAGAACATGAGCAACGCAGACATCATCCGCGAGCACTACGCCGCCAGCGACCGTGGCGACATCGACGGCATGCTCGCCCCGTTCGCCCCCGACGTGCGGTGGACGGAGGCGGCAGGCTTCCCCTACGCCGGCACCTATGTCGGACCGGATGCCGTCGCCGCGAACGTCTTCGCCCGCATCCAGGACGAGTGGGACGACTACACCGTCGCGATCGACGAGGTCGTGGACGGCGGCGACACCGTGGTCGGAATCGGCACGTACTCCGGCACCTACACCCGCACCGGCCGCTTCTTCGCGGCCAGGGTCGCGCACGTGTGGCGACTGCTCGACGGGCGGGTCGTCGCTTTCGAGCAGTTCACCGACACCGAGATGGTCAACCGGGCACTGCGCCCTTCGACGGGCGCGGGAACGCGGGGAGCGACCACAGGTTCAGGGACCCCGGCCTGAACGGCACCTCGCCGCACAGCATCACCCGCACACAGCACCACCCGAACACAGCACCACCCGAACACGAGAGGCAGGAAGCACATGAACAAGCGAGCATCCGGCACCGCGGCGCTCATCGCCGTGGCAGCCCTCACCCTCGCCGGCTGCGCCGGTGGAGACGAAGGATCCGGCGGCGAAGGCGCCCCGATCGTCGTCGGCTCCGTCAACACGATCAGCGGTCCGGCGACCTTCCCCGAGGCCTCTCTGGCCGCGGCGGCGGTCTTCGACGCCTTCAACGAGGCCGGCGGCCTGGACGGACGCAAGATCGACTACAAGACCCTCGACGACAAGGGCGACCCTGCCACGGCGACCGCCTCGGCCCGCGAACTGGTCGGCAGCGACGGCGCCGTCGCGCTGGTCGGCTCCGCGAGCCTGATCGAATGCGAGATCAACGCCAAGTACTACGAGCAGGAGGGCATTCTCTCGATGCCGGGGATCGGCGTCGACACCGGGTGTTTCGCGAGCGACAACATCTCGCCCGCGAACGTCGGTCCCTTCAACGACATGACCCTCACGCTGCAGTACGGCTCGGAGGTGCTCGGTCTGGACGACATCTGCATCCTGCTCGAGATCGCCGGCTCCACCCGTCCGACCTACCAGGCCGCGATCGACAAGTGGACCGAGATCACCGGCAAGGAGCCCAAGTACGTCGACGACACCGTGCCCTACGGTGCATCCGACTACACGCCGTACATCGTGAAGGCGCGTGACCAGGGCTGCAAGGCGCTGGCGATCAACCCGGTGGAGCCCGACGCGATCGGGCAGGTCAAGGCCGCGAACGCGCAGGGCTGGGATGACGTCACCTGGCTCTACCTGACGAGCGTCTACAGCGAGAACTTCGCCGACGCGATCGACAACGCGGGTGCCGGCATCTACGTGCCCGCCGAGTTCTACCCGTTCACGGATGACAACGAGATCAACGCTGACTGGCGTGAGCTCATGGAGGCGAACGACATCCCGCTCACCTCCTTCAGCCAGGGCGGATACCTCGCCGCGAAGTACTTCATCGAGGTGCTCGAGGGCATCGACGGCGACATCACGCGCGAGAGCGTCTCGGAGGCTCTCCAGAGCATGGAGCCGATTGAGAACCCCATGGTCGGAACGCCGTACGCGTTCGGAACCCAGAACACCGCCGGCTGGCCGATCATCCTGAAGTCCGGCACCAACGCGTGGGAGAAGGTCGCAGAAGACTGGCTCCGCATCGGCGAGTAGCTCCTCACACTCTTCGTCTCGCTTCGCTCGCTCAGGGACCGGAGGCAACCGGTCCCTGAACCTGTCGAAGGGTCCCCCTCATTCAGGAAGGACGCCTGATGCTGCAAGGCGCCATCGCCGGTCTCGCTGCCGGTGGCCTCTACGCCGTCCTCGGCGTATGTCTCACCCTCATGTCGCGGCTGGTGCGGGTGGTCAACTTCGCGCAGGCCGCGACCGGCATGTTCGGTGCGTTCACCGCCGTGTGGTTCGTCCGCGAGATCGGCCTGCCGATCTGGCTGGGCTCGGTGCTGGGCGTCCTGGTCGCCGGGCTGCTGGCCGCCGCGATCGGGTTCATCGCCGCGACCTGGCTGTCGGAGGCCTCCACGACCACACGCTCCGCCATGACCGTAGGACCCCTGCTGCTGCTGATCTCGATGTCGTTCATCCTGTTCGGCAACAAGCCGCAGCCGTTCACCCCGATCATCGCCGGTCCCGCCTTCGCGTTCGGGGGCGTCGTGATCAGCCAGGTGACCGTCGCGACCGTCGCGATGGCGATCGTCACCGCGATCGTGGTGCGGATCGTGCTGCGTCGCACCCGCGTCGGCACCCAGCTGCGGGCGCTGTCGGAGCGCCCCACCACCGCCGAGCTGCTCGGCATCCGCTCCCGTCCGCTCTCGATCGCGGTCTGGTTCGTCACCGGTGTCATCAGTGCGATCGCGATCATGATCGTGGCGCCTTCGCAGTCGAACGATGCGACGAGCCTGTCGATGCTGATCGTCCCCGCGGCGGCGGCCGCGCTGCTCGGCGGTTTCCGCCGCCTCGACCTCGCCGTGGTCGGCGGCGTCGTGCTCGGAGTGCTGGGTGGTCTCGTCGCGCAGATCGACGAGGTCGCGCTGGTGCGCAACTTCCTCCCGTTCCTGTTCATCGTCGTCCTGCTGCTGTGGACGCAACGCAAGGAGGTGTGGGATGCCGCTCGCTGACCGCCCCCGTTTCACCGAGAGCCGGACGTTCCGGATCTCCTGGCCGTTCGCGGTCGCCGTCGCCGCGATCGGCGTCGGTGCGATCCTCAGCGCCGCCCTGCCCGGGTACTTCGTCTTCCTCGCCATCAGCGCCGTCATCGCCTCCATCGCGATCCTCGGCCTCGGCATCGTGACCGGATCCGCCGGAATGATCGCGCTGTGCCAGCTCACCTTCGCCGCGGTCGGCGCCTGGATCGTGTCGTTGCTGAACGTGATGCAGGCACCGGGCGGCTTCGTCGTCTGGCTCGTGCTCGGCGGCATCGCGGCAGGACTCGTCGGCGTGCTGGTCGGACTTCCCGCTCTGCGCCTGCGCGGTGTCAATCTGGCCGTCGTCACGCTCGGATTCGCCGCCGCAGCCGATGTCACGCTCGTCCAGATCCAGTTCCCCGGCTCGGCCGACGGCACCGCGATCGAGCGTCCGGCGATGTTTTCCAACGACCGGCAGTTCTTCTTCCTGTCGATCGTCGTGCTCGCCCTCTGCGCGCTCGCGGTGTTCTTCCTGCAGCGCAGCCGGTGGGGATCGAGCTGGAAGGCCGTCGCATTCTCCGAGCGAGGCACCGCGGCCGCAGGGCAGAGCGTGCAGATCGCGAAGCTCACGGCGTTCGCGGTCTCCGCCGCGCTCGGAGGCATCGCGGGCGGGCTGCTCGCCGGACAGGTGCAGCTCCCCTTCGCCTCGAGCTTCACCCCGCTGCAGTCGCTCGCACTGTACGTGCTGGCGATCATGTCGGGCGCGCACCTGATCGACATGGCGATCTTCGGCGGCATCCTGTGGGTGCTGGTGCCCGAGCTGCTCAAGCGCTGGGGCATCCCGCAGGACTGGGGATTCGTGGTCTTCGGTGTGCTGGGGGTGCAGGCGCTCACCAGCGGCACGAACCTCGGCCAGGGCATCCGCAACCTCTTCTACCGCCGCGCGGACCGAAGAGCAGCGCAGGCCGAGCTCACGGCGCTGCCGATCGATGCGGATCCCGATGCCGCGGTCATCACCACGACCACCACGGCGACGGTCGACGAGGCTGCGCTCGACGGGGCGCCGGTGCTGACCGTCGACGGACTCACGGTGCAGTTCGGCGCACTCAAGGCATTGGACGACGTGTCGTTCCAGATGCCGGCGGCGTCGATCATGGGCTTGATCGGACCCAACGGTGCCGGGAAATCGACCTTCGTGGACGCCATCAGCGGGTTCCTGCCCCAGCACACCGGACGCGTGCTGCTCGGCGATCGAGACCTCGCCCGCCTCTCCCCCACCCGTCGCGCCCGTCTCGGACTGCGGCGCACGTTCCAGCAGGACCGCGTGCCTCCCGCCCTCACGATCGGCGCCTACGTGCGCTTCGTCGCGCGGCGCCGCCTCGCGACGGCCGACATCGAGGAAGTCCTGGCGTTCTTCGGCTGCCCGCCGTCACGCGCGCGGCTGTCGAGCGTCGACGTCGGCACACGCCGGCTGGTGGAGGTCGCCGCGAACGTGGTGGCCCGCCCGCGGCTGCTGATCCTCGACGAGCCCGCCGCCGGACTGTCGCACGAGGAGCACCTCGCCCTCGCCGCGCGGTTGCGCGAACTGCCCGCGCGCTACGGGGTCGCACTCATCATCATCGAGCACGATCTCGACCTGGTCCGCTCGGTGTGCCCGACGCTCACGGTGCTCGACTTCGGTCGGGTGCTCGCGAGCGGGCCGCAGGCCGAGGTGCTGGCGGACCCCGCGGTCGTGAAGGCCTACATGGGAGAGACGGAACTGCTGAAATGAGCGAGCTCGTATTGGATGCCGTCACCGTGAGTCGCGGCGCCGGACCTGTCATCTCCGACGTCTCGCTGCGCGTGGGCGGCGGGGAGGTGCTGGCGCTGGTCGGCCCGAACGGCGCCGGCAAGACGAGCCTGATCGAATCGGTGTCAGGCGTGACCCCGCACTCCGCGGGCACCATCACGCTCGACGGTGAGCCGATCGACAAGCTGTCGCGCGTCGCGCGAGCGCGGCGGGGCATCGTGCACATCGAGCAGGGGCGGGCGGTCTTCCCCTCCCTCACGGTGCGCGAGAACATCTCGTTGACCGCGCGCACCCCGGCGGAGCTGGACGCGGCGCTGGCGCAGTTCCCCGAGCTCGAGAAGCGCATCGACTCCCCCACCGCGCTGCTCTCCGGTGGCGAGCAGCAGATGGTCGTGCTCGCCCGCGCGTTCGCCGCGAAGCCGCGCATCCTGCTGATCGATGAGATGTCACTCGGCCTGGCGCCGGTCGTCTTCCTGCGGCTGATGCCGATCGTGCAGTCGATCGCCCAGTCCGGGGTGGGCGTGCTGCTGGTCGAACAGTTCACGCAGCTCGCGCTCGGTCTCGCGCGCGAAGCCGTGGTGGTCGCGGGCGGGCAGGTCTCGTTCCAGGGCACATCTGCGGCGCTCACGGCCGATCCCGCGTTGCTCCACCGCGCGTATCTCGGCGGCTGACGGCATCCGCCGGGTTAGCCTGAAGGGGTGACCCAGACCATCAACGCCCGCGCCGTCCTGCTCGACATGGACGGCACCCTGGTCGACTCGACCGCCGTCGTGGAGCGGCTCTGGCTGGCCTGGGCGGAGCCGCACGGGATCGACCCCGAGACCGTGCTCCACGTGGTCCACGGACGCCAGGGGCACCAGAGCATGGCGATCATGCTCCCCGAGCGCGATCACGCCATCAACCTGCACGAGAACGACGTCATGCTCGCCAACGAGACAGCCGACGTGGACGGCGTCGTGACGATTCCCGGGGCCGGGGCGGTGCTCGAGGCGCTGCTCCCCTTCCCGCACGCGATCGTCACCTCGGCGAACGTGGCGCTGATGACCGCACGGATGCGGGCGGCGGGCCTCCCGATCCCCGCCATCGCCGTCACGGCCGAGAACGTGTCGGCGTCGAAGCCCGATCCGGAGGGGTTCCTGCTCGGCGCGCGTCTGCTCGGCGTCGACCCCGCCGACTGCATCGTGTTCGAGGACTCCGGCGCCGGCATCCAGGCCGGTCTGGCCGCGGGCATGCGGGTGCTCGGCGTCGGTCCGCATGCCGGTGCGCACAACCCGACCTATCGGGTCGACGACCTCACGCAGGTCGCGGTCATCCCCGACGGCGACGGCTTCGCGCTCACCGTGCGCTGACGCGCCTACATCCCGGCGTGGTCGAAGGCGATGGTCGGCACATCCACCACGTGCGATCCCCCATCCGCCACGATCACCGACCCGGTGATGTACGAGGACTCGCCCGAACCCAGGAAACGCACGACCGAGGCGATCTCGGCCGGACGGGCGGGGCGCCGCAGCGGCACATCGGCCGTGACAGTCGCGTAGGCCTCCTCCCGGGACTCGAGGCCGGCGTGCGAGGCGAACTCGTCCATCTCCTCGTCGGCCATCGGCGTCTGCACCCAGCCGGGGCACACCGCGTTCACCCGCACGCCATGTCGGCCGTAGTCCCGCGCCAGCGTGCGGGTGAGTCCGATCAGCGCGTGCTTGCCGACCGTGTATCCCGCGACCGATGGGCCGGCGAACAGCCCGGCGAGCGACGACACGATCACGATCTGCCCCTTCGACTCGAGCAGCGCCGGCAGCGACTCCCTGGCCATCACGAAGGCCGTGGTGAGGTTGGCGCGGATCGCCGCATCCCACCCCGCGTCGTCGGTGTCGGCGACCGGCGAGAAGCCGTGCCCTCCGGCATTGGCGACGAGCACGTCGATGCGCCCGAAGGTCGCCAGCACCTCGGCGACAGCGGCCTTCGCGGAAGCCGTGTCGGCGGCATCAGCGACGACCGGGTGGGCACCGACGGCGCGCTCCACCGCCTGCAACGGTTCCGGCCGGCGACCGACGACCACGACGTGCGCGCCCTCTGCCGCATAGCGCTCCGCGATGGCGGCGCCGATGCCGGTGCCGCCTCCCGTGATGACGACGACGCGTCCGGAGACCGTCGATCCGACCGCAAGTCCCATGTCTGCTCCTTGTGCTGGTGTGGGGTTGTCTGTTCCGGCGCGGGTGCGCGAGATGTCGAAGGGCGATGTCGCGCTAGGCGGGGAAGCCGGAACGCGCGCTGAACCCGAAGTCGCTGAGGAGTGTGGTGCCGGACACCGCCCGGCCGCGCGGCGAGACCAGGTAGACCACGTGCGCGGCGACCTCCGCCGCCGCCTGCACGGGGAAGGCCGGGGCGTCGAAGGCCTCGGCTCCCAGGTCTCCGCGGCTCATCGGGGTGTCGACGATCGACGGCGCCACGGTGTTCACCCGGATGCCGGTGCCGGCCAGGTCGACCGACAACGCACGCGCGAACTGCACCAGCGCGGCCTTCGACGCCGCATAGGGCGCCATCCCCGGTGAGGCGACGAACGCGGAGTCGCTCGAGAGCAGGACGACGGATGCCGCGGCGACGGCGCGCAGTGCAGGGAGCGTGTGCCGCAGCACGAGGAACGCGCCGGTCACATTCACCGCGAACACGGCGTTCCATTCGGCGAGCGACGTCTGCTCGATCCCCCGACCGACCGGTCCGGAGATCCCGGCGCAGCACACCACGGCGTCGAGCCGACCGAGCTCGGCGATCGCGGCGTCGACGGTTCGCCGCACCTGCTCCTCGTCGGTGAGGTCGACGACGAAGGCGGCCGCATCGCTGTGGCCCTGCCCACGCAGGGCCTCGGCCGTCTCCGCCAGCGCCGCCGCATCGCGGTCGAGCAGCGCCACGCGCACTCCCTCTGCGGCGAGCGCGAGCGCGGTCGCCCGGCCGATGCCGCTCGCGGCACCCGTGACGAGGGCGGTCGTTCCGGCGAGGTGGAGGTCCATCATGTCCTTCGACCGCGACGTCTGCGCCGGAGTGGCGCGTGAGGAGGACGGCGGTGTCTTCTCCGTCATCCTGCCCCTCGCTCTCGCCGAGGCGAACGGGACGATGCGGGCTGTGCACGCTGACACCATCGTCTTTCGCTCAGGGTCAAGCGCGGTCGCCGCTGCGCGAGCAGACTCGCTCTATCGACGATCCCCCTCGTCGTCGATGCCGTGCACGCACGGCCGTCACCGAGCAAAGGAGCCGACGTGGCAGACCCGACATCTGCGGCCACGACGCAGAACAGCACTTCCCTCCGACCCGGCGCCCTCGGCGTCGCCGGCATCGTCTTCCTGGTGCTGGCGGCCGTCGCGCCGCTGACGGGCATCGTGGTGGTCGCCTCGCTCGCGATCGCTCTCGGCAACGGCGGCGGCACCCCGATGTCGTTCTTCCTGGTCGCGGCGATCCTGCTGCTGTTCGCGGTCGGCTACGCGCAGATGTCGAAGCAGCTGGTCAACGCCGGAGGGTTCTACGCCTTCGTCGTGAAGGGCCTCGGCCGCACGGGCGGTCTGATCGCCGGACTCATCGCCACGCTCGGCTACAACTTCTTCGTGGTCGGCACGATCGGCACCAGCGGCTTCTTCATGCAGACGATCATCCGCGACCTCACCGGCCTCGACGTGCACTGGCTCGTGTGGGGGCTCCTGTCGATCGTGGTGTGCTTCGTGCTGGCCCGCATCGGCGTCGACTTCAGCTCGAAGGTGCTGGGCGTCTGCCTCGTCCTCGAGGTGCTCATGCTGGTCGTGTTCGACGTCTCGGTGCTCGTGCAGACCGGATACGACCTGGGCGCGTTCAGCCCGGAGGCGGTGTTCTCCGGATCCCTCCCGATCGGCCTGCTGCTCGCGGCCACCGGCTTCCTCGGTTTCGAGGCGACCGCGCTGTTCAGCGAAGAGGCGAAGCAGCCGCTGCGCACGATCCCGCGGGCGACCTACACCTCGATCATCGCGATCGGCATCATCCTCGGCATCACGACCTGGGCCGTGGTGAGCGCGACCGGCGTGGCGCAGGCGCAGGCGACCGCGCTGGAGCACCTGCCGACGGGCGACCTCATCTTCACGCTCTCGCAGCAGTACCTGGGCGGCCCGCTCACGACAGTGATGATGGTGCTGCTCCTGGTGAGCCTGTTCGCCGCGATGCTGGCGTTCCACAACTCGGCCACCCGCTACCTGTACTCGCTGGGACGGGCGCGGATCCTGCCGCAGGCCCTCGCCCGCACCCGGTCCAACGGCGCCCCGCAGCTCGCGGGGATCGTGCAGGCGACCTTCGCCGGCGTCGTCGCGATCATCTTCGCGATCGCCGGGGCCGACCCGATCGTCACCCTCGTTCCTGCCATGCTCGGCTTCGGCACCCTGAGCGTGCTGATCCTGCAGGGCCTCGCCGCCATCTCGATCGTCGTCTACTTCCGCCGCGGCCGTGACCCCCGGTGGTGGAGCACGTTCATCGCCCCCGGCATCGGCTTCCTCGGCATCGCCGCGATCTCGGTGCTCGCGATCGTGAACTTCAACATCGTCGCCGGCTCCGAAGAGCTCGCGATCCGGTTGATGCCGCTGCTGCTCGTGCTGGCCGTCATCGGCGGCATCGTCTACGGCATCTACCTGAAGCGCGCGAAGCCGGCCGTGTACGAAGGCCTCTCCTCCGACCTGGAGCAGTTCAGCAACCGTTGACGCTCCCCGCATCCGCCCCTCCGAGAGAAGGAACACGTATGACCACGCTGAACCCCGCCGACACGTCCACCTGGCTCCCGCTCGAGGGACTCGCCCCCGGCTTCGACGCCAACAAGGCTCCGCACACCACCGCGCTGAGCGGTCGCGAGATCGCTGTCGTCGACGCCAGAGGGACGCGGATCGTGCACCGCTTCTCCGACACCACGGTCGCCTGGGAGTACCAGCCCGGGGCAGATGATGACACGGCGGCCGCAGCCGACACCGACGCCTACGAGGCCTTCGAGGTCGACGAGGAGCTGTACTTCGTGCAGTTCCACCACCGCTACCTGCCGAACGAGGCCGTCTCACTCGTGGTCGACCTGCGGCAGGGCCGGGCGCTCGCGATCATCTCGATCATCCTGCCCGCCCCTGAGAAGGGCCGCACCCGCGTGCAGCACGTCTTCGCGCCCAGCGTGATCGAGGGCGTCGAGGTGTCCGGTGCGGAGGCGGCGCCCACCACGACGCTCATCGGACGACGGGTCGAGTGGGTGTACAGCACCGAGCACGCCTACGAGCACGTGTACCTGTCGCCGCGCTGGTACTCCTGGCAGTGCCTGGCCGGCCCCGAGCGCGGCCTCGCCGACACGGACGAGAACAGCGTGTGGGAGGTGCGTCCCGGCATCTACATCTTCGCGTGGCGCGAGAAGGTCATCCCGTGCGCCTCGGTGACGATCGCCGACCACCGCGACGTCAACGCGATCCGGTCGCACGGCGTGCTGTTCGGACTCGACGAGACCGGCGAGGTGCCGACGCACTTCACGTTCGGCGCACACGGACGTCTGCTCTCGACGACGCTGCACACGCCGGAGCTCGAGCCCGCCACGTTCGGGGACGCCTGAGATGACGGAGGTCGCCGACCTCATCGTCACCGGTGCCGTGATCCGCACCGCGGATCGGACGAACCCGGTCGTCGAGGCGTTCGCTGTGCGCGACGGGAGGATCCTCGCCCTCGGCTCTGCTGCCGACATCGAGCGGTTCCGCGGACGACGCACCAGGACGCTCGAGGTCGGCGACGCCGCCGTGTACCCCGGCTTCGTCGACGTGCACAACCATCATGCGCTGGCGGGACGCACCGATCTGTTCGAGCTCTCACTGCCACAGGCACTGACGCTCGACGAGATCCTCGACCGCGTGCGCGACAAGGCGGCCTCGTTGCCGCAGGACGCCTGGATCGTGGGCGGGGCCGTGCCGACCACGCTGCTGCCGACCCTCGCGAACACGGCCTCGCGTCTGCGGTTGGACGAGGCCGCGGGAGGGCGCCCCGTCGTGCTGGTCGAGGACTCGCGCCACAACCGCTGGGCGAACACCCGGGCACTGGAGCTGGCGGGCATCACGGTCGACAGCATCCCGTCGTCCGGTGTGACGATGCTCGACCCCGACGACGGCACCCCGACCGGCGTGCTGCTCGAGGCGGCAGGCATCCCGGTGCAGGAGGCCTACGACCGCAGCGGCGGACTCACGCCGGCGCAACACGCGGCGGCCTCCCGCCGCGGTGTGGAGCTGCTGAACTCCTTCGGCATCACCACGTTCCAGGACGCCGGAGTGTCGGTCGAGATCCTGCAGGCGCTGGCCGACCTGGATCGCGCCGACGAGCTCCATGCCTGGGTCGTCTCATCGCTCCTGATCAACGACGAGATCTTCGGCTTCGACCCGATCGGCGAACCGCTGATCGCGCGCGGCGAGGAGTTCCGTACCGCGCACCACCGCCCGGACTTCGTGAAGATCTTCCTCGATGGGGTGCCGCCGGCGCGCACCGCCTCGTTCCTCGAACCGTATCCGGAGGATGCCGCGCATGGCGCGCACTTCCACGGCGAGACGACCATGACCTTCGACGAACTCGCCGGCTGGCTCCGTGCGGTCGCCGCCCGCGGCCTCGGCGCCAAGGTGCACTGCACGGGAGATGGGTCGGCTCGACTCGTGCTCGACGTCGCCGAGGCGCTGCGGGCCGAGGGCATCACCACGCCGATCCAGATCGCACACGGACAGTTCCTCGCCGACTCCGACATCCCCCGGCTGCGCGCGCTCGACGTCTCCGCCGATATCTCCCCGTTCATCTGGTATCCCGGGGTCATCCCGCAGGCGCTCGCGGATGTGCTGGGCGAACGAGCGGAGCACTCGCAGCCGAACCGCGCACTGATCGACGCGGGCGCGCTCGTCGCGGGAGGCTCGGACTGGCCGGTGAGCGAGTCGCCGAACACCCTCGAAGGTCTGCAGGGGCTGGTGACCCGTGCGGATCCGCTCGGTCGCGCACCGGGGGTGCTGTGGCCAGCGCAGGCGATCACGGCCGAGGAGGCACTGGAGGTCTTCACGATCAACGCGGCGACCGCCATGGGCCTGGCCGCCGAGACCGGTTCGCTGGCCGTGGGCAAATCCGCGGATTTCGTGGTGCTCGCGCGCGACGCGATCGCCGGCCCTCCTGACGAGATCGTGCACACCGAGGTGCTGTCGACGTGGTTCGCCGGCCGTGAGGTCTACTCGCGCTGAACGCGCTTTCGGTGCAGACAAGAACCCCCGCCTGTTCGCAGGCGGGGGTTCTTCTGTGCTCGACTCAGCCTTCCAACACGAACGTCGCGCCGCGTTCGCCGATCATCGCGGCGGGGGCGTTCGTGTTGCCGGTGGGAACCGTGGGGATGACGGAGGCGTCGATCACGCGCAGCCCTGGGATGCCATGCACCCGCAGCTGCGGGTCGACCACGGACTCCGTGCCGGTCCCCATCCGGCAGGTGCCGACCTGGTGGTGGTAGGTGATGGCCGTGCGCCGCACCCAGTCCTCGACATCCGCATCTGCGACATCAGGACCCGGGTACACCTCGACCGCGCCCCACTCCTCCGCCAACGCCGGGCGGGCGCCGATCCGCCGGCACTGGCGCACGGATGCGGCGAGTGACGCCACATCGCGGTCGTCGGCGAGCGCGGCGAGGTCGATGAGCGGCGGGTCGGCGAGCCCGGGACCGGACAGCGTGAGGGCACCGCGGCTGTGCGGAGTGACGAGCCCCGCCATCAACGAGAAGCCGTCATCACCCTGCGGCTCGAGCTCGCCCCACATCGGCACCGAGAACAGGATCGGCTGCGTGTCGGGCTCGGCGAGGTCGTCGCGACTGCGCCAGAACAGGTGCGTCTGAGTGACCGAGACGCCGGGCTGCGGCGGTCCGACCGGCCGCTCCGTCGTGAAGATCACGGGCGACAGGAGGTGATCGTGGAGATTCTTCCCCACGCCGGGCAGGTCCTGCACGACAGGGATGCCCAGCGCCTCGAGCTCCGCCGCGGGGCCGATGCCGGAACGCAACAGGATCACGGGGGTGCCGATGGCGCCTGCCGAGAGGATGACCTCATCGGCGCGCAGCTCTTCTGCCGCCGCGCCCTCCCCCAGTCGCACTCCGACCGCGCGACCGTCTTCGATGATCACCGAGTGCACTTCGCGGCCGGTGATCACGGTCAACCTGTCGGCGACGGGCTGCGCGTACGTCGTCCAGGTGTTCGCCCGGCGGCCGTCGCGCATCGTCACCTGTTCCTGCGAGATGCCGTCGAGCGTGCCGCCGTTGTAGTTCGGGTTGTGCGGCAGACCCTCCTGCACCGCAGCGTCGATGATGGACGCCTGGATCGGCGACAGCGGGTAGTCGTCGGTCACCGGCAGCAGGTCGCTCTCGATCGCGGTGAACACCGGCTCGACCGCGGACCAGCCCCATCCGTCCGCCCCGCCGCGTTCCCATCCGTCGTAGTCGGAGGCGGCACCACGCACCCAGATCATGGCGTTCAGCGCGTGGGATCCGCCCGTGACCTTGCCGCGCGGCAGGTGCAGCCGTCGTCCGGCCGCATGCTCCTGCGGCACCGTGAAGAAGTCCCAGTCATCGGCGGAGTGCCAGAGCTCTCCGGCGCGCGCGGGGTCGTGGATGGCCGGGTTGGTGTCGTAGCCTCCGGCTTCGATGAGCGTGACCTCGACGCCGGCATCCACCAGACGCCGCGCGACGATCGCGCCCGAGGTGCCCGCGCCGACGATGATGACGGAGCCCACGGGTCAGGCCTTCCGACCGGGGCCGGACACGACCTGGGTGACGGCCACGGACTTGAGCCCCTCGACGCCGAACTCCAGTCCGTAACCCGAGCTCTTGACACCGCCGAACGGCACCATCGGGTGCAGCCCGCCGTGCGAGTTGATCCATACCGTGCCCGACTGCATCCGCGATGCCGCCGCCCGTGCCGCTTCGGGGTCGCTCGACCAGACGGAGGCGCCGAGGCCCACGTCGACTGCGTTCGCGAGCGCGAAAGCCTCGTCGACGTCGCTGTAGCGGATCACGGGGAGAGCGGGTCCGAACTGCTCCTCCTGCACCAGGGCGGCATCGTTCTCGATGTCGGCGACGATCGTGGGGCGGTAGAACAGCTCGCCGAGCTCGGGGGCGGCCTCGCCACCGGTCGCGATGCGCGCACCTCGGCTCTTGGCGTCGTCCACCAGACGGCTGACGATGTCGAACTGCGCGCGGTTCTGCAGCGGTCCGAGCACGTTGTCCTCGTCGAGCCCGTTGCCGATCGGTACGGATGCCGCGATCTCCGCGAGCGCATCGACGACCTCGTCGTACACGGAGTCGTGCACGTAGAGGCGCTTGAGGGCGGCGCAGGTCTGGCCGGTGTTGATGAAGGCTCCCCAGAACAGGTCCTGCGCGATGCCGGCGACATCGGTGTCCGGAAGCACGATGCCGGCATCGTTGCCGCCCAGCTCCAGCGTGAGGCGGGCGAGGTTGCCTGCGGAGCTCTCGATGATGCGGCGACCGGTGGCCGTCGATCCGGTGAACATGATCTTGTCGATGTCGGGATGCGATGCCAGCCGCGCTCCGACTTCGCGGTCACCCGAGACGCCGATCAGGACGTCGGCAGGCAGGTGCTCGTTCATCACCGCGAGCATCGCCAGCACGCTGAGCGGGGTGTACTCGCTGGGCTTCGCGACGACCGTGTTGCCCATGCGCAGCGACGGCCCGATCTGCCAGATGGTGATCATGAGCGGCCAGTTCCACGGCCCGATCGCGCCGACGACTCCGGCGGCCTTGTAGACGAGCTCGGCGTGCAGGTTCTCGTCGTCGACGAGCACCTGCGATTCCAGCACGGTCGCGGCGTTGGTGCGCAGCCAGGCGGAGCAGGCGCCGAGTTCGAACCGCGCGTTGGGGCCGTTGAGCGGCTTGCCCTGCTCCCGTGAGAGCAGATAGGCGAGTCCTTCGGCGTTCGCGTCGATCGCGTCGGCGACGGCGAGCAGCACCTCGATCCGCTTCTCGTGGCCGAGGGCCTCCCACGCGGGCTGCGCCGCCTTCGCGCGCGCGATGGCATCGTCGAGCTCGGCGACCGAGTGGACCGGCGCGCGACCGATGACCTCTCGCGTCGCCGCATCCGGGATATCGCGCCCTGCGCCCTGCGGCGCCTGGATGCGGTCGAGCAGCGCAGCAGCTGCGGAGGCGGCGGATTCGGACATCGGGACTCTCCTTCGAGCGGGGTGCGGCCAGCGTGAAGAGACTGGTCGTCTTCTCATTCTCGATCGCCGCCTGCGACCCCACTTGTCGAGGAGTGCGCCGCAGATGTCCCAGTGCGAAGGGATGCTCCCGCATGCGACATCTCACGGTGTGCGGTTGCCCGGAGACCGCGGTCGCCCGGGGGCTTGCGGCGTGTCCGCCCGCCGCACTCCTACCGTCGAAGCGCCGTGCCCGACCGGATCCTTCGCGTGCGGGGCACCCCGGGTCGTGGTGTGCGCCATCGTCGTGTGGGGTCCCACCACGCGGGTCCGCGGACGGTGGGCGTGCCGTTGTCCATGCGGATCTCCCACCCCGAGGTTTCCAGGGTGCGGTGGTGGTGCCAGCACAGGGTGACGCCGTTGTCGGTATGCGTCGGCCCGCCGCGGGAGTGTTCCTGCACGTGGTGGATCTCGCACCAGGCTGCGGGGACGTGACATCCCGGGATCAGGCACTCCGTGTCGCGGAGGGTGATCGCACGGCGTTGGTGGGTGGTGAAGATGCGGTCGGTGTTCCCGATGCCGATGATGCGGCCTTCGGGGTCGAACAGCACCCGTTGGATCGTCCCGCCGCAGGCGGTGTGGCGGGCGGCGGCGATCGTGGTGGGAGTGTCGATCCCGTCGATGTGCGCCCACCCGCGCCCGGTCGCATAGTCCTGCGCCGCGACGGACACGATCAGCGTCGGCGCCGCCCCACCCAGTTTCGGCATCTCCTCATGCCGGGCCGCGATCCCGAGCATCGCCGCGAACGCATCATGCTGCTTCTGCGCACGCGACCGCGGGTCAACCTGCCCACCCGGATCCCCCGACGGCAACACACCACCATCCCGACCCTGCCGATCCTGCACAGCCTGCACGCCCTGGACACCCTGGACACCCTGGACACCCTGGGAAGCGTGCGCGTCCGGGGAACCGTGGGCATCACCCTCTTCGGACAGCACGAACCGCACCCCCAGTACCGGGGGCCCGTCCACCTTCGGGTTCAGATACGCATCCCAGATCCGCTGCAACTGCCCCGCCGTCTCCGGCAACAAGTCCCCATGGATCGGGATCAACCCGTTCTTCACCCGCCCGAGGATCACCCCGCGGCCGCGCATCGCGATCTCCTCCGCGGGCTCGGCGCCGTCGGGGTCGAGGAACATCACGATCCGTTGCGCGAGGATCCGCAAGTCTTCCGGCGTCGCCGCCGGCCCGACGCCCGGGTCACCAGCATCGACCTCGACCTCGACCTTGGCATCCGACCCGGCGACCGCGAACCCGCGCGCATACCCGGCGAGTTCCGCATCCGCCCGTACCCGGTCCGCCGCTCCGACGCGTCCTCGCGCCTGCTCGATCGGCCCGGTCGCCGCCAACAGCCCGGTGATCCCCACCGTCCCGTCCACGAGCGCCTCCCGCAACCGCGGCCACAACGCCGGCAACCAGCCCCCGGAACTGATGTCCACCTCTCGGCGCACCAGCCGTGCGGCCTTGATCACCCGCCCCGCACCCGCCGCATCCGTGCGCAGCACCCGTTGCAACAGCTCGCTCACGCTGCGGCACCCGAACTGTCCACAGAACGCGGGATCCCCCGACCCCGCCGGCCGTGCCGGCACCGCAGCCACCGTCTCCACGACCAACGCCTCCGCCCGCCGCACCACCTCACCCGCCGCGCGCAACACGTCCAGTTTCTCCGCATCCGACACCCCCACCACCGACCCCGCACGCAGCAGCCCGTCGAGGTCGCTCACGACCTGATCGAGCACATCCACGGGGTGGTTCATACCCCTCATCCAACCCGCACCCACCGACATTCCGACCTCGAAACATGCCAGGTCAGAGCAATATTCCGGAACACAAAGCGGGTTCACTAGCTCTCCACAGCAGCCTCGAAAACCCCGCACTTCCACACACCCCGGGGACCGCCGCGTCCCGCCATCCGTGGCTCATCGAGTGCACGGCATCGACGCGAGCACACGACTCATACCCGTCCACTCGTCAACACCCTGTGCACTCGGCAACAGGGCAGCGGCGGCAGCGAACGCTCACACCCGGGTGAAGTCCTCGAAGATCAGGATCGTGCGGGTCGAGCGGATCGAGGGGATCGCCTGGATGTCCTCCAGCACGATGCGGCGAAGGTCGCGAGCGTCGCTCGCACGCACCAGCAGGATCACGTCGTAATCGCCGCCCACCAGCGCCATGTGCTCGATCTCGGGGATCGCGCGCAGCCGGGCACTCACGTCCTGCCAGGTCGCCTGCTCGATCGCGAGGGTCACATAGGCACTCGCGTGATGCCCGAGCAGCACCGGGTCCGTGCGCACCGTGTATCCCGTGATCACCCCGGCATCCGTGAGTCGCTTGATGCGCGCGTGCGCGCCGGCACGGGAGATGTGCACGGCATCCGCGATCGCCGTCATCGAGGCGCGCGCGTCACGACGCAGCTCCTCGAGGATCGCGTGGTCGACCTCATCCAGCACCGCCATGGGAACCCCCTCGTTCTGTCACCGAATTCTGACACTTCGACATTCAGATCGGCAATAACCAACCGATCATCCAGTATTCCGCGCCGCATCTTGGACGACTGTCGCAAAGGAGGCAAGCTTGCCCCATCGAGTTCGGCAAGGAGGGCGAACGGATGCTGCACACGGAACTGCTCCCGCGAGACACCGCGGTCCGTCTGATCGACGAGAACGGCACCGCCGTTACGGATGAGCACTACGCCCTGCCCGACGCCGACACCCTCGTGCGCGCCTATCGCGGACTGATCGAGGGCCGCCGCATCAACGATCAAGCCGGCGCTCTCGTGCGCCAGGGCCGACTCGCGGTCTACCCCTCCTCGCACGGCCAGGAGGCCTGCCAGGTGGGAGCGTCGATGGCGATCGGCGACACGGACTGGCTGTTCCCGACCTACCGCGATTCGGTCGCCGTGATCGCCCGCGGCGTCGACCCCGCTGACGCCCTGGTGCTCCTCAAGGGAGACTGGCACTCCGGCTACGACGTCCGCGCGCACCGCGTCGCTCCGCAGACCACGCCGCTCGCGACCCAGCTGCTGCACGCCGTCGGGTTCGCGCAGGCCGCGAAGCATCGCGGCGAGGACACGGTCGTGCTCGCGCTCTGCGGCGACGGCGCGACAAGCGAGGGCGACTTCCACGAGGCCCTGAACTTCGCGGCGGTGTTCCACGTGCCGGTCGTCTTCTTCGTGCAGAACAACGAGTTCGCGATCTCGGTCCCGCTCTCCCGGCAGACCGCCGCGCCGTCACTGGCGCACAAGGCCATCGGCTACGGGATGCCGGGGCAACGAGTCGACGGCAATGACGTCGCCGCCGTGCTGGCGGTGCTGGGGGAAGCGGTCGAACGCGCCCGCACCGGCGGAGGGCCCTCGCTCGTCGAGGCGCACACCTACCGGATGCAGGCGCACACGAATGCCGATGACGACACCCGCTACCGCGAGCGTGAAGAAGTTCAGGCCTGGGGGGCACGGGATCCGCTGGTGCGTCTGCGCACCTACCTCGCCGGCATCGGCGCACTCGACGACGCCGCCGAAGCGCAGTTCGCCGCAGGCGCCGAGACGATCGCCACTGCGATGCGCGCCGCCCTGAACACCGATACCGACCTCGACCCCGAGGACCTGTTCCGCTTCGTCACCGAGACGCGATCCCCGCAGCTCGAGGAGCAATGGGCGCTGCTGCGCGGAGAGATCGAGCGCGGGCGACCCGAGAACGCCGAGAACGCCGCGACCCCGACCGGAGGCCACCGATGACCATCGCACACGACGACGTCCGCGTCGCCGACCGATCGGACCGCGACGTGACGACCCTCAGCATGGCCGCGGCTCTGAATCTCGCCCTGGCGGACGCGATCGCACAGGATCCCGACGTGGTGGTGTTCGGCGAGGACGTCGGCGCACTCGGCGGCGTGTTCCGCATCACCGACGGGCTCACGGCCCGCTTCGGCGAAGACCGCTGCTTCGACACTCCCCTGGCGGAGTCCGGAATCGTGGGCACCGCCGTCGGCATGGCCATGAACGGCCTGCGGCCCGTGGTCGAGCTGCAGTTCGATGCGTTCGCCCTCCCCGCCTTCGAACAGGTCGTCAGCCACGTCGCCAAGCTCGGCAACCGCACACGCGGAGGGATGCGGATGCCGCTGGTGATCCGCATCCCGTTCGGCGGAGGCATCGGCGGCGTGGAGCACCACTGCGATTCCTCCGAGGCCTACTACGCGCACACACCCGGACTCACCGTGGTCAGCCCGTCCACCCCGCAGGACGCCTACTCGCTGCTGCGCGCCGCGATCTCCTCGCCCGACCCGGTGATCTTCCTGGAGCCGAAGAAGCTCTACTGGACCAAGGGTGAGGTCGACACCTCGCTCACGGCCGAGCTCGGCACCGCACGCATCGCCCGCGACGGCACCGATGTGACCCTCCTGGCCTACGGCGCCTCCGTAGCGCTTGCTCTGGAAGCCGCGGACGCCGCCGCCGCAGAAGGGCGCAGCGTGCAGGTCATCGATGTGCGCTCGCTCTCGCCCTTCGACGATGAGACCGTGACGGACGCGGTGCGATCGACCGGACGCGCCGTCGTCATCGCCGAGGCCCCGGGCTACGCCTCGGTCGCCTCCGAGATCCAGGCGCGCGTCTTCGAGCGCTGCTTCGAGTTCCTCGCCGCGCCGGTGCGGAAGGTCACGGGCTTCGATGTGCCCTACGCGCCGCCGAAGCTCGAGCATTGGTATCTGCCCGACGTCGACCGTGTACTCGACGCGATCGACACGCTGCACTGGGATGAGGACGCATGAGCGCGCCGAGCACCACCACCCACGTCTTCCGCCTGCCCGACCTCGGAGAGGGTCTGACCGAGGCCGGACTCGTGCAGTGGCTCGTGGCGGTCGGCGACACGATCGCGACCGACCAGCCCATCGCCGAGGTCGAGACCGCCAAGAGCGTCGTCGAGCTGCCCTCCCCCTTCGCCGGGGTCGTGACGGCGCTGCACGGAGAGGCCGGAGACACGATCGACGTCGGCGCCCCGGTGCTCGAGGTGGCGGATGCCGCGCAATCCTCCACCCCGCAGAACGAGATGCAGAACGACGTGGAGCACGAGGCGTATCGCGAAGAGGAACGCGCCGGGTCCGGCAACGTGCTGATCGGCTACGGCACCACCGAGAGCACCTCGAAAGGACGCCGACGTCGGCCGGCCGCCACCGCCCCGCGCTCCGGCGCGACCGCGCCATCGCCGGTACCGAGCGTTCCGACGGCCACAGCACCCGACCGCTCCCCGGCTGCGGATCGGCGCCCCGTGGCCGTGCGCTCCCCGCTCGTGCGTCGTCTGGCGCGCGATCTCGGCCTGGACGTGCAGACGATCGCCGCCACCGGGACCGACGGCGCCATCACCCGCGCCGATGTGCTGCGGGCAGCGGTCGACAACGCCGTCGACGGCGCCGCCGCACATCAGCGCGACGCCGCCGCACGCACCGCGCCACCGTCCGGTGACGTCATCGACGGGCTCGCCGTGCTCTCCCGAGAGCGGATGTCGCCGCTGCGGCGAGCCGTGAGCGCGAAGCTCAGCCGCAGCAGGAGCGAGATCCCCGAGGCCACGGTGTGGGTCGATGTGGACGCGACCGAACTGTGGGGGCTGCGGGCGCAGATGGCGCCGGTCGACGGCAGAGCCCCGTCGATCACGGCACTGATCGCGCGCTTCGTGCTGATCGCCCTCGCCGACTACCCGATTCTCGCCTCGCGCCTCAGCGAGGACGGCAGCGAGCTGATCTCGTTCGACGGCGTCAATCTCGGCGTCGCGGCTGACACCGAGCGCGGGCTGATGGTGCCGGTCATCCCGCACGCGCACACCCTCACGATCGAGCAGCTCGACGCCGGCCTGCGCGAACTCGCTGCGACCGCACGCTCGGGATCGATGGCCCCCGAACGGCTGCGCGGGTCGACCTTCACGCTCAACAACTACGGCGGGCTGGGGGTCGACGGCTCAGCGGCGATCATCAACCATCCCGACGTCGCGATCCTCGGGATCGGCCGCATCATCGAACGCCCATGGGTCGTCGACGGTGCGATCGTCGCCCGACGCATCGCCCAGCTCTCCCTGGTGTTCGACCACCGGGTCTGCGACGGCGGCTACGCGGCGGGCTTCCTCCGCCGCGTGACCGAGCTCATCGAGCATCCGCTCCGCGCATTCGGGCGGATCTGAGGCGAAGCCGGGGCGTCGGACTCATCCGAAGTCGAGGGTCGGCCGTACTGTCGCGTCCTCGATGGTGATCCCGACGATGACGGCGTCCGCCTCGGCGACGTCGCGGTCGGTGCGGAACCGGAACAGGCGTCCGTCGCGAGTGGCGGTCTCGTAGGAGTAGTCGCCGGAAGAGGCGATCAGAGCGCGATCCGGACTGCCGAGATCTGAACGATACGGATCGCATGCGCCGCGGAGCATATATCGCCGGCCCTGGGTGCCTCCCAGAGCGATACGAAGGGTTCAGGCGCGGCCGCGACCGGGGAGCACCGCCGAGGCCGCGGCCCGTGCCTCCGCCGCCGTTCCCGTGGCGAGCACCGCGTGCGCCGCCCGTCGACAATCGTCCTCGGTGACTTCCGCGACCGCTGCGGCCACGCGTCCCAGCGAGCGCGGCGTCATCGACAGCGACGTGACGCCGAGCCCGATCAGCACCGGCGCGAGAGCGGGGTCTCCCCCGGCCTCGCCGCAGACGCCGACCGCCTTCCCTGCCGCGCGTCCGGCTTCCCCCACCATGCCGATCAGGCGCAGCACGGCGGGCTGCCAGGGATCGTTCAGATCGCCGAGCTCACTGAGCAGCCGATCCGCGGCGAGCGTGTACTGCGCCAGGTCGTTGGTGCCCAGGCTGACGAAGTCGACGATCTCGAAGAGCTCGGCGGCCAGCAGCGCGGCGGAGGGCGTCTCGATCATGATGCCGACACGGGAGAGCCCGGCCGCCCGCGCACGATCGGCGAAGTCTCTCGCCTCCTCGACGGTCGCGACCATGGGCGCCATCACCTCGACCTGTGCGGATTCCGCCTCGGTCGCCTGCGCGAGCGCGCGCAGCTGATCGTCGAGCAGCGCAGGGGTGCGTCGCGCGATGCGCAGACCTCGCACACCGAGCGCGGGGTTGCCCTCGTGATCCGCGTTGGCGAACGGGAGGGGCTTGTCGCTGCCGGCGTCGAGCGTGCGAACGACGACCTTGCGACCGGGGAACGCCGCGAGCACGCCGCGGTAGGCCGCGACCTGCTCCTCGACGGAGGGCGCATCGACGCGGTCGAGGAAGCAGAACTCGGTGCGGAACAGTCCGACGCCGTCAGCGTGCGCCGCCGCTGCGTTCACGGCATCCGCCGCCCCGCCGACGTTCGCGAGCAAAGCGAGAGGGCGTCCATCGCCGAGCGCGCCCTCGCCGTCGAACGGCACGACGGTCGCGGCGGCGATCGCCGCCGCGATGCTCGACTCCGCCGGATCGACCTCGGCCGTGCCGTGCTCACCGTCCACCAGCAGCACGGCCTCGTCGGGGATCGCCGTCGCGCCGGCGACGCCGACGATCGCCGGCAACCCGAGCGAGCGGGCGATGATCGCGGTGTGGGAGGTCGGGCCACCCTGTTCCGTGACGAGGGCGACGCACTGCCCGCCCTCCAGCGCCGCGGTGTCGGCGGGAGCGAGGTCGACCGCCACCAGCACGAACGGCTCGTCGCTCTCCGGCACGCCCGGCATGTCGACCTCGAGGATCTCGGCGATGATCCGGTCTCGCACATCCCGGATGTCGGCGACGCGCTCGGCCATCCGTCCGCCCAACGCGGCGAGGCTCTTCTCGTGCGCGCCCGCGGTCTCCCAGACCGCTCGAGCGGCACTCCGGCCCTTCGCCCGCACCAGTGCGGTCGCCTCCGAGACCAGCTCGGGGTCCGAGGCCAGCAGGCGCGAAGCATCGAGAATGGCTCGCGCCTCGCCCGTCGCCTGCGCCGTGCGGGATCTCAACTGATCGGCCACGGCCACGGCGGCCCATTCGATCGCCGAGGCCTCGGTCTCGCGCTCCTCCACCGGGACGGTGACACCGGCATCGGGTTCCGGTAACGCGGGGGCGAGATGCCGTACCGGCGCGGCGACGCTCCCTGGGCTCACACCCCGCCCGCGGAGCACGGTTCCCGAAGCGATCGTCACCGTCTCGCTCGACGGCGCCGTGACCGGTGCGACAGGCACGACGGGGGCCGCCGCGACAGAGGTCCCCTCACCGAATCCGTCGTCGAACAGGGCCGCAAGTCTGTCGAGTGCCGCGTCTGCACCGGCACCGTGGGCCGAGAGCTCGAGTTCGTCACCCTGCCGCGCACCGAGCACGAGCAGCCGCGACAGGCTCGCCGCTGAGGCCTCCGGGCCATCGGGGAGCCGTCGCAGGCGGACGTCGGCGCCGGCCGATGCCTCCGCGATCAGGGCTGCGGGCCGGGCGTGGATCCCGAGCGGATTGCGTACCTGCACCTGCCGCGTGCGCGCGTCTCCTGCGGCGGTCGGGACGTCAGCGGCAGGAGCAGCCGCATCTTCCCCGAGCTGCCCCGTCTTGGCCCCCAGCGCTGCTGACGCCTCGGCTGCGACCGCGTCGAGCGAACCGCCGGCAGCGGCCGACACCACGGCAGCCAGCAGCCCCTCCACGAACGGCGCCGGCGCGAGTCGCACGGGGACATCGCTCATGCGCAGCTCCAGCGCGAGCTCGGCACTGAGCACCGCGGAGCCCAGATCCATCAGCACCAGCACGCCGTCGCAGTCCGTGGCGAGCTCATCGATGGCCGCGGCGACCGCGACGGCATCCGTGCCGAGAATGGGCGCGCCGTCCGCGTCCGTCCCCGCCCCGGCGGCGACCTGCACGCGCACGCCGCCTCCGTGGACCATCTGCAGGGCAAGCTCGAGAGCCGCCTCACCCAGCCGTGCGCTGTGGGAGACGGCGACGATGCCGATCATCAGGAGCTGCCGGAGATCGCTGCGGCGAGTGTGTCGAACAGGATCGCGGTCGAGGCCGCCCCCGGGTCGATGTGGCCCGCGCTCCGCTCACCCAGGTAACTGGCGCGGCCCTTGCGAGCGACGAGCGGGAGGGTCGCCTCGCGTCCGGCCGCGGCGGCGTCGGCCGCACGGCGCGAAGCGGATGCGAGGTCCGCTCCCCCGGCGATCGCCGCATCGAAGGCGTCGACCGCGGGAGACATCGCGTCGAACATCGTCTTGTCGCCAGCCTCGGCCTTGCCGCGCGCGACGATGCCCTCGAGCCCTGCCCGCAGCGCGGCGGCGAGACCGGCCGCATCGAGCTCGGTCACCGCGCCCGCCGTCATGCCCATCCGCAGGAAGAGCGTGCCGTACAGCGGACCGCTGGCACCACCCACCGAGCTGACCAGCGTCATCCCCACGCCCTTGAGCAGTTCGTCGACCGTGGCGGGCGCTCCGGCATCCAGCTTCTCGACGACGGCGGTCATGCCGCGCGCCATGTTGGAGCCGTGGTCCGCGTCGCCGATCGCCGAGTCGAGCTCGGTGAGCCACTCGCGCTTCTCGACGACCGCATCACGGAAGCGCGTGATCCAGTCGAGCAACGTGGTGGTTCCGATGGTGTCAGTCATGCAGCTTCTGTCCTTCTGTCGATTCGGAGCGGGGTCGGGTCGGAGCTCGTCGGTCAGGCGCCCCAGCGCAGTCCAGGGGTGTTCACGGGTGCATCCCACAGCCGCAGCAGCTCGTCATCCGCCTTCAGCACCGTGACCGAGCATCCGGCCATGTCGAGCGAGGTGATGTAGTTGCCGACCAGGTTGCGCACGATCTGCACGCCGGCCTTCTCGAGGAGTGCCGCGACCTCGCCGTACATGAGGTACAGCTCGATCTGGGGAGTCGCGCCCATGCCGTTGACCATCACGATCGCGGGTCCCGTGAAGTCCAGGTCGCCCAGGATCGGCTCGACCAGCTGACGCGCGATCTCGGATGCCGGCGCGAGCGGTTCGCGGTGACGTCCCGGTTCGCCGTGGATGCCGATGCCGATCTCCATCTGGTCCTCAGGAAGGTCGAACGTGGGCTTTCCCGCGGCGGGTACCGTGCAGCTCGTGAGCGCCATGCCCATCGACCGCCCCTGTCCGTTGATCCGCTGCGCGAGCGCGACGACGGAGGCGAGGTCCTGCCCCTCCTCCGCGGCCGCGCCGACGAGCTTCTCGAGCAGCACCGTGAGACCGACGCCGCGGCGACCGGCCGTGTAGAGCGAGTCCTGCACGGCGACGTCGTCGTCGACCACGACCGTGCCGACCTCGATGCCCTCCATCTGGGCGAGCTCGGCGGCCATCTCGAAGTTGAGCACGTCACCGGTGTAGTTCTTCACGATGTGCAGCACGCCGGCCCCCCGGTCGACGGCCTTGGTGGCGGCCTGCACGCGGTCGGGCGTGGGTGAGGTGAACACCTCACCGGCGACGGCGGCGTCCAGCATGCCGGGGCCGACGAAGCCGCCGTGCAGCGGCTCGTGGCCGGACCCTCCGCCGGAGACCACGGCGACCTTGCCCTGCGCCTTGGGCACGGCGCGGGTGATCACGTGGGTCTCGAGATCCACCGAGAGTTCGGGATGGGCGAGTGCGGTGCCTTTCAGCGACTCGACCAGCACGTCTTCCGGGGCGTTGATGAGTTTCTTCATCGTGCGATCTCCTTTGATCTCTTTCGCGAAAATCGGAAAGCAATTCGTTAATGTCGAATATGCTCGGAGCCAGTCGGCTTGTCAAGATCTATCCGGAAGCCCGACGCAGACGCCGGCTCGATGAGGAACCGGAAGAGAGGACGGCCGCGTGATCCAGGCCATCGACCGCGCCGCGAAGGTGCTCGAACTGCTGCAGGGCGCCCGCCACCTCGGCATCACCGACCTCGCCGCCGCACTGAGCCTTCCCCCGTCGACCGTGCACGGGATCGTGAAGTCGCTCCGCGCGCACGGGCTCGTCGCCAAGGAGCGCGGCGGGCAGCGCTACATGCTCGGACCCACGCTGCTGCGACTCAGCAACGTCTACCTGGACACCCTCGATGTGCGCGCCAGGGCGATGCGCTGGACGCAGGAGCTCGCGCGACGCACCAGTCTGCCGGTGCGGCTCGGGGCACCGCATTTCCACGAGGTGCTCGTGATCCATCACGATCTGCGCCCCGACGACAGTCAGCAGATGCTCGAGACCGGCGTCGCGATCCCCGCGCACGCCTCGGCGATGGGCAAGGTGCTGCTCGCCTACGACCAGGGCTTCCAGCGCAGCGTGTTCGAGCAGCCGCTGCGCAGCCTCACCGGTGACACCATCACGGATGTCGCACGACTGACCCTCGAGCTGCCCGCCATCGCCGAACGCGGCAGCGCGAGCGAGATGGACGAGGCCGTGCTGGGCGAGTCCTCGGTCGCCGCGCCGGTCGCCGACGCCTCGAACGACATCGTCGCCGCGGTCGCCGTGGTCATGCCGACATCGCAGGCACCGGCATCCGACGCCGTGCTCAACGCCCTGCGCGAGACGGCCCGCAACATCTCCCGCGAGCTCGGGGCGACGTCATGGCCGCCACGGATGGCGCCCGCCGAGGACTGAATCGTCCCCGACGGGCGGGTCACTTCTCGCGTCCGCAGGCCCGCTCAGAAGCGCGGGCCCGCGACAACCGGATCAGACCACGGCGAGCAGGAAGTCCGCCGCGCGCTCGCCGATCATGATCGACGGCGCATTCGTGTTGGCGCTCGGCACGAACGGCATCACCGACGCGTCGGCGACACGGAGCCCTCGCACCTCGCGCACCCGCAGCTGCGGGTCGACGACGGCCTTCTCATCCACACCCATCCGACACGTACCGACCTGGTGGTGATAGGTGCCGACCGTGCGCCGCGCGAAGTCGCGCAGCTCCTCACGCGTCGTCACCTCGGGCCCGGGTGCGAACTCGGCTTTGCGGAACGGCGCGAATGCCTCCTGCGCGCCGACTCCGCGCACCAGCTCGATCGCGTCGACCATGGCTTCGAGGTCGCGCTCGTCGGCGAACACGTTCGGATCGGTCAGCGGCGGCACCGCGGCGTCGGACGAGGCGAGACGGATCGTGCCGCGGGAGTACGGTCGCACGATCCCGGCGGCGATCGTGTACCCCTGCGCCGGAGCGGCGCCGCCGTCCGTCGGGTACGGCACGTGGATGAACAGCGGCTGCAGGTCGGGCACCGCACCCTCGGCCTGTGAGGAGCGCGCATAGAGCTGGCTCTCCAGCAGGTTCCAGCGTCCGGCCGGCACCGGATCGTGCGACTCGTACAGCACGCTCACCAGCAGGTGGTCGTGCAGGTTCTCCCCCACTCCGGGCAGATCGGCGACGACCGCGATGCCGTGCTCATCGAGATGGGCGCGCGGCCCGATCCCCGAGCGCAGCAGGACTGCCGGGGAGCCGATCGCCCCCGCGCTCAGCACGATCTCGGCCTGTGCCCGCGCGATGTGCACGACGCCGTCGACCGAGTACTCGACGCCGACGGCCGCACCGTCCTCGACCAGGACGCGATGCACGAGGGCGCCGGTGGTGACGGCGAGCGCGGGGTTGTCGAGAATCGGTGCCACGAACGCCTGCCAGGCGGACGCCCGTTTGCCGTCCTTCGTGGTGGTGTGATTGAAACCGGCGCCGTCGAGGGTGTCGCGATTGAAGTCGTCGGTGGCGGGGATACCGCTCGCGATCGCGGCCTCCACGAACGCCGCCGCGACGGGGTTGCGGTGGTCCTCGGGGATGCGCTCCACGTGCAGCGGCCCGCCGGCACCGTGATGCTCGTCGGCGCCGTCGGCATGATCCTCGGACTTGCGGAAGTACGGCTGCACCTCGTCCCACGACCAGCCCTCGGCACCGGCCTCGACCCAGCCGTCGTAGTCGGTGCGGTCACCGCGCATGTAGATCATGCCGTTGAGCGAGCTCGACCCGCCCAGCGTCTTGCCGCGCGGCCAGTACAGCGCCCGCCCGCCCAGGTGCTGCTGCGGAGTGGTCATCACCGCCCAGTCGTCGTCGGACATCAGCAGCGCTGGCCACCCCTGCGGCGAGTGGATGTTCGGGTCGGCATCCGGCGCTCCCGCCTCGATCACGTGGACCGTGCGGCCCGCGTCCACCAGCCGGCGCGCGATCGCACTGCCGGCCGAACCTGCACCGACGATCACGTAGTCGGCGACCTCTGTGAGCTCAGTCATCTCGTTCCTCCTCGAACGGCAGGCCTCGGATTCGCCCGCTGACGAGGCCAGCATCGCGCGCGGGATCGCCGTCAGCACCCGTCCGGCGCGCACGGCGATGTGCCGCACGTGCACGGATGCCGTCGGTCAGTGCTCCGGGACGGCGTGGGCGCGGAACTCGCTGGGCGAGACGCCGAACTGCTGGCGGAACGCGCGGGCGAAGGACGCGGCGTCGGTGAACCCCCAGCGCGCTCCGATCGCCGAGATCTGCTGCTCGTTCTGGGCGACGTTGCCGAGGTCCCTCCGTGCGGCATCGAGACGACGCTCGCGGATCCACCCGCTGACGGTGTCGCGGTTCTCCTCGAACAGCTTCTGCAGGTAGCGCACCGAGACGTGATGGGCGGAGGCGATCCCCGAGACACTGAGCTCGGCATCTCCGAGGTGGTCCGCGATGTACAGCTCGACCCGCGCCAGCAGTGAGCGTCGCCGCGCCTCCTCGCCGACGCCGCCCTCGCTGTCGAGACGCTCTCCCAGCGCGGCAGCGACCAGGTCGAACACGGCATCCGAGAGCGGCAGCCGGTTCTGCAGGGTGCCGTCGCCCAGCGCTCCGTCGAACGCGCGGAGCAGCGCAGACGCGATCGCGCCGGAGCCGCTCTGCCCGGAGAACCGGGAGGCGGTCAGCCCGCGGAGCCTGCCGCGATCGATGCGCAGTGCCTCGATCGGGAACATCACGACGAGCATGCGGAAAGACGAATCGAAGTCGAGCGAGTACGGGCGCGTGGTGTCGTACAGCGCGAAGTCCCCGGGAGCGAGCACCGCATCACGCCCGTCCTGGATGATCGTGCTGTGCCCCCGCAGCTGCACGCCGAGCTTGATGTGCCCCGGGTCGTCGCGGGCGATCTCCGAGCGGGTCCTGCTCACGCGCACGGCGGACCCTGCGACGCTGCTGACCGACATCGGTCCGAGGGTCTGGGCGATCAGTCGGCCGTCGAACACGGCCCTGGCCTCGGGATCGGCCGACCAGGCGCGCAGCGGCACGAAGCTGCGGTTGACGGCATCCGTCCACATCTCGAACCGCTCGCTCGAGGCCACGGCCGCAGTGTCGATGACGACGCGATCGGCCAGGGCTGAACTCGTCCGGTCGTGCATGCGTCCTCCTCGCCTCATCGCGTGACGGACAGCATACGCCCCGCTCATGGGGGTCAGGACGCCGGCGACGCGCCCGATGCGGTCACCGCGACTGCAGCCCGTCGAGCGTGACGCGCAGGATGTCCTCGCCGAGTTCCGCCGGGTCCACGGCTCCTCCGGGGCGGTACCACTCGACGACCGAGTTGATCATTCCGAACAGCAGCCGGGTGGCGACCGAGGCCGAGATGTCGTCGCGGATCAGCCCCTCGCGTTGCGCCTCTCGCACGATCGCGGTCACCCGCTGATCGAACACACGGCGTCGGGCCAGCGCGGCCAGCTCGACCTCGCTGTTGCCGCGCACCCGCAGCAGCAGCGTGACCGAGGGGAGCTTCGCGGTCAGGACCCGCACCGCTCCACGCACGATCGACCGGAGCCGTTCGGATGCCTCGGTGTGCGCCGCCTCCGCCTCGTCGACCACGGCCTCCAACGCGTCGAGCGCGTCATCGAGCGCGAGTGCGAGGATCGCCGATTTGGACTCGAAGTGGTGATACAGCGCGGACTTGGTCAGCCCGAGCTTCGCGGCCAGATCGGCGATCGAGGTCGCGTCATAGCCCTGCTCGTTGAACACCGTCACGGCGACCGTCAGCACCTGATCGCGGTCGTACCCCGGCCGCCCGCGTCGAGCGGGCGTGGGCGGGTCGTCGTGTGCAGCCATGCCCCCAGTCTGGCATCGGGCGCGCGCGCCGCGCCGGGTTGCCAAGCGCGGCGCGATCTGCGATCATTCCTGAACGATCGGTCTGCAAAGACCCGCCGATGTGGGCGGACGAGAGGATGACGATGTCCGAGGCTTACCTCGTCGCCGGCACACGCACCCCGGTGGGGCGTTACGGCGGCGCACTGGCCGGTGTCCGGCCGGACGATCTCGCCGCTCTCGTGGTGGCCGACGCCGTCGCCAGAGCGGGCATCCCCGGCGCCGCCGTGGACGAGGTGATCCTCGGTGCTGCCAATCAGGCCGGAGAGGACAACCGCAACGTCGCCCGCATGGCTGTGCTGCTCGCCGGCCTCCCCGACTCCGTGCCCGGCCTCACCGTCAACCGCCTCTGCGCCTCCGGGATGTCGGCGATCGCGCTGGCCGCCAACGCCGTGCGCGCGGGCGACGCCGATCTGCTCGTCGCCGGCGGTGTCGAGTCGATGACCAGGGCGCCCTGGGTGCAGGCGAAGCCCGAGCGCGCCTGGGCCAAACCCGGCGCCGCGTTCGACACCTCCATCGGCTGGCGCTTCGTGAATCCACGTATGGCGGCCCGCGACAAGGCCACCTTCTCGATGCCGGAGACGGCCGAGGAGGTCGCACGCCTGGATGGGATCACCCGCGAGGATGCCGACGCCTTCGCACTGCAGAGCCACCGACGGGCGCTCGCGGCGATCGATGCCGGACGTTTCACGGAGGAGATCGTGGCGGTGGAGACCCCGCGCGGCCGGGTCGACACCGACGAGGGACCGCGGCGCGAGACCTCGCTCGAGGCGCTCGCCGGCCTGCGTCCCGTCGTCGCCGGCGGGCAGGTGGTGACCGCAGGCAACTCCAGTTCGCTCAACGACGGCGCCTCGGCGGTCGTCGTCGCCAGCGCGGAGGCCGTCGAGCGGCACGGGCTGCGGCCCCTCGCCCGGATCGTCTCGGCAGCGACCGCCGCCCTCGCCCCCGAGATCATGGGACTGGGTCCCGTACCCGCCTCCGAGAAGGCGCTCGCCAAGAGCGGCCTGACGATCGGCGACATCGGCGCCGTCGAGCTCAACGAGGCGTTCGCCTCGCAGTCGCTGGCCAGCATCCGTCGCCTGGGGCTCGACCCTGCGATCGTGAATGCCGACGGCGGGGCGATCGCGCTCGGGCATCCGCTCGGCTCCAGCGGATCACGCCTGATCGTCACACTGCTCGGACGCCTGGCCAGGGAGAACGCCCGCTACGGCCTCGCCACCATGTGCGTCGGCGTCGGTCAGGGCACGGCCATGATCGTGGAGCGGCTCGATGTCTGATGCGCGGAGGACCGAGGAGCAGTCGGTGCGGATCGAGGAGCATCACGACCGCGTGATCGCGACGCTCGACCGCCCCGCGGTCCGCAATGCGATCGACCAGGCGATGGTCGACGACCTGCACGCGCTGTGCGAACGTCTCGAGACGTCGCCGCGCATCCTGATCCTCACCGGAGCGGGAGGCGTGTTCGCTTCGGGTGCCGACATCGGACAGCTGCGGGATCGCACCGCGGCCGATGCGATCACGAGCATCAACGCGACCGTGTTCCACCGCATCCGCCGGCTGCCGATGCCGGTGATCGCCGCGGTGGACGGCTACGCCCTCGGTGGAGGCGCGGAGCTCGCCTATGCCGCCGACATCCGCATCGGCACCGATCGCGTGCGCTTCGGCAATCCGGAGACCGGGCTGGGCATCATCGCCGCGGCCGGCGCGACCTGGCGTCTGCCCGAGATCGTCGGCCATGCCCGCGCCAGCGAGCTGCTGCTCACCGGTCGGATGCTCGACGCCGAGGAGGCGCTGCACTGGGGACTGATCTCCTCCGTGCACTCCCCCGATGACCTGCTCGCCGCCGCGCACACGCTGGCCGACCGCATCGCGGCGAACGGATCCCGCGCCACGGAACTCACCAAGCGTCTGCTGCTGACGCCGCCCGATCAGCATCTCGGGCTCGTGGGCGACGTGCAGGCGGAGCTGTTCGACAGCGCGGAGAAGCACGAGCGGATGACCGCGTTCCTGGAGAGGAAGAAGAACCGATGAGCCTTCCACAGAACGTCGGAGTGCTGGGCGGAGGGCGGATGGGCGCCGGGATCGCCCACGCGTTCCTGCTCGCCGGCGTCCAGGTGCATGTCGTGGAGCGCGATGAGGAGTCGGCGGATGCCGCCCGCCAGCGCATCGAGACGAGTCTGGGTCGGTCGGTCGCGCGCGGCGGTGACACTCTCCCGCTCGACGAGCTCACCTCCGCGCTCACGGTCGGGACCTCGGTCGGCGACTTCGCCCAGGCGGGCCTGGTCATCGAGGCCGTACCCGAGGATCGGACTCTCAAAGCGGAGGCGCTGTCGCGCATCGAGGCGGTGGTCGCGGGTGACGCGGTGCTCGCCACGAACACCTCCTCGATCTCGATCACCGATCTCGCGGGCGGCCTCACCTTCCCCGAGCGCTTCCTCGGCATGCACTTCTTCAACCCGGTGCCCTCGTCGACGCTGATCGAGGTCGTGATCGGTGCACGGACCCTGTCCTCCCTCGTCGACACGCTGCGCGGCTGGGTGGCCGAGCTCGGCAAGACCGCGGTCGTCGTGCGCGACTCCCCCGGCTTCGCCTCCAGCCGCCTCGGCGTGATGCTCGCACTCGAGGCCATCCGGATGCTGGAGGAGGGCGTGGCCTCGGCCGCCGACATCGACGCCGCCATGGAGCTCGGATATCGGCATCCCACCGGACCGTTGCGCACGACCGACATCGTCGGGCTCGACGTACGCCTCGGCATCGCGGAGGAGCTGGAGCGCGCGTTCGGCGATCGCTTCGCCCCGCCCGCACTGCTGCGGCGGATGGTGGACGACGGACAGCTGGGCCGCAAGAGCGGCCGAGGATTCTACGACTGGAGTGACGAGAGATGACTGCTGCGATCCTGCCCAGCTATGTCGGCGACGCCTGGTGGGCGCCCGCGACCGACCCCGATGCCGCCGTCGTGCGTGATGCGTCGACCGGCGAGGCCGTCGCCGCCGTCAGCACCCGCGGTCTCGACGTCGAGGCCGTGCTCCAGCACGCCCGCACCGCCGGGCAGCAGAGCCTCGGCGCCCTGACGTTCCACCAGCGCGCCGTGCTGCTCAAGCAGTTCGCGATCGAGCTCACGGCGCACAAGGAGGAGCTGTACGAGCTGTCGGCGCGCTCGGGCTCGACCCGGCGCGATTCGCTCAACGACATCGACGGCGGCATCGGCGTGCTGTTCACATACTCCTCCAAGGGCCGGCGCGAGATGCCGAACTCCCAGGTGTACCTCGACGGCGCGATCGAGCCGCTGTCGAAGGACGGCTCATTCCTCGGCCGCCACATCTATACGCGCCTGCCCGGCGCCGCGGTGCAGATCAACGCCTTCAACTTCCCGATGTGGGGAGCGCTGGAGAAGTTCGCCCCCGCCTTCCTCGCCGGTGTGCCGTCGATCGTGAAGCCCGCGACCCCCACCGCGTACGTGGCGGAGGCCTGGGTGCGCATCCTCGTCGACTCCGGGCTGCTCCCCGCCGGTTCTCTGCAGCTGATCAGCGGCGGCGTGCAGGATCTGCTGGGCAGGGTCGGCCTCGGCGACACCGTCGGCTTCACCGGCAGCGCGACGACCGCAGCCCGGCTGCGCGCGCAGGTCGACCCCGCCGTGCGGTTCACGAGCGAGACCGACTCGATCAACGCGTCCGTGCTCGCGCCGGATGCCGTCGCGGGCACGCCCGAGTTCGACGCCTATGTGCGCCAGCTCATGGTCGAGCTCACGACCAAGGCCGGACAGAAGTGCACCGCGATCCGCCGGGCGATCGTGCCGGCGGGGTCGCGCGACGAGCTGGTCGCCGCACTGCAGGCGAGCATCACCGCGCGCGTCGTGATCGGCGACCCGCGCGCCGAGGGCGTCACGCTCGGACCGCTGGTCTCCGTGGCACAGCGCGATGAGGTGCTGCACCAGGTCGGTGTGCTGCAGGATGCCGGCGGCACGCTGCTGATCGGCTCGACCGAGCGCCCGGAGGTCACGCGGGCCGATGGCACCGTGGGCGCCGCAGACGACGGTGCCTTCCTCTCTCCGATCGTGATCGGCTTCGACGGCGCCGCCCCCGCTGCGGCGCATGAGGTGGAGGCCTTCGGTCCCGTCACGAGCGTGCTCACGTACTCCTCGCTCGCCGAAGCGGCGGAGTTGGTCGGACGCGGCGGAGGGTCGCTCGTGACCAGCGTCGCGACGCACGATCCCCAGACGGCCGCCGAGCTGATCACCCGTATCGGCGCGTTCAACGGCCGCGTGCTGTTCCTCGACCGCGACGATGCCCGCAGCTCGACGGGCCATGGAGCCCCGGTGCCGCACCTGGTGCACGGAGGCCCCGGCCGCGCGGGCGGCGGAGAGGAGCTGGGCGGCATCCGGGCGGTACTGCACTACATGCAGCGCACCGCGGTGCAGGGCTCCCCACGCATGCTGACCGCGATCACCGGGGTGTGGCACGCGGGTGCCGACGCCGACGCCACGGGCATGCATCCGTTCCGCAAGTCGCTGGCCGAGCTGCGCATCGGCGACCGCGTGGACTCCGCAGAGCGGGAAGTCACCCTCGCCGACATCGAGACCTTCGCGCACTTCACGGGTGACACCTTCTACGCCCACATGGACGAGGCTGCCGCGGCTGCCAACCCGTTCTTCCCCGGCCGGGTCGCGCACGGCTACCTCCTGGTGTCCTGGGCGGCAGGACTCTTCGTGGATCCGGCGCCCGGCCCCGTGCTCGCCAATTCCGGGCTCGAGAACCTGCGCTTCATCACACCGGTGTCGCCGGGAGACCGCATCCGGGTGGCGCTGACGGCGAAGCAGATCACTCCGCGCGAGACCGACGAGTACGGCGAGGTGCGGTGGGATGCCGTGATCCGCAACGAGCGCGATGAGGTGGTGGCCGAATACGACGTGCTGACCCTCGTCGCCAAGGAGCTCGCGCCCGCGGATGCCTCATCGACGACCGGGGCGGCCGCGTGACCATGCGTCCGATGATGCAGCGCGACCGCGCCTCGGCGTTGCTCGGCATGACCGTCGAGAAGGACGAGCCGGGCGAAGCCGTGGTGTCGATGCAGGTACGCGATGACATGCTCAACGGCCACGCGATCACGCACGGCGGCTTCGTGTTCACTCTCGCCGACACGGCCTTCGCGATCGCCTGCAACGAAGACGAGCGGGTCACGGTCGCCGCAGGCGCCGACATCGTGTTCGTGAAGTCGACGACCGCCGGACAGCGCCTGACCGCGCACGCCCGCCGCCGCACTGTCGTCGGCCGCGCGGGGGTCTACGACATCACGGTCACGGACGACACGGGCGACGTGGTCGCCGAGGTGCGGGGCCGCTCGCTCACGACGGGGCGCCGCCCCGCGGAGTGATCCCGGTGCGGATCGCGCGGATGCAGCGAGAGGGCGGAGGGAGTGATCCCTCCGCCCTCTCGCGCCTGCGCTCCTCAGCGCTGGATGACCTTCGGCGCCGAGACCGCCTTCAGCCCTGCGACTCCGAACTCCTGCCCGTAGCCCGACGCCTTGATGCCGCCGAACGGCACGTGCGGGTTGATGGCGCCGTGCTGGTTGATCCACACGGTGCCGGCCTGCACCCGTCGGGCGACCGCGGTCGCGGCCTCGACATCCTGCGACCACACGGATCCGCCGAGCCCCTGCGTGGAGGCGTTGGCCCGGCGCACGGCATCGTCGACATCCGAATAGCGGATGACCGGGATGACCGGACCGAACTGCTCCTCGTCGACCAGGCGTGCCCCGTCGGAGATGTCGGCGACGACCGTGGTCTGGTAGAACAGCGGTCCGTGCTCGGGAGCCGCAGACCCACCCGCGACGATGCGTGCGCCGTTCTCCCTGGCGTCGTCGACGAGGGCGCTGACGATGTCGAACTGCTTCTCGTTCTGCAGCGGGCCCAGCACGTTGCCCTCGTCGAGGCCGTTGCCGAGCGGCATCGTGCGCGCCATCGCGGCGAGCGCCTCGACCACCTGCTCGTACTGCGAGTCATGCACATAGAGGCGCTTGAGGGCGGCGCAGGTCTGACCGGTGTTGATGAAGATGCCCCAGAACAGGTTCTCGGCGATCGCCTCGATGTCGGTACCGGGCAGGATGATCCCCGCGTCGTTGCCACCGAGTTCGAGAGTGAGCCGCGCGAGGCTCCCGGCAGAGGCCTCGACGATGCGACGACCGGTGGCCGTCGAGCCGGTGAACATGATCTTGTCGAGATCGGGGTGAGCCGCGATGGCTGCACCGACCTCGCGGTCGCCCGAGATCACCGTGAGCACCCCGTCCGGCAGGTGCCGGTTGTAGATCTCGGCGAGCGCGAGCACCGACAGCGGCGTGTACTCGCTCGGCTTCACGACCACGGTGTTGCCCATCCGCAGCGAGGGCGCGATCTGCCAGACGGTGATCATCATGGGCCAGTTCCACGGACCGATCGCGCCGACCACACCCAGGGGGTCGTAGTGCACCTCGGCACGCGACTCCCCGGCCTCGAACACGACCTCCGGCTCGATCGGGGTGTCGGCGGCCGTGCGGGTCCACAGCGCGCACGCGCCCACCTCGAAGCGGGCGTTGGGTCCGTTCAGCGGCTTGCCCTGCTCGCGGGACAGCAGCACCGCGAGCTCTTCGCTGTTCGCCTCGATGTCATCCGCGATGGCGTTCAGGATGCGGCTGCGCTCTGCGTGACCGAGCGCAGCCCACGCCGGTTGTGCCGCACGCGCGGCCGCGACCGCGTCGTCCAGATCGGCGACCGTGTGGATCGGCGCGTAGCCGATGGTCTCTCTTGTGGCGGCATCCGGGATCGCGCGGCCCACACTCTCGGGCACGCCGACGGCTTCCAGGATCGTCGTTGTCGTGGTCACAGCATCCTCCTCATTCCGCGGACCGCTCTGTCCGGTTGTTCGGAGCCTAGGAGCGCCTCTGCCGACGAGTACAGAGCACGGACGTGGAGATCAGGCCATCGTGCGCGTGGTGCACAGGCATGTACGCACGCCGCGAACCGAGGCCGCTGAGGGATTGATGAGATGACGATGAACGGTCCTGTGCCCGCACCGCCGCGGGCCGGGAGAAGTGATGAAGGAGTCACGATGACGACGATCGAACTGCTGACCGGTGCGGGAGATTCCGTGCTGCACTCGCGTCCGGAACTCGAGGAGCTCCAGCTGCGCCGACTGCAGTGGACCGTGCGCCATGCATACGAGAACGTGCCCCACTACCACCGCCGCTTCACGGAGCACGGCGTCACTCCCGACGACATCCGCACGCTCGCCGACATCCGCCGCCTGCCCTTCACCACCAAGGCCGACCTGCGCGAGACGTATCCGTTTGGCATGGTCGCTGTGCCGATGGGCGATGTGCGGCGCGTGCACGCGTCGTCGGGAACCACCGGGCGACCGACCGTGGTCGCCTACACGCAGGGCGACCTCGATCGCTGGGCCGATCTCGTCGCCCGCTCGCTCCACGCCGCCGGCATCCGTCCCGGCATGCGCGTGCACAACGCCTACGGCTACGGCCTCTTCACGGGAGGTCTCGGCGCGCACGCCGGCATCGAGCGGCTCGGGGCGACCGTGATCCCGATGTCGGGCGGGCAGACCGCGCGCCAGGTGCAGATGATCCACGACTTCGAGCCGGACGCGATCCTGTGCACCCCGAGCTATCTGCTCACGATCGCCGATGCGCTGGAGGAGGCAGGCATCGATCCGCGAGCGACCTCGCTGCGCATCGCGGTCCTCGGCGCGGAGCCCTGGACCAACGAGATGCGCCGCGAGATCGAGCGCAGGCTGAACCTCGACGCGGTCGACATCTACGGGCTCAGCGAAGTGATGGGGCCGGGTGTCGCGAGCGAGAGCGTGCTCACCAAGGACGGCCCGCACGTGTGGGAGGACCACTTCCTCCCCGAGACGATCGACGCGGAGTCGGGCGATCCGGTGGCCGACGGCGAACTCGGGGAGCTCGTCTTCACCTCGCTCACGAAGGAGGCGTTCCCGGTCATCCGCTACCGCACGCGCGACCTCACCCGCCTGCTCCCCGGCACCACGTTCCCGGCTGCGCGACGGATCGAGAAGATCACGGGACGCAACGACGACATGATCATCCTCCGCGGGGTGAACCTGTTCCCGACGCAGATCGAGGAGCTCGTGATGGGCATCGAGACCCTGACGCCGCACTTCGTTCTCGAGCTGCGGCGCGAGAGCCGGATGGACTCGATGACCGTGCGCATCGAACGGCATCCGCAGCTCGAACGCTCCGTGTGCGAGGCCGCGGCCGCCGTGCTGCAGCAGCGCATCAAGGTGCACATCGGCACGACCGTGGACGTGCACCTGGAAGAACCGGGAACCCTGCCGCGCAGCGAGGGCAAGTACAAGCGCGTCTACGACCTGCGCTGAGGTTCCGGAGTACCTCAGCCGCGCAGAGCGAGCGTGAACGGCAGCACCTCGCTCGCACCGGCGCGACGGAGCGTGCGCGCGGCGATCGTCATGGTCCACCGGCTGTCGACCAGGTCATCGATGAGCAGCACGGGCCCCGCAGGAACCTCGAGATGCTCGGCGCTCAGTCGATCCCAGAGCCCGGCGAGCCGGAACACGCTGTTGCCACCGGGCTGCCCGCTCGGGCCGCCGCCGATGGGTGCGAGAGCACCGAGGTACGGCAGCCGCCCGACCTCGGCGAGTCCGCGGGCGAGGGAGTCGACGAGCTGAGGATGCGACCGGGATGGCATCGCGACCACCGCGACCGGGCGCTGATCCCAGGTCCACCCGGCGAGCACGCGGACGCAGGCGGCGAGAAGCTGCGGCGGCACCGGGGCATCCGGCGCGCCCGCCGCGAAGATATCCCGCAGCACCCCTCCCCACCCCAGGTCCGTGAGGCGGGCGAGCGCCCTGCCCTCCCCCGCCTGCTCGTCCGGCGCGATGCGGCCCCGCACCGGCACCTCGAGCCGATCGGCGCCTGTCGGCCAGGCGCGACGCGGCTCGATCGGCACACCGACCCTGTCGAGCGACTCCGACGCCTGGGTCGTCGCCGCCGCACCGATCTCGCGCGGGAACCAGCCGCCGGCGCAGTTGTCGCAGCGACCGCACGGCGCCGCGGTGTCGTCATCGAGAGAGCGCTGCAGGAACTCCATCCGGCACCCCTCGGTCTGTTCGTAGTCGAGCATGTGCTGCTGCTCGGCGACGCGCTCGGCCGCGATGCGCTCGTACCGCTCGGCGTCGTAGACCCAGGGCTCGCCCGTGGCGACCCACCCGCCCTGCACCCGTCGCACCGCGCCGTCGACATCGAGCACCTTCAGCAGCAGCTCGAGCGGCGTCCGACGGATGTCGACCATCGCCTCGAGCGCCGGGGTCGAGACGGAGGTGTCGCCGAGGGCCGAGATCACTCGCTCCGCGCGGTCCCGGTCGGGCATCGACGCGGTCGCGAAGTAGTGCCAGATGTCGCGGTCCTCCACTCCGGGGAGCAGCAACACATCGGCGCTCTCGCTGGCACGACCGGCGCGGCCGACCTGCTGGTAGTACGCGACCGGTGACGACGGAGCACCCAGGTGCAGCACGAAACCGAGATCCGGCTTGTCGAAGCCCATCCCCAGCGCGCTGGTCGCGACGAGCGCCTTGACCTCGTTGCGCTTCAGCATCCCCTCGGACTCGGCGCGCTCATCGGTGTCGGTCTGGCCCGTGTAGGCACGGACGTCGTGACCGTGCTCACGCAGCAGCCGGGCGGTGTCGACCGCGGCGGCGACGGTGAGCGTGTAGATGATGCCGGAACCAGGCAGATCGCCGAGGTGACTGAGCAGCCAGGCCAGCCGGCTCGCCGAGTCGCGCAGCCGCAGCACACCGAGGCGCAACGAGGTGCGGGCGAGCGGACCACGGATCGTGAGCACGTCCACCGCTCCCGCCTCGCCGGTGCTCTGCAGGCTCCCCAACTGCTCGGCGACGTCGGCCACGACCCGACTGTTCGCCGTGGCCGTGGTCGCGAGCACCGGAACGTCGGCCGGCATCTGCGCGATCAGGTCGCGCAGCCGTCGGTAGTCGGGGCGGAAGTCGTGCCCCCAGTCGCTGATGCAGTGGGCCTCGTCGACGACCAGCATGCCGATGCGGCGGACCAGTGCCGGCAGCTGCTCCTCGCGGAAGGACGGATTGTTCAGACGCTCGGGCGAGACCAGCAGCACGTCGACCTCATCGCGATCGAGGCGCGCCAGCACATCGCTCCACTCATGGGCGTTCGTGGAGTTGATCGCGACCGCCCGCACGCCGGCCCGTTCGGCCGCGGAGATCTGGTCGCGCATGAGCGCCAGCAGCGGCGAAACGAGCACGGTCGGCCCCGCCCCCTGTCGCCGCAGCAGCAGAGTGGCGACGAAGTACACCGCCGACTTGCCCCATCCGGTGCGTTGCACGACGAGCGCTCGGCGCCTGCCGGCGACCAGGGCCTCGATCGCCTCGTACTGCCCGTCGTGGAAGTCGGCATCGGGACGGCCGACGAGTTCGCGCAGCGCGGCGAGCGCGGCCTCGCGGGTATCGGCCTCGCGGGTGTCGGACGGAGCAGTGGAGACCATGACCCCACTCTGCCTCACTCCACCGACATGCCTCACTCCACCGACATGCCTCACTCCCCCGACATGCCTCATCCCGCCGACACGCACCCGCGGTCGTCTAGCGTGGAGGTGTGATCACCCGAGAACTCGCCGTCGCCCTGCGTGATGCGGGTCTCGTGTGGCATCCGGCCGACGGCGATCGATTCCAGCTCGACCTGCCGGAAGAGATCGAGCTCGAAGCCGAGGCTGACGTCTTCACGGTCAGCGCGATGACGATCGAGGCGCGTCAGACGCCGAGCGGCACCGACCTGGCGTTCAACGGCACCACCGAGTGGGCGCTCGATGCGGTCACCCTTGCGGATGCCGTCTGGCTGCCGCGAGAAGACCAGCTTCGCGATCTCCTGCGCGGCACCTTCCGCCGCCTGGTCCGCGTGACGGACGCATTCCTGGTCGAGATCGAGCTCGCGGGCGAGACTCTCCGGTTCGAGCATCCCGACCCCTCTGAGGCGTACGGCAGGGCCCTGCTCGAGCTGGTCTCCCGCTCCCGCTGACCGCCCCGTCTTGCGTGTCGCGCATCGTCATGTCAGAATTACCCAACGACCGGTCAGTAAAGATCGGAGACGAGGAATCGATGATGACAAGCCCCGCAGACCTCAGCCTCGTATCGGGCGATGTCTCCGACGATGAGCGCGTCTTCGACGAGCTCATCGCGAACGAGCAGCGCATCGAACCCCGAGACTGGATGCCCGAGGCGTACCGCAAGACGCTGATCCGCCAGATCTCGCAGCACGCGCACTCCGAGATCATCGGCATGCAGCCCGAAGGCAACTGGATCACCCGTGCACCGAGCCTCAAGCGCAAGGCGATCCTGATGGCGAAGGTGCAGGACGAGGCCGGCCACGGGCTCTACCTCTACTCCGCCGCGCAGACCCTCGGCATCACCCGCGACGAGATGATGGACCAGCTCATCAGCGGCAAGGCCAAGTACTCCTCGATCTTCAACTACCCCACCCCCACCTGGGCCGACATGGGTGCGATCGGATGGCTCGTCGACGGCGCCGCGATCGTCAACCAGGTCCCGCTGTGCCGCGCGTCGTACGGCCCCTACGGCCGCGCGATGGTGCGCGTGTGCAAAGAGGAGTCGTTCCACCAGCGCCAGGGGTTCGAGATCCTGCTCAGCCTCATGCAGGGCACCGAGGAGCAGCGGCAGATGGCGCAGGATGCCGTGAACCGCTGGTACTGGCCGAGCCTGGCGATGTTCGGACCGCCGGATGAGCAGTCGCCGAACTCCGCGCAGTCGATGAAGTGGAAGATCAAGCGGTTCTCGAACGACGACCTGCGCCAGCGCTTCGTCGGGATGCTGGTCCCCCAGGCGGAGATCCTCGGCGTCACGCTCCCCGATCCGGACCTGCGGCTCGACGAGGAGACCGGTCAGTACGTGATCGGCGAGATCGACTGGGACGAGTTCTTCGAAGTGCTGCGCGGAAACGGCCCCTGCAATTCCGAGCGCCTGGAGCGTCGTCGCACGGCCCACGAGGAGGGTGCCTGGGTGCGCAAGGCCGCAGCCGAGTGCGCCCGCAAGCAGGCTCTGAAGTCGAAGGCGGTCGCATGATGGCGACTCCGGGATCAGACGAGCGCGAACCCTGGCCGCTGTGGGAGGTGTTCGTGCGTGCGAACCGCGGACTGAGTCACGTCCACGTCGGCTCACTGCACGCGCCGGATGCCGAGATGGCGATCCGCAACGCCCGCGATCTCTACACGCGCCGCGGCGAGGGAGTATCGATCTGGGTCGCTCCCGCGGATGCCATCACCACCAGCGATCCCGATGCCAAGGGCGCGTACTTCGAGAGCCCGGCAGGCAAGAACTATCGTCACGCCGTGTACTACACGGCGTCCGAGGGGGTGCCGCACCTGTGAGCGCCGCACACCACGACATCGACGTCCACGGCGACGTGTCGGTCGACGAGCTCCAGCTCTCGCAGGAGCTCTCCGGCGTCGGCGCCGTGGCCGCATCCGCCGACGTCGCCGAATACGCGCTGCGCCTCGGCGACGATGCGCTGATCCTCTCTCAGCAGCTGGGCGAGTGGATCTCGCGCGCACCCGAGCTGGAGGAGGATGTGGCACTGGGCAACATCGCCCTCGATCTTCTCGGTCATGCCCGCTCGTTCCTGCACTACGCCGGCTCGTTCGACGGACGCAGCGAAGACGACCTGGCCTACTTCCGTGATGAGCCGGAGTTCCGGTGCGCATGGATCGTGCAGCAGCCGAACGGCGACTTCGCCCAGACCATCGCGCGGCAGTTCGTGGTCGCCACGTACATGTTCGAGCTCTATTCCGCGCTGCGGACGAGCAGTGACGCGACCTTCGCGGCGATCGCCGAGAAGTCGCTCAAGGAGGTCGACTACCACCGCGACCACGCGGTGCAGTGGATGCTGCGCCTGGCCGGAGGCACCGAGGAGTCGCGCGCCCGGATCGTCCGCGCGAACGCCGATGTCTGGCCGTATGTCGACGAGCTGTTCCGCGACGACGAACTCGTCGAACGCCTCGGCGACGCCGCCGTGCGACCATCGGGTCTGCGCCCCGGCTTCGACGCCGTGGTCGACACGGTCTTCACCGAGGCCGAGCTGTCGGTGCCCGCGGTCGCCGCCTCGTCTGCCGGGGGACGCCACGGCGCACATGCGACCCCTCTCGGCCACATCCTCGCCGAGATGCAGGTGCTCGCTCGGCGGCATCCTGGGGCCACGTGGTGAGCCCGATGCGCACCCACGACACGACTCAGGAGGCCTGGCGCATCGCCGCGGCCGTGCCCGACCCCGAGGTGCCCGTGCTCACGATCGAGGATCTCGGCGTGCTGCGGGCGGTGACCGTCGACGGCTCGCGTGTGCAGGTCGATATCACCCCGACCTACAGCGGGTGTCCGGCGATGGACACGATCCGCGACGACGTGATCCTGGCGCTCACCGCGGCCGGATACGACGACGTCGAGGTGCGTCTCGTGCTCTCCCCCGCCTGGACCACGGACTGGATGACGGATGCCGGCAAGACCAAGCTCGCCGCGTACGGCATCGCACCGCCATCGGGCCGCGCCGCCGTGTCGACCGGTCCCATCCGTCTGGCCCTGAGCGTGCGTTGCCCACGCTGCGGATCCCTCGACACCCGGGAGGTCGCGCGGTTCGGGTCGACCTCCTGCAAGGCACTGTTCGAGTGCCGCGCCTGCCTCGAGCCCTTCGACCATTTCAAGGTGCACTGACATGTCGCTCTTCACCTCGTCCCCTGCAGCGGTCACCCGCGAGACTCCCCGCACCGATGCCGCGCCGCGAAAGCGGGCCCGCTTCCACACCCTCACAGTCGAGGATGTGCGTCCCCTCACAGACGATGCGGTCGAGGTCACCTTCACGGTGCCCGCCGCCCTGGCTGACGAGTACGACCACCTTCCCGGTCAGTACGTCGCCCTGCGCACCACGCTCGACGGCGTCGAGGTTCGACGCTCGTACTCGCTGTGCCGAGCGCCCGAGCACCGAGACGACGGCGGTGACACCCGCCTGAGCGTGGCCGTCAAGCGCGACGAGGGCGGACTCTTCTCCACCTGGGCCCAGACCGGGCTGCACGCCGGATTCGAGATCGACGTCATGAGCCCGCAGGGCACGTTCACCTCGGCACTCGACGCCCTCGACGACCGGCACATCGTCGGCATCGCGGCCGGCTCCGGCATCACGCCGTTGATGGCGCTGGCGCACACCGTGCTGACGCGGTCCGAGACCTCGCGGTTCACGCTGCTCTACACGAACAGGGCCACGCTCGACGTGATGTTCCTGGAGGACCTCGCCGATCTCAAGGACCGGTATCCCACACGCCTGGTGCTGCACCACGTGCTGTCGCGCGAGCAGCGCACCGCCCCCGTGCTCTCCGGTCGGATCGATGAGGAGAAGCTGCGGACGATCCTCGGCACGCTGATCCTGCCGGCGACGGTCGACGAGTGGTTCCTGTGCGGCCCCCTCGCCCTGGTGGACCTGTGCCGAGAGGTGCTCGCCGACGTCGGCGTCGATCGCGCGCACATCCGCTTCGAGCTATTCACGACCGGCGACGAACCGGCGCGCGCAGCGCGCCCTGTCGAGGTGCGCGCGGGCGAGAAGACCGTGCGCATCGAGGTCACGCTCGACGGCGTCTCCTCCACGGTGGAGAGCCCGGTCGACGCGCATGAGTCCGTGTTGAACGCGGCGCTGCGGGTGCGGCCCGATGCCCCGTTCGCCTGCGCGGGTGGCGTGTGCGGAACCTGCCGGGCACGGGTCGTGGAGGGCAGTGTGACGATGACCGAGAACTACGCCCTGGAGCCCGATGAGCTGGAGCGCGGCTTCGTGCTCACGTGCCAGTCCCATCCCACCAGCGACCGCGTGGTCGTGGACTACGACGTCTGAGCAGACCGCCCGGAAGGACAGCACCCATGATCGACCTGACCATCGACGACGACGTCGCGCACATCACGCTGAACGCCCAAGCGAAGCTGAACTCCCTCGACGAGCAGGCGCTGCGCGATCTCGACGCGGCCTACGGAGAAGCGGAGCAGGCCGGCGTCCGCGCGCTGGTGCTCCGCGGCGAGGGACGCGCCTTCTGCGCCGGGCGAGACATCTCCGGCGTGGACCCGCGCGACGACGATGTGATCGGCTACCTCGGCGGCCTCGTGACCCCGCTGCTGCAGCGCATGTCGAGGTTCCCTGCGCCGACCTTCGCCGTGGCGCACGGAGCCTGTCTGGGTGTCGGACTCGGTCTGCTGATCGCAACGGATGTCGTGTACGTCGCGGAGTCCGCGAAGATCGGGTCTCCATTCGCCGCACTCGGGGCGACACTCGACTCGGGCGGGCACGCACTGTTCCTCGACCGGCTGGGCGCGCACAAGACACTCGACCTCATCTACACCGGGAGGCTGATGACCGGAGCAGAGGCCGTGGACTCCGGGCTGTTCTCGCGGGTGTTCCCGAACGATCAGGTCGTCGAGGCGACGATGAGTGCCGCGGCCGCCGCCGCGCAGGGTGCCACGGCGGCCTTCCTCGCGAGCAAGCAGCTCATCGCCCGCATCCGCGACGAACGCCTCGCACTGTGGGATGCCGTCGGCATCGAGAACGCGGCCCAGGCCGCGCTGTGCGACACGGACGACTACCGCGAAGGCTTCGCGGCGTTCCAGGAGAAGCGCACACCGGTGTTCCGCGGAGTGTGACGCCCTCCAGCCTCTCCACCCCTGACGATGACAGGGCGTGCGAGATCGCGATAGTCGACGAGCACGGATGCCCGCTCATCCGGTCGGCACTCCGCAAGATAGCGCCGCTGACCGCCCACGTAGCGCGCGTTCTCCGCCGCCTCGGGATCGGGCGGAGATCCGTCGCGGATCGCCATGCGGCGTGCCGATTCCTCGAACGGCACGCCGAGGAAGACGGTGTGATCCCACACGCCTTCGAGCTCCGGGCGGTGGAGGAAGATCCCGTCGACCAGGAGCACACACCCGCGGGGAACGGGAAGACGATGCCCGACGAGGATCTGATCGGTCTCCACGTCATGGTGTCGGGGCAGGTACGTCCCGTTCCCCTGCCGGAAGGGTTCGATCACCTCGCGTCGGAACGCCGCGTAGTCGTACGAGTCGAGCCAGAACCCCTCGGACGACGTGCGGCCGCGACGGTAGCGTCGCGCGCGCACGTGATGGAAGCCGTCGATGGAGACTCGTGCGACAGAGCGGAGACCTCGCAGGGACATCGCCCAGTCGTCGGCGAGGCGGGTCTTGCCTGCACCGTCGACGCCATCGATCCCGACGATGAGATTCGGCCCGTCGATGACCGGCAAGGTCAGCGCTCCGGTCAGCGCCGAGAAGAACTCGCTCCGCACGTCGTCCACCTCAGCCCCTTTCATGTGGTCGATCACAGATACTCGCATACGAGACGGCAGCTTCCTGTGAGAGCCCGGGTGTCCGAGCCCGGTGGCAGAATGCGGGGATGATGCTCTCGGAGCTCGTCACCACGACAGAAGAGGTCGCCGCGACCTCATCGCGCCTCGCGAAGATCGACGCCCTGGCCCGGTTGCTCGCGCGCGCAGAACCCGCAGAGATCGCGCCGCTCGTCGGTCTGCTGCTCGCGGCACCGCGACAGGGGCGCCTCGGCGTGGGGTGGCGAGGGATCGCCGCCCTCGACGTGCACCATGCCGAGGCCTCGACACTGCGCATCGCCGACGTCGATCAGGCTCTCGATGCTCTGGCTGCGGCGTCCGGCACGGGATCGAACGCGGCTCGCAGCAGCGTCCTGGGCGGTCTCGCCGCGCGGACCACTCCCGGCGAATGGGACTTCCTGACCAGGGCGATCCTGGGCGAGCTGCGCACCGGCGCGCTCGGGGGCGTGCTGCTCGACGCGATCGCCCGCGCCTCCGGACGCACACCGGCCGTCGTCCGCCGCGCCGCCATGCTCTCGGGAGACCTCGGCATCACCGCGCATCTGGCCCTCACCGGCACCGCCGCCGAGCTCGAGGCCGTGGGACTCCAGGTCGGCCGCCCGGTGCTGCCGATGCTCGCCGGGACCGCCGCGACCCCCACCGCGGCCCTGGAGCTCACGGGCGAGGCCTCGGTCGAGTTCAAGCTCGACGGCGCCCGCATCCAGGTGCACCGGCACGGCGACGATGTGGGGGTGTACACGCGCAGCCTGGCCGACATCACCCATCGCGTACCGGAGCTGGTCGAGATCGTTCGGGCACTTCCGGCCCACGACCTGATCCTCGACGGCGAGACGCTGTCGCTCGATGAAGACGGCGGCCCGCGTCCGTTCCAGGACACCATGTCGCGCTTCGGCGCGGATGTCTCGCGGGAGCTCCTGCTGCGACCCTGGTTCTTCGATCTGCTGCACGTCGACGGCCGCGACCTGATCGACGAGCCGCTCTCGACTCGTCTCGCAGAGCTCGAGCGCGTCGCCTCCGACTGGCGCATCCCCGGCATCGTGACAGCCGACGCCGCTGCCGCCGAGGATCTCTCCCGTGATGCCCTCGCCGCCGGGCACGAGGGCGTCGTCATCAAGGCGATCGACTCGCCCTACGCCGCAGGGCGACGCGGCACCTCCTGGATCAAGGTCAAGCCCGTGCTGACCTACGACCTCGTGGTGCTCGGGGCGGAGTGGGGCTCGGGTCGTCGCCAGGGCTGGTTGTCGAACCTGCATCTGGGCGCGCTCGACCTCGACGGCGAGTTCGGTGACCCCGGTGCCTTCGTCATGGTCGGCAAGACCTTCAAGGGCCTCACCGACGAGCTGCTGAAGTGGCAGACGCAGACGTTCCCCGAGTTCGAGACGCGTCGCTCGGCCGGCACCGTGTTCCTCAGGCCGGAGATCGTGGTCGAAATCGCGATCGACGGCGTGCAGCGCTCACCGCGCTACCCCGGCGGGATCGCGCTGCGGTTCGCCCGGGTCAAGGGCTACCGGAGCGACAAGACCGCCGCCGAGGCCGACACGATCCAGACGCTGCGCGCACTCCTGCGGGGATGACCCGGGGCGCCCGGCTCAGGCCGAGGGTGCGAGTCCCCGGTCCTCTTCGACCACGGTGCCCTGGAACGACCACGGGAAGTTGATCCAGAGGTCGGTGTCCTTCCAGGCGTAGTCGGGCTGGATGATCGTCGTCGGCTTCGTGTAGATGGTGACCGAACGCACGTCGGCGCCCTTGTCCTTCAGCAGCTGCACCGCGAGGGCGAGCGTGCGGCCCGAGTCGGCGACATCATCGACCAGCAGCACGCGGCGGCCGTCGAGGTAGGCCATGTCGAGCTCGGGCGGCAGCACCTCCGGAGCGTCCAGCACGGTGCCGATGCCGGTGTAGAACTCGACGTTGATCGCACCGCAGTTCTTCGCGCCCAGGCCGTAGGCGATGGCGCCCGCCGGCAGCAGACCACCGCGCGCGATCGCCACGACGACCTCGGGCTCGAAGCCGCTGTCGACGATGGTGCGTGCGAGCTCGCGGGTCGCCGCGCCGAATCCGTCCCAGGTGAGCGTCTCGCGCTCGATCGTTGCATCAGTCACTGGTTCATTCTCCTGCATGCGCGCGGCGCCCGGTTCCACGTCGAGGGGTCACGACACGCCGCACGGCCGCCCGTGGCGCGGCGTGTCTTGACCCCTCGGATGCTTGGTCATTCCAGCCGGGTGACCTCGACCGACACGAAGAGCTCCGAGGCGCTCGGCCCGGCGTACACCCCCCGCAGCGGCGGCACGTCGCCGTAGTCGCGACCGTGACCGACGTAGACGTGCGACTCCCCGATCTCGGCGAGGTTGGTCGGGTCGTACCCGCGCCACTCCCCCGAATACCACTCGACCCAGGCGTGCGACTCCCCGATCACGGGCTGTCCGATCGGAGCCGTCGGATCCGGGTGCAGGTAGCCGGAGACGTAGCGCGCCGGGATCCCGATCGCCCGCAGCACACCTAGTGCGACGTGCGCGATGTCCTGGCAGACTCCGGAGCGCGCCGGCCATGCATCGCGGGCGGTCGAGTTCACGCCGGTGACACCGCTCCGGTACTCCATCGCCTCGCCGACCGTCCGACAGATCTCGAACGCGGTCGCGTCGACATCGCGTCCTTCGGCCCTGATCCGCTGCGCGAGCGCGATCATCTCCTCATCCGGGGCGGTCGCCGGAGTCTGCGTGATCCCCTCGGCCAGCGACAGCGACAGCGGGATGCGGGCGGCGAGTTCGTCCCAGTCGACGACCCTGGTCGACTGCGGCATCGCCCGCACATCGACGATGCTGGTCGCGGTGACCGACAGCAGCTGATGCGGGGTGAGCACCTCGAAGGTCGACACCCTGGTGTCCCAGTAGTCGGCGTAGGAGTGCTGGGTCGCGGTCGGCGTGATGTCGAGGGTCGCCTGCAGCACGAACTGACCCTCGCGCGAATGCGGCAGCATCCTGGCCTCGTTGTATGACGCGGTGGCCGGCTTCTCGTAGCGGAATCCGGTCCGATGCACGATCCGCAGGCGGCTCACAGCGCCTCTCCGATCCACACCGGCATCGCGATCGAGGGGAAGTACCGCTCCCTGATCGCGTCGCTCGCGTCCGACATCCCCACCTGGACCTCTTCCATGCTCTCCGAGAGCCGATGCACGATGTCACCGACCGGTCGGTACTCCAACTCCGAGCGCATCCGTCCGAGCACACGATGGGCACGATCCGGAGCGCCGAACGCTCCCGCCGGATCGATGCCGCGCAGGCATTCCTCCGCCTGCAGGATGCTGGAGAGCACGGACCGCGGGAACAGCCGATCCACCAGCAGGAACTCCACGGCCGAGGCGGCCGTGGGCACGGCGCGATGGCTGCGCAGATGGGCTTCGTACGCGCCGCAGCTGCGCAGCAGCGTGGTCCAGCTGGGACCACCGGCATCCGTGAGGGACCGCGTCGCGAGCAGACGTGCCGTCATGTCTGCGCGTTCGATCGATCGGCCGAGCACGAAGAACTGCCACGCTTCATCGCGACTGGTCGAGGAGTCCACCACCCCGAAGGCCAGGGCCGATCGGTCGCGGACCCAGCGGAAGAAGGGATGCGTCTTGTCCGAGGCGATCCACCGCGGCATCCGCGCATGGGACTCGTTGAGGGTCTCCCACAGGTCTGTCGAGATGATCTCGCGTGCGCGGCGGGCGTTCTCACGGGCGGCTGTGATCGAGTGCGCGATCGACGCAGAGTGCTCCCGATCCAGCGCGAGCAGGCGCACCACATCGTCGCGTCCGAGCGGCGCGTCGCCCTCGACCGTCGTGCCCATGACCGAGAGCAGGGCGCGGCACGCGGTGTCCTCCTCGACCCACGGATCCTCCAGGAGCAGCTGCAGGTGCACGTCCAGGATGCGCGCGGTGCCGTCCGCCCGCTCGACGTAGCGGCCGATCCAGAACAGCGCTTCGGCGATGCGACTCAGCATGCGAGCTCCCCCGGTCCCGATCGCTGCTGCTGTTGCTGTTGCTGCTGTTGGTGGTGGCGCACCTCGAGATCCTCGTCCTGCGGAGAGGAGAGGAACGGCGGATGCGGCTCCTCCCGCGGCGGTGCCGACACGACCGCGATCGCTCCGGTGGCGATCGAGACCTCGTCGGAGGCCGGATCCGAGAGCCCGGCGACCGTGGTCGTGGGCCCCGTGAACAGAGAGGGATCCAGCACCCAGGTGTCCTTCGACCCGCCACCCTGACTCGAGTTCACGACCAGTTGCCCCTCGGGCAGCGCGACGCGCGTGAGACCCCCTGGCAGCACCCAGATGTCGTTTCCGTCGTTCACGGCGAAGGGGCGCAGATCGACATGCCGGGGCCGGAAGCCGTCCTCCACCAATGTGGGGATCGTCGACAGTTGCACCACGGGCTGCGCGATCCAGCCGCGCGGATCCGCCAGGAGAGTCGCCCGCAGCGCCTCGAGCGTGGTCCGCGAGGCATCCGGTCCGACGACGAGTCCCTTTCCTCCGGAACCGTCGACCGGTTTCACGACGAGTTCGTCGAGGCGATCCAGCACCTCTTCGAGCGCCTCCGGCTCCTCCAGCCGCCAGGTGTCGACGTTCGGGATGATCGGGTCCTCCCCCAGGTAGTACCGGATGAGCTCGGGCACGTACGTGTACACGAGCTTGTCGTCGGCGACGCCGTTGCCGATCGCGTTGGCGAGCGTGACGTTGCCCAGCCGTGCCGCGAGCATCAGCCCCGGCGCGCCCAGCACGGAATCGGGCCGGAAGTGCTGCGGGTCCAGGAACTCGTCGTCGACGCGGCGGTAGATCACGTCGACGCGGGTGGGTCCCGCGGTCGTGTGCATCCATACGCGCCCGCCGGAGCAGAAGAGGTCGCGCCCCTCGACCAGCTCGATGCCCATCATCCGGGCGAGCAGGGTGTGCTCGTAGTAGGCGGAGTTGTAGACGCCGGGGGTGAGCACCACGACGGTCGGATCCTCGACACCGGCGGGCGCCGCGGCGCGCAGCGCCTGCAGCAGCCGGCCCGGGTAGTCGACCACGGGTCGCACGCGCAGGCTGGTGAAGAGCTCGGGCAGCGTCTGCGCCATGACCCTCCGGTTGGCGAGCACGTAGCTCACGCCGCTCGGCACCCGGACGTTGTCCTCCAGCACGCGCCACGCCCCCTTCTCGTCGCGGATGACGTCGATGCCAGCGACATGGATGCGCACCCCGTTCGCCCCGACGATGCCTGCCGCCTGGCGATGGAAATGCGAGGACGAGCTGATCAGCGACGCCGGGATCACGCCGTCGTGCACCGCGAGCTGCGGGCCGTACACATCCGCCAGGAACGCCTCGAGCGCGCGCACCCGCTGCTTCACGCCGGACTCGACGTATCTCCAGTCGTCTGCGGCGATCACGCGCGGGACCACGTCGAGCGGGAACGGCCGCTCCTCTCCGGCGAAGTCGAAGGTCACCCCCTGCGCGAGGTACGAGCTGGCCAGGGCATCCGTCCGCGCCCGCAGCTCCGCGTCGTCCATCCCGGCCAGCGCCGGGTACATGTCCTTGTAGGGCAGACGCACGTCGCCGCCACCCGGCAGCGCCTCCGTCGGGAACATCTCGTCCCAGGGCTGAGGCCCGCTCCGCACCGGCGACCGACGAGAGGTGTATCCGTTGAACAGCGACTCCATGTCGGAATACTTCCGTGGCGTGGTTTCGATGATGTTTCCGAGGGAAGTCGGAGCGGCGACAGCGGCGGGCAGGAACGGTAGAGTTCACCTGTCCGGTCTTTCGACGACCGGTGCCCGAAAAAGGGGCACGAAGCACTCCGCACGGCAGCGGAGGCGAGACACATACGGATACCCCGTTCTCCGTCCCTGTCTCGAAAGGCTTTCGCATGCCCACTGTCTCTGCGCACGTCGCGCTCACCCTCGCCCAGCACATCGATGCCGTCTTCGGCGTGATGGGCAACGGCAACGCCTACTTCCTCGACGCCATCGAGACGCAGACCTCCGCCGTGTTCACGGCCGTCCGCCATGAGCAGGGCGCGGTGGTGGCCGCAGACGCGCACTTCCGCGCGTCCGGTCGCATCGCCGCCGGAACCTCGACCTATGGCGCCGGATTCACCAACACGCTCACGGCTCTCGCCGAAGCCGTGCAGGCGCATGTGCCGCTGGTGCTCGTGGTGGGCGACGAGCCGACCTCGGGCCCGCGCCCGTGGGATGTCGACCAGATCGCCCTCGCCTCGGCCGTGGGGGCGCGCACCTATACGGTCGGGCGCGCGGATGCCGCCGCCACCACCGTGATCGCGATCGAGCACGCACTCACGTATCGAGTGCCGGTCGTGCTCGCGATCCCCTATGACGTCGCCGCCCTCGAAGCCGGTCCGGTGGCGGAGGCTCCCTCGCCGCGTGTGCCCGCCCCGCTGGCCCCGAAGGGCGAGTTCGCCGAGGGGATGCTCGACGAGATCGCCGCCGCGCTCCAGAGTGCAGAGCGTCCGTTCCTCCTCGCCGGCCGCGGGGCCTGGCTCGCGGGGGCGCGCACCGCGCTCGGCGAGCTCGCACACGCGACGGGTGCCCTCACCGCCTCATCCGCTCTCGGGCGCGGCGTCTTCCCGGAGGGCCGCTACGACCTGGGCGTCACCGGCGGCTTCGGCGCCGACGGGGCGATGGAGCTGATCCGCTCCGCCGACGTCGCCGTGGTCTTCGGAGCCTCCCTGAACCAGTTCACGATGCGCTTCGGCGAGCTCTTCGCCCCCGGAACCCGCGTCTTCCAGATCGACATCGCCGCAGCCGCGACCCACGCGCACATCAGCGGTTTCGTGGCCGCCGACGCGCGCGTGGCCGCCGAGGCCCTCGTGTCACGCCTCTCGACCGCTGCCCCTGCTGCTCCGTGGCGCGAGACCGTCGACGTCGCCGCTGCCCGCGCCTATGACGCCGGAGACGACCTCGCACCCGACGGACGCCTCGACCCCCGCTCGGCCGCCCGCCGCATCGCCGCGCTGATGCCGGAAGACCGTGTCGTCGTCTCGGACGGCGGACACTTCATCGGCTGGGCGAACATGTACTGGCCCGTCGCGGCGCCGGATCGCATGATGATGATCGGCACGGCATTCCAGTCGATCGGCCAGGGCTGGCCCAGCGTCGTCGGCGCCGCCCTCGCGCGCCGCGAATCCACGGTCGTGCTGACCTCGGGAGACGGCGGCGGGCTGATGGCCATCGCCGATCTCGAGTCCGCGGTCCGCGCTGCCGGTGGGCGCGGCATCGCCGTCATCTGGAACGACGCGGCATATGGCGCCGAGGTGAACCTCTACGGCTTGAAGGGACTCGCCGAAGGACCGATGCGCATCCCCGAGGTCGACTTCGCCGCCTTCGGCGCAGCCGTCGGCGCCGAAGGCGTGGTTGTGCGCACGCTCGCGGACCTCGACCGTCTGGCCACGTGGGCCGAGGAGGATGCGGCCACCCGCCGCTTCCTGCTGCTCGACCTGCGCATCTCCGGAGACGTGATCGCGCCGTACCAGCAGGAGATCATCCGCGTGAACTCCTGACGGCGAGGTGGATAGGCTCCTCGTCATGACGGAAGTTCCCGAGATCCTGCGGTACAACGCCTTCGCGGCCGATCCGACCGGGGGCAACCCCGCCGGTGTCGTGCTCGACGCTGCCGATCTGAGCGATGAGCGGATGCTGCAGATCGCCGCGGATGTCGGATACTCCGAGACCGCTTTCGTCACCGCGAACCGCAGCGAGGCCGGCACGCCCCGCTATCGCGTGCGGTTCTGGTCGCCGGCGGCGGAGGTGCCGTTCTGCGGGCACGCGGCAGTCGCGACGGCGGTGGCTCTGGCCGAGCGGAACGGCGCGGGTGAGGTGGTCTTCGAGACCGGCGGTGGCGAGGTGACTCTCCACTCCACCTCGGATGGCGAAGGCACGGTCACCGTGTCGTTCACCAGCGTCGAACCGGAGGTTCGGGATCTCGAGGAGGACGTGCTCGCACGGCTGCTCGAACTGCTCGGCCTCGCACGATCGGATCTCGATCCGCGCTTCCCTCCGAAGGAGGCGTTCGCCGGAAACTGGCATCCGACCCTCGTCATCCGGGACCGCGAGCTGTTCGATCAGTTCCGCTTCTCCCCCGCACCCGTCGCGGCGCTGATGCGCGAACAGGGATGGCACGGCACCGTCACGGTGCTGCACGCGTCGGGAGACTCGGACTTCGACGCGCGGAACATCTTCCCGGTCGGCCGCATCACGGAAGATCCGGCGACGGGATCCGCGGCAGCATCGACGGGCGCCTTCCTGCGTGATCTGGGTCGCGCGGGCCGGACGATCCGCATCCACCAGGGTGCCCACGTGCGACGCCCGAGCCTGCTCACCGTGACGATTCCCGCAGTCGGCGGGATCGTGGTGTCCGGCGGCGCGGTGCGCCTCTCCTGAGGCACACCCGCGCTCGCGATCCCTCACGTGCGTTAGCCTTCCGGGATGCCTGCCATCCGCAACATCGCCGTCGGCCTGCCCGTGAGACAGGGGCACGTGCTCGCGCTGTTCGGCACGGATCGGTCCCGCGGACTCGACTTCCTCCGGGCGATCGGTGGCGGGATCGAGTTCGGCGAGCGGGCCGAGGAGGCGCTGCATCGCGAGTTCATGGAGGAACTCGGCGTGACTCTGCAGGCCGTGGAACTGCTCGGCGTGCGCGAGAACATCTTCACGTACGAAGGCGTGCCGGGCCACGAGATCGCCCACATCTACGCGGTGACCTCGTCGGCGCTGGATGACGTGCCCCTGGATGCCGAGCTGCACGTGCTCGACCAGGGCAGCCCCGTGAGATGGGTGCCGATCGCCGAGGTGCGCGAGGGCCTGCGTCCGTTGTTCCCCGACGGAGCGACGGAACTGCTGCTCGGCCTCGACGCAGGCTGACGCTGCGGGGCTTTCGGGGTGTCGGGCGCTTCGGGGCGCCGAGCGCACGGGGTGTTGCCGAGTGCACGGGATGTTCGCGCGGGTAGGTCGTGCACTCGGTGGGGGGGGGCTCGTGCACTCGGGAGGTGCTCGTGCACTCTCGGTGGGTGCCGCCGGCACGGCGATGCGAGGGGCTACGCCGTCTCGACGACAGCTGTGGAGAGGTCGCTTCGTGAGCGCTTCTGGGGAGTGCGAGTGGATGCGGATCGTGTTCCGGAATATCGCTCTGGCCTGGGCCTTTTTTGGTGGTTTTCGGGTCGGAATGTCGGTGGTCCCGGGTTGAATGAGGGGTATGGACCACCCCGTGGATGTGCTCGATCAGGTCGTGAGCGACCTCGATGCGGTGGTGCGCGCGGGGTCGGTTTCGGGGGTGTCGGATGCGGAGAAGCTCGACGTGCTGCGCGCCGCAGGGGATGTGGTACGGCGGGCGGAAGCGTTGATCGTGGAGACGGTGGCCTCGGTGCCCGCACGGCCGGCGGGGTCGGGGATCCGGCGTTCTGCGGACAGTTCGGCTGCCGCAGCATGAGCGAGCTGCTGCAACGGGTGTTGCGCACGGATACGGCGGGGGCGGGACGGGTGGTGAAGGCCGCACGGCTGGTGCGCCGTGAGGTGAACATCAGCTCCGGGGGCTGGGTGCCGGCATTGTGGCCGCAGCTGCGGGAGGCGCTGGTGGACGGGGCCCTCGGGATCACCGGGCTGTTGGCGGCGACGGGGCCGATCGAACAGGCACGAGGACGCGTCGGAGCGGCAGACCGGGCGCGGGCGGACGCGGAGCTGGCGGGGTATGCGCGCGGATGGGGCGTCTCAGAGACGGAGGTCGATGGCGATGCCGATACCGAGGGCGATGCCGATGGTCTGGAAGCGGGGCCGGCGGCGACGCCGGAAGACCTGCGGGTGCTCGCGCAACGGATCGTGATGTTCCTCGACCCCGACGGCGCCGAGCCCGCGGAGGAGATCGCGATGCGCGGCCGCGGGGTGATCCTCGGGCGGGTGAAGAACGGGTTGATCCCGATCCGTGGGGACCTGTTGCCGGAGACCGCGGGACAGTTGCAGCGCATCTGGGACGCGTATCTGAACCCGAGAGTCGACGGGCCACCCGTGCCGGGCGTGCAGTTCGTGCCGTCTGAAGAGCGGGATGCTCAGGGCGTGCAGGATCGGGAGGATCGGGACGGTGGTGTGTTGCCGTCCGGGGACCCGCGCGGGCAGGTCGACCCCCGCACCCGCGCGCAGAAGCAACACGACGCGTTCACCGCAATGCTCGGGATCGCTGCCCGCCACGACGACATGCCGACACTCGGCGGGGCCGCGCCGACACTGATCGTGTCCGTGACGGCGGAGGACTATGCGACCGGGCACGGGTGGGCGCACGTGGACGGCATCGACACCCCGACCACGATCGCTGCCGCCCGGCACACGGCCTGCGGCGGCACGATCCAACGCGTGCTGTTCGACCCCGAGGGCCGCATCGTCGGGATCGGGAACACCGACCGCATCTTCACCACCCACCAACGACGCGCGATCACCCTC